>CAIQWC010000036.1 GCA_903875425.1 uncultured Actinomycetes bacterium | reverse complement strand
GGCACATTGCGACCCGAACCAAAACCAATCTCCACCACCGTTCCCGAGAGCTCGGCACAGATGATCTGTCGCCCCTTGGCAAAGAGTGGAGCGCCCATGAGACGGTCAATGAGGCGTGGGGCAATTGTTGTGCGGTACCAAGATGATTTCACGAACCAAATCTAGAACCAGCATGAGGAGACGCCGGTCCTGACCCACTGCGGTTCTCGGGATCTTGGGAGGACTCACTATCGCTGGCAGTGGAGCAACTGTCGTGCCAGTGGTCAGTTTCTGGGATCTCGGTAACGTCGTGAAGGCTCTATTCGGTACCGTTCCGACCGACCCTTTAGTAAATGAAGTGAAAGTCTTCCCGGTAATAAGGCCACACAATTTGAAATTTCTTCTCCGTGACGCGAGCAGCGGCTCTACTGCGGCTGACGAGTTCGGCGTCGTTTGACATGTAGGTGAGCATCCGCAAGGCCACTGCCCATTGGATTTCTGCTCGACCAGCCACATCGTTGGGGTGGCTCCAGATCATGTTGGGCGTGGCAATCAATGACTCCATGCCGCGACAAATCTCGCGATACTCCTCCCAGGAAAACTCGGAAGCCCTGTCTGGCGCTGGGTAGGGAGACGTGTCACTGAGAATCCTTTGCAACCAGAATGCCGGGCCTTCTCCATACCGAGGCGCGATTCCGGCAGAAACCTCGGCGAAGGCGTACTGGGCATGAGCGAACCACAACTTGGTCGGGCTGTCTCCGTCGCTCACCTTCCGCTCTCGCTCGATAATCACTTTCTGCGCTTCGTCGAATTGGCCCAAGCCCAAAAGTGCCTCAAAGCGAGCGGTCTTAGCCTTGCCGGAGAAGATACCCAGCCAGGCCTGGGTACCTTCGGGGTGCTGGCCAGATTCCTGCTCGCATATGAGATCTGCTTCGTCGGCCAGCGCGAACGCCTCTTCGTGCTTCCCGTGTCGGTTATAGAAATTGCCTAAGCGTTCTCGAATTTGCACGCGGGCTACCGGCATGGTGACCGAGTCGAACATGGCCCACTCGCGCCGAGCTGTGGCGAGTGCAGCGGCTTCGTCACGCACCTCTTCGTATGCGCGACGCAGCAGGGAAAGGTCCTTAATGCGATCTAGCGTGAGGCGCTCAGGGTCGGCAGCCTTCGCCTCTAGGAGGGAAATGGCAGCGTCAATCTGGTGGGTATTGAGGTAGGTGATTGCTTGGATGGCTATGAATGAAATCGGCTCGGTTAAGCCTCGGGGTTGAGACGTAGTTTCCTCGTGGTGGATACTCATGGTCTTGCTTTCATATCTGTGGGATGTTGACTACGCAAGATGCCCAGGAGATCGCGCAGCATGGTGAATCGCGCCCGCTCCTCTTGGGAGAGTGCTTCACCCGATACCAGCAGTTTCTCTACGAAATAGGTAAAGCAGATAATGGCGTTGCGGGTCATGGGAATCTTGATCAAATCCGGATTGACTCCACCTCCCAGTTGTGACTCGAGATCAATTTGGGTTAGGGCGTGCCCCGAGAGCGATTGCAAGTTGTGGAGTAAGCGCATCTCTTCGGGGCTGATATCTACGTCGCTGTCGGCCAAGCGTTCGAGAATATCGCGACAGGCGAGGAAAGCCGGTTGTTGGAGGGCAAACCGAAGGGAAGGCTCTCCGTCCGGATCCACGTCGGGTGCCGAATCCCTCGTTGTGACGGTAGGGGAGAGAGACTTGGTCTGCGGGGCTTGCAGCGCGGCTTGTTGTCGTCGATGTTCGTCGTGACGACCACGCATGGTCCACCCGAACCAAAACATCATGATGTCGGTCAGTAGGTGACTACTTTGACGCGGAGGTGTCTGATTGATCACGATGGGGTTGTAGGAACCCGGCTGGTTGTTCCAGCCCTCGTTATTCCAGTTGGGGTTTGTCATGCCCGAAGGCTAAGTGGGGGGTGTATCGCTACATCCTCGAGGAGCTGTCACAGGTTCTTAGTACGTTCTACCTACCGCAATCTAGAAGAAAAAACTTTGGCGAATGATACTCCCGACGTGAACACAGCGCCAGAAATTATGCCGTGCTCACCAACGCCGCTCGTGATGCCCACGGTGATGATCCAACCTTTGGCTACCGGTTCATTGCTGATGAGCTTCAACTCCAAGGTCACGTGGCCTCAGAACGCCGGATCTGGCGCCTCTGCAGTCAAGAGCAACTTCAGCGCCTTTGCCAAGAAAAAGCCCTACGCCAAGCGACTCGGACCCCCAGTGCACGACGACTTGCTGAAGCGTGACTTCACCGCCTCTCGACCCAATGGGGTCTGGTTGACTGACATCACTGAGCACCGAACGACTTGGATTCCAGTGGTCGTTGCAACACGGCTTAACTTTCAACACCGATTAAAGCACGTAGAAGCTCGGCGGGGCTTTCCCAGTCGAGCACTTTGCGCGGCCGATTATTGAGTTCGTTTGCAACTTCCTCAATCTGCTCCGCGGAGTATTTGGAGAGATCGGTCCCCTTTGGAAAATATTGTCGTAGAAGACCATTTGTATTCTCATTGCTTCCTCGTTGCCATGGGCTCGCGGGATCACAGAAGTAGATCTTCATGTCAGTGGCGATTGCGAACGCGGCGTGTTCCGCCATTTCTGTCCCTTGGTCCCAGGTCAGCGTTTGGCGTAATTGTCGAGGAAGCTGCTGAACCGTTGTGACGAGGCCTTCGCGAACAGTCTTCGCAGTGTGATCGCCATTGAGATGGGTCAGAAGTGTAAAGCGCGATGAGCGCTCGACCATGGTGGCGATGGCTGAGCGGTGCTGAGATCCCACAATAAGATCACCCTCCCAGTGGCCAGGTATGGCTCGCAGCTCGACGTCAGGGTCACGTTCGGAAATTGAGGCCATCGCTGAGACGAAGCGACGTGTGCGTTGGTTTGGAGACTTTCGAGGCTGGCGTTCGACGCCGCCACGACGTAGTAAGGAAACTAGTTCCCGCTTCAATGCGCCCCGTGCGTGCACGTAAATTGCCTGATAAATCGTTTCGGTGGTCACGCGCATAGTTTCGTCGTTGGGGAAGTCCTTCACCATCCGTCGTGAGATTTGTTCTGGTGACCAGCGCTTCGCCAAGCGTTGGGTGACGTAGTCACGAAGTGGCTCTTCTCTTAGCAATTTGCACTGCTTGGGCCGGGGGCGACGGGCAGTGGCGATGCGCTGAGCACTGTAAGGAAGATAACCAATGTTGTCGGTGGAATTACGTGCAATCTCACGGCTGATGGTCGATGGGCTTCGTTTCAGCTCCCGAGCGATTTGGCGAATGGACGCGCCCTCAGCTCGTCGATCATGAATGAGTTCTCGCTGATCAAGATTCAAATATCTCGAGCTGATAGATCGCTCAAGATCGCTGATCTTCACCTGTGAATTTAAATAGGCACCCGTGGTTGGCGGCATCTTCTCCTGCGACTTCTGATTGTAAAGAACAGTTCGTCCGTCAGGGTAGATGCGACCACCGGGGATTTGACGCACGCCTTGGTCCCAATCGAGCGACTGTCGAGAATTGATGTTCAACTGACGAGCCGCCTCCGCTCGTGACACACCCTGACCGCGCAGCGCAAAGAACGCTTTCTTGCGTGCATTTGAGTCGCGACTAATGAAGATGCCCGCCTCGTGCACCCACTTGAAACAGGTGACTCTCACGAAACCCATTTCACGCGCCACCACGGTCACATTGCGATTCACCGCCAAGCGTCGAAAGAACTCAGCCTTGTCGTCGTCCGTATAGACGAGGTTGGGTAAGCGTTTCGCCGCGATGCCCGTGTCGCTGCGCCACTTGTAAGCAAGGTCGACGCTGATACCGAGCGATAGTGCTGCGGATCGAACTGACGAACCCTTGTCGACGAGGAGAAAGAACATCCTTCGCGTCTCGTCGTCCCAACGATGACTCTTGCCAATTTTTGGTGACATAGCGACCACTCCACTCTGAGAGTGTTGCAACGACCACTGGAATCCAAGGAGTCTTCACGTAAGTGAGGTCCGCCACCCAGAGTCGGTTGGGCGCTGATGCGACAAACTGGCGGTCCACGAGGTCGCTCGGTCGTCGATGATTCTCATCAGCAATAGTCGTGATTTTGACCTGCCGACCGCGACGAACTCCCGTAATTCCCTCCGCCTTCATGAGCCGGCGCACCGTGCAGTTGGCCACCGTGATGCCTTCGCGCTGCAGCTGCTTCCAGATCTTCTTGGCGCCGTAGCAACCGTCGAGACTGG
>CAIQWC010000035.1 GCA_903875425.1 uncultured Actinomycetes bacterium | reverse complement strand
CTCGTCGATCGTAACGTCCGCGTAGGACGCCGATCCCAAGTTGACGGCAACCACTCACCATTTGACCCTGAAGTTACCTTCAGCCTCTATCCACCGAAGCCATAATCATGGAAGCTCGCGCTCAAATAGCCCAAGAGATGGCAGAACTAGCCATCGACTTTCTCTCATCACTCGATACTGCACAAGAAAAGCTCGCTGCGTGGCCGTTTCCCTCCGATGGTGAGCGCGAACGTTGGTTCTACACCCCCACTGACCACGGTGGCGTAACCCTCGGCTCGCTAACCTCACCCCAGGAGCGAAAGGCACTCCGTTTCGTTGCCTCAGGACTCTCGGTTGCGGGTTATGTAACGCTGGCAACCATCATTGGTCTAGACAACATTCTTGACCAGGTCGAAGGTTGGAAAATCAACTGGGGCCGAGACCGCGGACGAGACCCTGGTCTTTACTATCTCCGCGTCTTTGGTACACCGGGCAACACCGGTAGTTGGTCCTGGCGGTTTGGGGGCCACCACGTCTCTATCCAACACACCATTGTCGACGGCATGATTGTTGCTTCGACCCCGTGCTTCTTTGGAGCAGATCCCGCAAGTAGTCCACTGCTTGGATCAGCCCCATTGCGTCCGCTTGCTGGCCCCGAGGACCTCGCCCACGACGTGGTTCTTTCGTTGACTGACGAGCAGCTCCATCGTGCACTCTTGTCGCCGAACGCTCCTACTGACCTAGTCACGACCAACCGGGCGATCATCGAAGAGGGCGAGACCCCCCTCCATCTCAAGTACATCTGGCGCGATGTCTTCGACGGCGAATTATTGGATCTCGTTGACACCATTCAGATCAATGCCGACAAAGCGGCCGGCCTTACTCCAGCCGACCTCGCTGCTCTCTCTTATACCAAGCAGCCCAAGGGGATATTCGTTAAGGACTTTGACAGTAACCAGCGCGAAGCGATTCGTAAGCTGCTCGACACATACTTGTACCGAGTTCCTGATGCGCTCGCTGAGTTGGAGGCCGCAAAGTACGAGGGTGACAAGATTAATGATCTTGCCTTCGCCTGGGCGGGCTCTACGCAACCGGGGCAACCCCACTACTACCGCATGCAGGCTCCGCAACTACTCGTTGAATATGACAACACCCAGCGGGCTGCGAACCACGTCCACACCTTGTGGCGTAACCCCGATAATGACTTCGGCCGCGATATTCTGGCTGAGCACCTCAAGAACCACCACTAAGCACCGCAACCCGGCTCGCAAAAGCGGTACTGCGGTCACAGATCTTGTTGTATTCACAACTTTTTAATATGGATTAACAAATCTAAATTGATGAGTTAAATGAGCAAAAGTGATGAGGGGAGAATCATGGCTCCTCTTCGAGCCTGCGTGGCGCAATGGGCCTAGATCCCCAGAACTTTTCCTCGCGGTGGGTCTCGCGTAGCTCCAAGAGTTTGGAGAATCTTTTGATCGATTTCATGTTAATTTGATACTTGCTAATCGAAAGAGACATCCACATATTGCATAGCGTGGCTCTCGAAGATTGCGGTCCGAATGAGGACGAGTTCTGCAACACAAACCATCTAGGAGGAAACTATGGCATCGTTCGGTAGCGTAGGAATGGACTGGCAGGAGCGAATTAACTGGCAGCGCATGCGTGAATACCGCTTGGGACGCGCACGTGAAGCTATGCGTCGTCATGAGCTCGGCGCCATCCTCTGCATGTACGACGAGAACGTTCGCTACATCACCTCAACCTTGACGCCAGGATGGAACCGACTCAAGCCAGGACTTCGCTACGCGATCCTCGTTGAGGGTCTCGAGCCAATCTTGTTCGAACAGGGCGACATTGGTATTCACGTTGAGAAGCACTCACCGTGGCTCCTCAAGGAAAACATCCGCCACTCCTTCTCCTGGATCAAGGGTGCTGCAGGACCTGCTTCGGAAGTTCAGGTCGACAAGTTCATCAAGGCACTCCTCGAAGCCCTGGAAGAAGCAGGCGTTCGAAACATGCCGCTCGGTGTTGACTTCATTGACATCAACATGATGCGTGGCTTCGAAAAGGCCGGCATCACCTGGACCGACGGCATGACCCCGATGATGGAAGCGCGTGCGGTTAAGAACCAAGATGAACAAGAGGCGATGCGTATCGTCGGTGCTATTGGTGACGCCATGCACTACGAGTTCTCACAGTTCCTCAAGCCCGGCCTTACCGAGAACCAGGTAACTGCCTTCGGCATGAAGTACCTCTACGACATTCCCGGCATGGAAGATGTTGAAGACATCATCGTTTCTTCAGGTCCGAACGCTTGGCCCAACTGGCGTAACTTCTCCGACCGAATTATTCGACCCGGCGAAATCGTGATCATTGACTTGGCCGCCCTTACCTGGAACGGTTTCAAGTCTTGCTACTACCGCACTTACTGCGCTGGTGGTAAGCCGACGGCCGAGCAGAACGACTACTACGCAATGGCCTTGGGCTGGCTCAATGACTCGATTGCCGAGGTTCGACCTGGCGCTTCAACGAGAGACATTGCGTCGAAGTGGCCTGATGCGACGGAACTATGGGGCTACGAAGATGAAGACCAGGCAGCTGCCAACCTTTGGGGTCACGGTCTCGGACTTGCTCAGTACGACATGCCCGTGATCTCACGTATTTGGTCACTGGACTTCCCCCAAGAAATCCAAGAGGGAATGGTATTCGCGCTTGAGACTCAGCACGGCAAGGTTCACGACTTCGGTGTCCGCATCGAAGAGATGATCATTGTTCAGAAGGATGGTCCTGAATTGATCACCACCTTCAATGTGAATGAAATCACTCAAGCCGGATAGTCCGCATGACCGAGGTGCTCTCATTTGAGGGCGAACAAAGCCTTGACCCATTCGTAGTAGGCGCGAAAGCGTCACGGTTATCAGAAGCATTTCAGAAAGGACTTCCCGTCCTACCTGGTGTGGTGGTCCCCGTTTCGCTTAGCGCGGAACTATTGAAGTCAGCAGCCGCGTGTATCCCCGAAGAGGGGGTGCACGCGGCTCGCTTCAAGGTAATGGAGTCCGAGTTACCTTGTTTGCCTGACTTAGAAGTTAGTTATCCCTTTCTGAGCGGCGACCTTGTTGTCCGCTCTTCATCGCCGCTCGAGGACGCCGGTGAGTACTCGGGTGCCTTCACCTCCTATTTGGGCGTCAGAGGAAACGAAGAGACCAACACCGCCACCCGTGGCGTCTGGGCGTCATCGCTCCTAGAACAAGAAGAGGGGAACCCCCTTGGAGAGCCGGCTGGTATGGCCGTCCTTATCCAGCCGGAGATCCACCCAATTTTTTCCGGTACGGCCCAGGTGTACGAAACCACAATCACCGTGGTGGCGGTAGAAGGTTCCTCCGCCGCGCTGATGGCTGGTTGGGCAAGCGGTCAAACCACCCGCCTGGCGCGAGATGCGGGTCAGGTAACAATTTCACCGTCGGTAGATAGCCTGCTGGATGCTGAAACTCTCACGCTCGTCGCAGACTTGGCACTCGAAGTGCTCGATAAAGTTAATGCTGACCTTATTGAATGGGCCGTTGTTGACGGACGTATCTATCTACTTCAAGCAAAGACGGCTGGTAACAATGAGCACGCAGAAGCCGCTACTGGCGACAATGATGGACTGGTAATTCCAGAAGCAGCTTGTGGGGTCGCCGAGATTGTTTACACCCTCGCTGGTGATCTCGGTGATCAGCTCCTCACCCCCCTGATGCTCTCGCAACGAGCATCTCGATCATCGCTGCTAGCTCTGTGTCGTAGATCAACAGAAACCACGCTCTCCCAACCAAGCCTTGCAGCGTGGCAGGAGCTTAGAGAGCAAGCGGACCTTGCCTCTCAAGACCTTTGGTCTCGTTCAGGATTAACCATGACGTCCCAAGATCTCCTCAAGGAATTACGGGGTGGGTCAATCGACGTGGCGGTTGAGCAACTTGAACACCTTGACCAATACCCCCTTGAAGCACTTGAGGGACTCGCTAGAACCCTCGGGGGTATCGCGGCAACAATGTTCCATCAGGGTGCGCTCGCTCGGATCGAGGACTTCTGGGCTCTCAGCAGCGCCGATCTCGAAGCCTTTCTTGGATCTAAGGGTGACTTTGATAACCCATCGTGTCTGGCTAAGGCGCAAGACCAGCGGCGGCACTCGCTCATGCGCTGGGAGCCCTTCGTCTATTCAACGGTCATGGCCCATGGACGCAAACTCCAAGGTGAGGCCATCAGCCCTGGCGTTGGGGCAGGAGCGGTTCGCTACGTCGAAGGGCTGCCGGCTTCGGCCACACCATTCCCGCGCATGATTCTGGTAGCGCCGAACCCCATCCCACAGCTGGCCCCCTTGCTCTGGGGGGCAGCTGGTCTCGTCACCTTCGGGGGTTCTGAGGCCGCCCACCTGGTCGAAGTTGCTCGATCGGTGGGTGTACCCACCGTCATCGGTTGTGATGAAGAGATCATGCGAGCGCTCATAGGGGATGGTAGTGGTCTCGTACTCGCCGCAGTTAATGGTGACCGAGGCGTTGTATCAGTTCACACGAGCTAGTCTCCGGGTTTCCGCTTCGTCGGTTGGCCCCGGGTAAGTTTCAACAAAGTAGATAGTGGAGGAAACGTTATGAGATTATTACGAATCGGAAATGTCGGTCACGAACAACCCGTCGTGATGGATGCCAGTAACGCAAGCTTTGAAGTACCCGCTTCATACGGAGATTTCAATGGATCATTCTTTGAATCTGGTGCTGTCGATGAGCTCCGCCAGGCTCTCAGTAAAGAGACGCTCGCACCGTTTGATATCACGGGCAAACGCATCGGGGCTCCTATCGCGAGACCAGGAAAAATCGTATGTATTGGACTCAACTACCGAGACCACGCCGAAGAGACTGGCCTAGCCATACCAGAAGAGCCTGTTGTTTTTCTCAAGGCTCCCAACTGCATGGTGGGCCCGAACGATGATGTCATGATTCCCCGAGCGTCCACCAAATGCGACTGGGAAATAGAACTTGCTGTCGTCATCTCTAAGACAGCTCGCTACCTAGACTCTGTCGAGCAAGCAGCCGATCACATCGCGGGCTACGCACTAGCTAACGATATGTCGGAGCGTGTCTTCCAGATGGAGCGCGGCGGGCAATGGGATAAGGGGAAGAGCTGCGAGACCTTCAACCCCCTTGGTCCCTGGCTTGCCACACCGGACGAAATTGCAAGTTCTTCAGATCTGTCGCTTACCTTGAAAGTAAACGGTGTGACTCGCCAAGACAGCAATACCAAGCACATGATCTTCAATGTCAATTACATTATTTGGTACTTAAGCCAATTCATGGTGCTTGAGGCCGGTGACCTGATCAACACCGGCACCCCTGCGGGCGTGTCCTTCGGCCACGACGATGTGCCGTTCTTGACGGCTGGAGATGTGCTGGACTTAGGAATTTCTGGACTTGGAACCCAAACCAATAGGTTGGTTCAGGCTTAATATCCCAAGCGTAAGAGTGCGTATTGTAGAAAAAGGGCCCCGGTGGGGCCCTTTTTCTCGTTCTCCGTACTGCGCCCTAACCTTATTGAGCGGTGTAACCACCATCAACCAGCAGCGAGTGACCGGTAACGAACGACGCGTCGTCCGAGGCCAAGAACAGTGCAGCTTTCGCTTGGTCATCGGTGGTGCCGATACGACCAATTGGGTGATGCTCCAGCAACCAGTTCATGGTTCCAGCTGCGTCACCAGTTTCTTCAGCCCAATCCAATAGGAACGGCGTCTCAGTAGCGCCAGGGCATAGTGCGTTCACACGGATACCGCGCGAGGCGAATTCGAGCGCCATCGACTTCGTCATGCCCATAACCGCTGCCTTCGTCATGGCGTATGCCGTTGACCCAGCAGCTCCTACAACACCGAAAGTGGAGCCAAGGTTAATAATATTGGCTCCGTTACCCTTGGCAAGCAAAGGTAGCGCGTGCTTCGTCACCAAGAACACCGAAGTGATATTACTTCCGAGCGTCCTGTTCCACTCCTCGAGCTCCATCTCTTCTAGAGGACCGGCAGGCGCGATACCAGCGTTGTTAACCAAGATGTCCAAGCCACCAAGATCTTCCTTAACACCCTGCATCGCAACCCGTACCGAGCCTTCGTCCGACGCGTCACAGGGCCAGAAAAACGCCGAGCCACCGTCAGCCTTGATTGAATCAACAATTGCCTGACCCAACTCTTGACGACGGGCACAAATCACTACCGAAGCGCCCTCCGCAGCGAAGAGACGAGCAATGTTTTCTCCGATACCACTCGTAGCACCAGTGATCAGCGCTTTTTTACCGGATAATCTACCCATGAACTGTTCCCCTTTGTTCTAGTTATTCGACCCATTGCCTAGCCACGCGGTTAGGCAAGCCAATTGGAACTGCTGCTACTTAGAGCGACATGTTGGCAACCGCGGTTGCCTCGATGTTCACCAGAGAAAGACTTTCTTCAGGTGGAAGAAGCTCGCCCTTAGTCTCCATGACAGCATCGATAATCCAGTCTCGTGACGCTTCCGCCTCACGGCGTGCTGCGTTGTAGTCAACACCGACCAACTTGCCATCACGCTTCATGATCTTTCCAGCGATCAAAACGGTATCGATGTCACCAGGGCTGGTGTGGAAGACCACGGACCCAGGCTCCTCGTTGAGAGGCCACAGTGTTGGGTTGTTGGGCTTGATCACGACGATGTCGGCTTGCTTGCCAACTTCGAGGCTACCGGTCTTGTGACCTAAAGCAAGTGCTTCCGCGCCGTTGATGGTCCCCCAAGCGAGCGCATCCATGGAACTCGTCTCTAGTACCAGCGGCATCTCTTCGCGAGCGTTGTAGGTATCGTTAATCCGAACCCTCGAATCAACGAGTCCTAGGCGACATTCGCTGATGATGTCCCCTCCATTGAGGCTGATGATGTCACAACCCAACGTTGAGCGGATGCCGTATTCCTTGGCCTCGTTGAGAACAGGGTGTCCCATTCCCATGTTGATTTCGGTGTCGGGGGTCGAGACAATGGTGCAGCCAGCGTCGGCAAGCCACTGGAACTCGTGAGGCTTGGAGGTGTTGCAGTGTACGTGGATCTGGTCGGGACCTAAGAGCCCTTCAGCCTGCATGGGCTTTACGCCCTGAGATACCGTTACGCCGAAGTAGTTGTTGTTATGGATTGACATGACGACTTCCATGTCACGTGCAGCCTGAATTTCAATCTTGGATTCACTCCAAGGGATCAGACCAGTCTCTGTCAACGCCGCGCCCATCGTGACGAGGGCGTCATTAGACGAGAGGTATTCGCTGTGAATTCGGTTTGCGTCCTTCACTCGGTCGTGGATGGTTTGGAATGCTGGGTGATCAACGGGAGCCGGCACAAAACCGTACCCGTAGACCGCCCGAACTCCACTACGAAGCAAAGCTTCGACACCGGCATCCGCATGTTCAGGTGAATTATTACTGTGTGAGTAGTCAAAGACTGTGGTCACCCCAGCATTGATGCACTCAAGTGCACCGATGTAGTTACTAACACCAATATCTTCAGCACGCAGTACCGGAGAGATGTTGAAACGCATGCCTCGCATGTACTCATGCAGAGTCCAGTCAGCAAGCATAGATCGGAGAGCTGTCTGCCACATGTGGCGGTGATTATCCACGAAGCCCGGCATAATGATGCCACCCTCAGCGTCGATAACTTCCGCTCCGTCGGACGGAAGATTGTGCCCTATCTGAACAATTTTGTCATCTTCCACCAAGACTTCACCTTTAGAAAGTGTGTCTCGTGATTGGTTCATCGTGATCACATAGGCGTTCTTAATCAGAATCTTGCTACCCATTCTTAAATTCTCCTAACTGTTTGCTAGAACAACATCTAGAAACTTACGCAGCGACCTTGTTTTCCTTGTCGCTTCTAAAAATAGGATGCGCTGCGATGGAACCAAGCCATTCCTTGAGGCTCGGTGCCGACCAAATCGCTACGATGAGCAGCAGTAATCCATAGACGGTATCTGAGATATCCGGCGTGGCAGCCGTAGTCTGAAAAGCTCCGTAAAGGAAACTTAGCGAGAGCGCACCACAGGCAATACCGAATGGAGCCCCCCTACCACCGCTCAGACTTACGCCGCCAATGAGAACCGCAGTCACAGCAAACAAGAAAGGCGTCAGCCCTGGGTCAACAAGGGAGGTAGCGGTCGTGTAGGAGTAGAGCACCCCCGAAAGAGAAGCCAGGGCGGCAGAGAGTCCGAAGGTAACCGTAACGTAACGGTTAACCGGGAGTCCGATCGCCCTACTTGACTTTCGAGCTCCACCCATCGCTAGAAATTTACGCCCCATACTCGTGTACTTCAAGGCAACTCCAGCGACAATGAAAATTGCGAACACGAACAAACTCATCGGCGAAAAAATAGTTAGGATTTCCTTCTGCAGAAATGGTGGAATGTTGGCATTGCCATTGCCCTGAACATTTTTGTTTATGGCGCCACACAAGCCCAAGGTGATCAAGTAACCACCAACCGTCAGCGTCATAGAATTCATTCTGAACTTTGCGATGATGTAACCCTGTCCGAGTCCGAATGCGCTACAGCAGGCAACTGCAACCACCGCTCCCAGCCAGGGGTTGGTAGAACCAACCTTGACTGCGATCATTCCGCCCAAAGCAAAGGTGCCAAGGGTGGAGATATCAAACTCCCCCAGAATCATGGTGATACCGAGTGCCAAGGCGAATAAGCCGTACTCCCCGAAGTAGTTCAATGAGTTTGCAACGTTAGCGCCACTAAACGGCGTCGTTCCTTTCGCAGCAGTCATAATCCAGAAAAAGGCAAACATGACAACAACTGCCGCCACCTGCGGCAACTCGGGCCAGCGGCGCACCACTCCTAGACTATTTTTTCCCACGACACTACCCATTAGCTACGCCCCCGATCGTTCAACTGCATTACCACGACAACTCCAAACAGAAGGAGTCCTTCCACGAAAACCCGAGTTGGCGTGTTGTATCCACGCATCACCATCATCTGGCTGAGGTAGGAAACGACCAAGGCTCCGAACATGGTTCTAATAAGTGAACCCTTGCCTCCCAGTACCGACGTGCCTCCAATGAGAATGGCGACGATGGCATCAAAGGTGTACGAGCCCTGACTGTAGGCATTCTGTGTGTATGCCGCCTCTAAGGTGGCGGCGAAGGCAATGCAAATTCCTGCAGCAACAAAGGCGATGATCGTAATACGCTTAACGTTGATTCCTGCTGTTCGAGCAGCGGCCCGATTCTCGCCAACGAGATAGATTTGTCGACCCGCCACCGTTCGCCGCAAGAAGAGTTCTCCCAGAATCACTACCCCGAACATCGCCCACACCGAGAAGAGAATTCCCCCGTACGTGTTTCTCATCCAAAGGTAACTAGTAACCCCAGCCGGGGCCAAAATCGAGGGGTTGGAACCTGATAAATACTCGGCAACTCCTTGCTGGAGAAAGCCGGCGGCCACGGAAATAATGATGACATTGGCACCGAGTCGTCCAACCAGCCATCCTTGCAATCCAAAAATGATCGCTCCCAGCAAAAGAATGATGAGAATGGCCGGAAATGGGCCGAAGTGAACGATCTCCAGGAATGCTTGCCCCAACACCAGGACCGTAACCGACGCGGACAGCGTAAATAGGTTCCCCGACAAGGTCATGAAGGTCACACCAATTGCGACAATCGCGATAATCCCTGACGTATTGAGTATTCCTTGGAAGGTTGAGAGCGAGAAGAAGTTATTGGTGATAGCCCCAAAAATGATCAGCACCGCAGCCACGGCCACTGCCGCGATCTGAACCAGAGAAATCTTCCTCACGAAGGACGCTATGGACGTTGAACTTTCAGCTGTAGGAGTAATCACCGTCATTATGCCTTCACTCCTTCGATCTCTGATTCTCTAACCATCTCGTTAAAAACCTTGGCGGCATTCGTTTGTCCGCGCATTTCCACGTTGACCAGTTTGCCCTTATGCATAACACCGATGATGTCGGAGAGCTCCATGATTTCGTCAAGCTCCGTGGATGAGAAAATCACCCCAATACCCGAAGCGGAAGCCTCACGGATCAACTGGTGGATTTCGGCCCGACCCTTAACATCGACGCCTCTAGTGGGTTCATCGAGCAGAAGTAGTTTCATTTTGGGGTGATTCAGGTTCCTACCGATAAAAATCTTCTGCTGGTTCCCACCGCTCAGCGAATCAACCGTCATGGTTCGCCGAGACTTATCTACCCCTGCTAACTGCATCAACGTTTCCGCACTCTTCTTCAAAACTGAACGGGAGATAATGCTGGCCTTCGCCAAAATCGGAAGACGAGTAGCAGTCAAGTTTCTACTATTGGTAAAGGTCAGGAACAGTCCTTCGCCCTTGCGATCGTTGGAGACGAAATACACTCCCGCTTTGCGCGAACGAAGCGTGCTCCCTAAGCGGAACTGTTTACCCGAAAGTACAACCCGCCCCGAAGATTTTGGCTCCAGTCCAGCCAGCGCTCTGAGGATCAGGCTAGCTCCCGAACCCAACTGACCGGCAAGCCCGAAAATCTCGCCACCTTTCGCGCCGAAGGTGACATCTTGCACAAAATTATTGATTGACAAGTTGGTAATCGAGAAATCACCGTTTCCACCTTCTTTGGCGATGCTTTGCACTTCTGCAAATTCAGGCAGCTGCCCGACCATAAGATTCACCAACGCAGACTTGTCCAGTCCCGAGATCTCTTGTGTGGTAACGACTTGGCCATCTCGCATGATGGTCGCGCGATCGCATATCTGAATAATTTCTTCAAGGCGATGTGAGACATAAATGACCGACACACCCTCTGCGGTAACTTCTCGAATGGCGGCAAAAACACGCTCAATTTCGAAGTCGCTCAAGGTAGCCGTCGGCTCGTCCAGAATCACTATCTTTGAGTTACGACCGAACGCACGAGTGATCTCCAAAAGTTGACGCTCACCGATCGAAAGCGTTCCAACTTCTTGCGTTGGCGAAAGGTGGCCAAGACCGATCTGCTCGAGCAACTGTTTCACCCTTGGACGATGTTGCTTGCGTTGGGCGAGGAATGTTGACTCCATCCCACCCAGCGCGATGTTGTCTTCGATGGAAAGATTGGGTATCAGGGTCAACTCTTGGTCAACCCAAGCAATCCCATTACTCTGAGCTTCAGAGGGAGATGAAATTGAAACGGCTTGGCCATCGAGAAATATTTGACCTTCATCTAGCTGTACGGAGCCTGTGAGGGTTTTAACCAGGGTGCTCTTACCTGCGCCATTGTGGCCGAGTAGGGCGTGTACTTCACCCCGGCGTAGGTCGAAGGACACTCCCTGCAAGGCCTTGACCGGCCCGTAGTGTTTGACAACACCTTCCGCACGCAGAACGCTTTCGGTGACCACTCAGATCTCCCCCTCAATCTTTAAACCACAAACAATAATACCGAACGACTATACGCCGTGAGCGAAGGCTGGACATAATGTCCAGCCTTCGCTCACTAGCGTTATTGCATTGTTTGAATGCTATTTAGTAAGCAAACGTACCATTGGCGTTAGCAGCCGTCTGGCTGCAACCAGCCTTGTACTGCTTGTAGTTCAGGGCAGTGATGTCATGCTCAACACCATTGATGTACCGAGCGATGTGTCCGCCGTTGAGGTACTTCAATACGTTGACCGCAACCAAGTTTCCTTCGTATGCCGGCATCTGAGTTGCGTCGCCCCACATGGTGCCTGCAGCAATGTCGTTCATACCAGTGACGGTGCAGTTGGTACCAGAGAAAACGACGCCCTTGTTCTTGACGCCAACCTTCTGGCCAGCAGCTACCGCGGCACTAATCATGGCATCAGTCTGGTAGTCCGCCATACCAATGCCACCAACGATACCGTTCTTACCGAACTGGCTAACCATGGCGGTGTACTCCTGACCCGACTGCGTGGGGTCCCAGTTACCGTCTTGAACGGAAACCAAGTTAAGGCCTGGGCCCTTCTTGGCAAGTTCCTTGTTGAAGCAGCTCATACGGTCCGAAGAGGTGTACACACCCGCTGAACCGGTGATCGCCACAACGTTACCCCTGACTGCCTTGTGCTCAGCCTTCAATCCTGAAACCAGGTTGTCAGCACCGAACTGACCCAATGAGCACTGACCAGCGTTGATGTTAGAAACAACGTCCTTCTGAGCCATTGAGTGGGAGTTTGTGTAGATCAACGGAATGCCCGCAGCCTTAGCAGCGTTCTGTCCTGGGATCAACGCCGAGTCTGAAGCGCTTGCGAGCAAGACAATCAAGTTCGGGTGATTAGCAATTGCTGTGTTCAAGTTCTGAACCTGCGTAGACGCTTGGAAAGGGTCTTGCAGGTAGGTCACGTGAACGCCGTGCTTGGTTAGGTAGTTGATCATGGTGTGGTTGTAAACGGTGCACCATGCGTTGGTGTCGAAGCAGGAAACCAGGTCGACGGTCTTACCAGAAGCCGAGGCGCCAGCAGTGGCGGATGACGCAATGCCAGCCGTACCCGCAATGAGCCCAGCTGCAAGCACTGCACTCGCAACCCTTGCACCCTTCGACTTCATAGTCTTAATTGGATTTCTGAGTGACATGTAGTCCCCCCCTTGGTAGTTGAATGGTTCTAACGCCTCCCATGAGAAACGCTCATGTTTATTGCTAGGGGAATGATTTAATCACAAAATCGAGAAACCACAACATCAACCTGAGAAATTACTGAAATAACGGCAATACCTTGTTAAATAAGGGTTTTTTGTTGTCAATGCTCGATGATTGGCTGCTAGCGGCCACTGAGGCACGGAGGCTGGCATCGATCGTCGCCCCGTGCGGATTGGGGGAGCAACAATTTACGGGCTAGACCATTGACGTGTCTTTCGGAACCGCCTTCATCATTTTTCTGACCGGCATTGTGGCAGGAATGGTCAATGCGGTAGCAGGAGGTGGTTCGCTGGTCACCTTCCCCGTGCTCTTGGCGCTGGGGTACCCACCGGTTCTCGCCAACGTGTCAAACAATATTGGCCTCACCCCGGGAACCTTCAGCAGCGTCATGATCTATCGCCGCGAGCTCGAAGGCCAGCGAAAGACCTTTTTTCTCCTGGGCCCTGCCTCCATCGTAGGCAGCGTTACGGGGGCGCTATTACTCTTGGCGCTTCCCGAAAGCGTCTTCAAAGCCGCCGTTCCACCTCTGATCGCTCTTGCCTCAGTACTCCTCGCGCTCCAGCCTCGTATTCGCAAATGGGTGGTGAGAAAGAACCATCCTGATCTCCATCACAAAATCATTCTTGTTATCGGGGTATACCTAACAGGTATCTACGGTGGATACTTCGGCGCCGCCCAAGGCGTCATCCTCATCACCCTGCTCGCTATTGTGCTCGGCGAGAGCATGCAGCGGGTTAACGCGATGAAGAACCTGCTTGCGCTAGCGATCAACGCAATTGCTTCTGTCTACTTTATTGTTTTCACCAATATTTCTTGGTCCATCGTCTTACTCGTCTCGATCGGCACCGCCGTAGGCAGTCAAATTGGTGCTCGGTACGGCAGGAAGCTCCCCGATGCAACACTGCGAAGATGCATTGTGGTCGTTGGTATTGCTATCGCGATCTACTTGGGAGTTATTTGGCGCTAGTCCCGCCGGTTCACGCCGGACGGTATCTCAGTTGTCCTGCGGCCTAGATAAACTGTTTCCGTCGTTACGATGTCGCACCACTACTGGGGATAGAGAAGAGCGCATACCATGACCATTGACCCATCGAATTTTCGCGAAGTACTAGGTCACTTCGCTAGTGGGGTTACCATCATCACCTCAATGACTGAATCGGGTCCTGTCGGCTTTACCTGTCAAGCATTCAGTGCCTTGTCACTCGATCCTCCCCTCGTGATTGTCGCCGCGTCGAACAACTCGTCAACCTGGCCAAAAATTGCCGCGGCTGGCTCGTTTTGCGTCAACATCCTCGAGAGTCGCCAAGAAGCGCTCTGTCGGTCCTTCGCTGTTTCCGGTAGCGATAAGTTCGCCGGGGTCGGCTGGAAAGCAACCGCTTCGGGAGATCCGCACCTCGATGGAGCACTGGCCTGGGTCGATTGCAGCCTCGAATCCATTACTGGCGCGGGCGACCACGAACTCGTCGTCGGTGGTGTTCGAGATCTCGGGACCTCTGAAGGCACGCCACTGCTTTATTACCGAAGCGGCTTTGGGGGCTTCGCCAGCTAGGTAGCGTTTCGTCAGACCGCGACGGAGCGATTATGGGTACAGTTACTACCAAGGTGAATCGCGCACCCTGTGTTTCTTATCCACCGTCCCTCAGGACTCTTCATGCATGAGGTTAATGCCGTGACTACAAATGAACAATGTGACGTCTGCGGGTTTATCTGGGATGAGATCCAAGCAGGTCAGATCTCAGCACTCCTAAGCTCGGCAACCGGGCAACTCTGTGAGCTCCTCATCGCTCAAGGTGATCGCGTCGCGCGTCGCCCAGAACCGGAACGCTGGTCTTCACTCGAATACGCAGCCCACCTCCGCGATGTCTACCTGAGCATTCGTGACCGTATGGTGGTGGCCTGCGTAGAGCTCGAGCCCACGCTGCCTCCCCTTTACCGAGAAGAGCGAGTTGCCTTCGGTTTCTATGAACTCGATACCGTCGATGACATGGTTACCGAACTCACCACCGCAGCCACTCTCTTCAACAAAGTCTTTACCCAAATGCCTGATGGCTTGCGTGAACGTCGTATGCCATTCGCGTTTCCGGTCGCTGCTACTCGGACGCTTAGTTGGATCGCGTCTCAGGTGTATCACGAAGCGTTTCACCACCTCGGCGATGTCCGCGTTAACGGGGAGCTCTTAAGCGCCTAGGTAATTCGATCACTACTACTCACGCAGCCAAGACGTGGGTTTAAACCATCACTGACACACGGGCCGTCTTATCGAGGGAGCCAGTGGTGAGTAGTCGAGACAGATTCGACAATTTCGAGAAATTTCTTCACATTTTCAGAAGGATTCTTTCTGAAGTAGAGCTGAACGGGAATCAATAAATCCGGGACTAGCGGTTTCCACACGAAATTACTGGAGCTCTCCGGCATCTGTGTGGCGAAGGCTACGTAAAATGATTTCCCCTCAGCGATCTCTTGCTTCGCAGCGAGGTCACTGCGGAATAGCGAAGCATTCATATATTCAAATTCCCGCACTACGCCGGTGAAGCCACGCTCCCGAAGCGACTCGACGACAAGATCAAAGAACCCAGGGGAGAAGAAGCGTGGCCAAATCCCAAGGGTCATATCATTGAGATCCTGTGCACGAATGGACGGCTGTTGCGCCAACTCGTGATCACTGCCGATAATGACGCCGATTGATTCTTCACGAAACTTGACGTAGTTAAGTTCCGATACGGACTCAGGACAGCGGGCCATGCCGATATCGATTCGACCATGACGCACTGCGTCGCTGCTCTCGGACTGCCACATCTCACACATCCGGAGTACGAGATTGGGATACGTCCGGTGTGCCTGCTCCACGAGTTTCGACACCGTCTCGTCAACCAGCGTCGTGGTGTACCCGATCACTAAGTTGTTCGCTTGATTCGACTCTGCCCGGTGAGTCTCTTCACAGGCCACCGATAGGTCAGCCAAAAGTTGTCGGGCATGCCCTAAGAGCACCGAACCACCCGCGGTTAGATCAACCTTGCGCGTCGAGCGATGGAATAACTGAACACCGAGGATCTTTTCCAAATGTTGAATTTTGACACTGAGGGATTGTTGGGAAATATTGAGTTCATCAGCGGCACGAGAAAAACTGAGTTTGTCAGCAACACTGACAAAAGCACGTAGGTGCTTGAACTCAACATTTTCAAAACTCATAGCCTCAGCATCTCACCCAGTAGGAGATTCTCCTAATTAGGCGAGACAACGAAGCGGTTGCCCATGGTTGTAAGCCACCATTTCATCGACAATTTGATCCCAGTCAAGAGCAATACCTGCTGCGTCACCACGAAGTTCTGAATAAGCGCGGTGAAGATTGCCCACTAAGCGCTCCGTATCAGTTAGGTGAGCAAAGTCCCCGAGATCTATCCCTTCGGCAATCTCGTGAGGTTCTTTCCCAGCATCAAAACCTTGCTTCGCCTCGTGCTGAATGAAAAGAAAGTAACGAAGCATGTCGTCGAGAACTCCAGCATCACATACGGGTCCGTGACCCGGCACGATAACGGTTGGGTCCAGTGCCTTCATGCGGGCGATTGCTTCGATACTCCCCCGCACCGAGCCCATAAGCACAAAGGGGGTTCCTCCGTTGAAGACGAGGTCGCCCGTAAAGAGCAGTCCGTAGTCCTTCACCCACATCGTTACGTCATTCGTGGAGTGCGCAGGACCCTGAAACGCGAGCTCTGCTTTGGTGTCATCGCAGTACACCGAGAGTTTTTCTTCGAAGGTCACCGTCGGGGGGCTAATAACGATGTCTCCCCATTCAACGCCATGGAACCACTTGGCGGTTTCCATGCCTGTGGCAATTACTGCATCTCGACAGATCTGGTGGCCGATAACGGTCGACTCAGGGAATACCGAGTTGCCATAGGTATGGTCACCGTGGTGGTGTGTGTTGACGATCGTGGTAATTGGATTTT
>CAIQWC010000034.1 GCA_903875425.1 uncultured Actinomycetes bacterium | reverse complement strand
TGCCCTGGGCCAGGACTTCCAATGTTTACGGTGGTCGCATTCAACGTCGTCGTACTTCCCGTAACAAAGGTGCCTCGAGCTTCAACGCGCTGACCCACAAGCACATCACTCGACGAAGCCGCAACCCCGTCTTTGGTGTACGTCGTTGCGCCCGACTCAATGACCGTCAAGCTAGTCCCGTTACGATTCGTCAAGGTGATGGTACTGCCATCAATAGCTGTGACCTTCCCACCAACGTGGGGTCCTTGGATGAATACCTTCAACGCCGTCATCGATCCCGGAGTAGTAGGGACGATACGGATGAAGGAACCCTCACTCACATCAGATGCCGATGCGCTAACGCCCGCCTTCAGAAATACTGTATTTGAGTTGATGGCGAAGGTTGCCGCCGCGCCCGAAGGATCTTGAATCGTGACGGCGTTAGCCGAGATGGCACTTACTTCGCCGCCGGGGGCATGTGCACTACGGTGGCCACCTTCATGGCGACTGCTGTTGATGGTGTTCGTCGAAGCATGGTGGTGCTGTGCTGCACCTGCAACGGCCACGCCAGTCCCCGCAAACACCGTAACGACAGCTGCCGCGGCACCGAGTTTTTTAGCTCTGGAATTAATAAACCCACTGCTCATCGCACTCTCCTTGCTTAGGTGATTCCCACCAGCGGCACTCGCTGGCAGCAACTACATCGTGCCGGTCCCATCCAAGAAAATGGAGAGAATCGCATAAGGACTATCTAAAAGATCACCTAGGCGGTGTGCGGCGTCAGTCGATACTTTGTCCACCCGACCTGGCTACGAGCACCGTAAGCCTCGTAGAGCGCAATAGCATTTTCGTTCCAATTCAGTACTTCCCACTCGAAGCGACCTTCAGATCGAGATGCCATATCATCCATGAGCGCGCGGGCGATTCCTTGACGACGAAATTCTGGACGAACGTAGAGATCCTCTAGCCATAGTCCGCGACGGCACGAAAAGGTAGAAAAGGTCAGATAGCAAACGGCGTAGGCCGCAATCGCTCCATCGACTTCGGCCAAGAGTACCGTCAAGACTGAATCTGGCTTACTGATTTCTCGACGGAAATCTTCCTCAGTAGCCACGAATGCATTGTCGAGTTCTTCGAACACGGCGAGTTCTCGAGTCAACGCCCAAACGGTCTCTGCGTCATCGGCTTGAGCTAAACGAATTGAGATTGGCATCGTTTACCCGATGCGGTTAGCAGCCGAGATGACCGCACGCAGTGAAGCATCAAGGATGGATGAGTCCATACCAACGCCCCACCACACAGCACCATCAGTTCCCGCTACCTGAACGTAGGCAACCGCCGAAGCACCAGATCCTCCTGCGAGAGCATGCTCGGAGTAGTCCATGACCTCAATGGTGATACCCAGCGCTTCTTGGAGCCCAGCTACCAAGGCGGCGATGGGGCCGTTTCCTTCGCCTTTGACGGTCACGTGGCTGTCTTCAACTTTGAGTTGGGCGACCACTGAGGTTCGTCCAGAGCCAGTCACCACTTCTGTCGAGAGCAGTTGCAGCTGCGCGGTAGGCGATAGGTAGGTTTCTTCGAAGAGATCCCACAGTGCATCTGGCTTGATCTCTGAACCCGATGTATCCGCCACTTTTTGGACGTGGCGCGAAAATTCAATCTGAAGTTGCCGCGGCAGATTCAATCCGTACTCTTGGTCCATCAGGTAGCTAACGCCACCCTTACCTGACTGAGAGTTCACTCGAATGATCTCTTCGTAGGTACGGCCCGTGTGCTTGGGATCAATCGGCAGGTACGGCACCTCCCAACGCTCGTAGTTATCGCCGATGAGGCCCATACCCTTCTTGATCGCATCTTGGTGGGAGCCAGAGAAAGCTGTGTACACCAAGTCACCGGCGTAGGGGTGTCGAGGGTGCACCGTCATTCGCGTGGCACGCTCTGCCACTAGGCGCACCTTTTCAATATCGGTAAAGTCGAGTTCGGGGTCAACACCTTGGCTAAACAAGTTCAGTGCCAGGGTAACGATATCTACGTTTCCTGTGCGTTCGCCATTGCCAAACAGCGTGCCCTCAATACGATCGGCTCCTGCCATCAAACCTTGTTCGGCTGCGGCTACACCGGTCCCCCGGTCATTGTGGGGATGAAGACTCAGTACTACCGTGTCTCGATTCTTGATCGTACGACTGAACCATTCAATGACATCGGCGTAAACGTTCGGGGTGTAGTGCTCCACCGTAGCGGGCAAGTTCAAGATCAAAGGCTTCTCGACGGTGGGTTGAATCACATCCATCACGGCTTCACAAATCTCCACCGCGAATTCTGGTTCGGTGCCAGTAAACGATTCCGGAGAATACTCAAATTGAATTTCCGTTCCGGCGAGGCCGAACTCGAAATCTTTGCAAAGTACGGCTGCGTTGCGGGCAATCTCGATAATTCCCTCACGCTCAAGGCCGAATACGACGCGACGCTGCAAGGTGGAGGTTGAGTTATAGAAGTGAACGATGACCTTACGTGCACCCTTCACCGCTTCGAAGGTGCGACGAATTAAATCTTCACGACACTGAACCAGAACTTGGATCGTGACGTCTTCGGGAACTCTCTCTTCGTCAATGATCTTACGGATGAAATCAAAATCTGTTTGCGAAGCCGAAGGGAATCCAACTTCAATTTCCTTGAAACCGAGTTCAAGAAGAAGGGTGAACATGGCCAACTTGCGTTCTGGATCCATGGGCTCGACCAAGGCTTGGTTTCCATCCCGAAGATCCACGCTGCACCAGCGAGGTGCCTTCGTCAGACGAGCGTCAGGCCAGGTTCTGTCGTTCAGCACGAGGGGTAGCGTCTCGGCGTAACGGTTGTGGGGCATGGCCCCTTCGTTCTGCTTCGTCGTTACTGCCATCATGTGTCTCCTTACCTAACCGCCCTACGCCCCTTCTTGGAAGCGCCCCGAGTCTGGCCCAATGAAAAACCTCCTGGCCAGGAGGCACAGGAGGAGTTCTAGCGAGCGCAGTGTGGCGCTCGCCTCTACAGAAGCAACAGGGACGTTGTGTTGGTCACAATCTCAAGTATACCAACCGAGGCCTCCCTTCAACTGAGAATCGCCAAAACCGGGCGTACCGCGCCTAAGGTGGGGGCATGAGCCGATGGATTAAGTACGCACTCCTCGCCTTGGCAGCAGCGGCCGTGGCCTACCTTGTCATTGAATTACGGCGGTCACGCGCGCAAAAAGCGGGTATCGAAGGTGACGCAGATCTTCCCGGCAGCTTCGACACCTGGCCGGACGTTCCAAGCAAGCAGCCGGCCTGAGCCGCCTTAAATTTCAATCCGGTGCAGCGACAAGATCCCCGCTGAGCCGCTAAGACTGGCGAGTACATCGTCGGTAATCGCTTCTTTGGTAGAGAGCACCATCAGCGCGGTGCCCGCCTTAGCACTGGGGCTAACCGCCATGGAGTCAACCGATACCCCGGCGTTGCCCAGTGCAGTACCAACGACACCGATCATCCCGGGTCGGTCATCATTGCTGACGACCAACATGTGAGAAGCCGGTGACAGCTCAAGGGAATGGCCGTCAACCGAGACGATACGTGCTTCGACGCGGTTACCAATACCTGTCAAGGTTCCGCTCACCGAGCGACCACCAGCCGAAACGCTGATCAAGTTAACGAAGTCGTGACTCGTGACGCTCGAGGTCTCATCGATTTCCAAACCACGACTTTGCGCAATTGCAGGAGCATTGACATAGCTCACCGGTTCATCACTGTGGGTACCCAGGAGGCCTTTGAGAATCGATAGCGTCAAGATGCCCGTGCCGGTACCCGCTAGTTCTCCGTGAAAGCCAATCTCAATCTTGCTGGGGCTCTCGTCTACGAGGCCACCGAGGAATCGTCCCAACTGTTCGGCGAGACCCATGAATGGTCGCACAATCTCGGAGACATCGCCCGCTGAAATATTTACAGCGAAGGGCACGAAGTCACCAGCGAGGGCCAGCTCAACCATGTCGGCAATAGTGGCCCCGGCCTTATCTTGAGCTTCGGCGGTCGATGCACCGAGGTGAGGCGCCACGACCACTGAACTGAGCTCGAACAAGGGTGACTCGGTGGTGGGTTCTTTCTCAAACACGTCGATACCGGCTCCGCCAACGTGACCGGAGCGAATTGCATCAGCCAAGGCGGTTTCGTCAACGATGCCGCCACGCGCGGCGTTAATGATGCGAACACCCTTCTTGGTCTTGGCCAAGGTCTCGGCGTTCAACAAGCCTAGGGTGTCTTTATTTTTAGGCAAGTGAATCGTAATAAAGTCTGCCCGGGCGAGCGCCTCATCAAAGCTCACCATCTCGATGCCCATAATCCTCGCACGATCAGGTGACACGAAGGGGTCATAGGCAATGAGCTTCATACCAAAGGCCAAGGCACGCTGTGCCACGAGCGCTCCAATACGACCAAGGCCAATGATGGCAAGCGTCTTTTCGTAGAGCTCCACACCCTCCCACTTTGAGCGCTCCCACTTGCCGTTGACAAGGGCCGAATGAGCCTGAGGAATGTTGCGAGCTTGCGCGAGGAGCAATGCCATCGCCTGCTCAGCAGCCGACACGATATTCGACTGTGGTGCGTTCACGACCATGACACCTAGTTCCGTCGCGCGAGCAACGTCTACGTTGTCAAGACCGATGCCAGCCCGACCCACTACCACGAGGTCTCGGCCAGCTTCGAGTACCTCGGCCGTGACGGTGGTGGCCGAGCGAATGATGAGGGCGTGCGCCCCGACAATCGCTTGAACGAGCGCTTCGGGGGTGAGATCTAATTGAATATCGACGTCATGTCCCGCTGCCGACAATTGGTCTAGGCCCGGTTGGGCAATTTTTTCAGTGACAAGGACTCTGGCCATGGGGGCTCCTGAAGTATTGGGGGTGGGTTGAACTACTTGGCTTCGGCAAAGAGCTGTTGGAGTCGGGTAACTCCCTCAACGAGATCGTCATCCCCGAGGGCGTAGGAGAGACGAAGGTATCCGGGTGCGCCAAAGGCTTCACCAGGGACCACGGCTACGTTCGATTCATTGATGCAGAGCTCAGCTAACTCAGCGCTCGAGGTGCAGACATGGCCACGAATCGACTTACCCAAAAGACCCGTCACGTTGGGGAAGCAATAGAACGCTCCCTTGGGCAACAAACAACTAACCCCGTCAATGTCATTCAACATTGAGGTCATACGTTTGCGGCGACGATCGAAGGCTTCACGCATGGTGGCTACCGCTTGGAGATCGCCACTGACCGCAGCCAACGCTGCCTGCTGCGAAACGTCAGCCACATTTGACGTAATCTGACTCTGCAAATTAGTGGCGGCAGCAATCACATCTTTGGGACCAATCATCCAACCCACACGCCAGCCAGTCATGGCATAGGTCTTCGCGACGCCGTTCACGATGACCCAGTGATCGCCAAGTGCAGGACAGCGTGCCGGCATTGACAGTAACTCGGCATCGTCATAGATGAGGTGCTCATAGATCTCATCTGCCATCACCCAAATACCGTGTTCAGCAGCCCAGGCGGCCACCGCATCCATTTCCGCGGCGGTGTAGACCGACCCCGTCGGATTCGATGGCGAGCAAAAGACCAATAACTTCGTCTTGGGGCTTCGAACTGCTTCGAGCATGTCGGGTGTGGCTTTGAACTCGGTGCTCTCATCGGTTGCGACAATCACGGGGACGCCGCCAACGAGGGCGGCTGATTCGGGATAGGTCGTCCAGAACGGAGCCGGGATGATGACTTCGTCGCCGGGATCCAGTAA
This sequence comes from uncultured Actinomycetes bacterium, assembly GCA_903875425.1. Taxonomy (GTDB): domain Bacteria; phylum Actinomycetota; class Acidimicrobiia; order Acidimicrobiales; family RAAP-2; genus CAIQWC01. Next base: position 4,517 of record CAIQWC010000034.1, on the reverse strand, counting down.
GGCTGCAAAAGCATTAGCGATCGCGTGCTTACCGCCGTTAGTGATCATGACTTGGTCTGCGGTGATTACCAGTCCAGAGTCACGCTTGGTCTTCTCCACGATGGCTTGGCGCAGCTCCGGTAGACCGCCAGCCGGGGTATAGCGGTGATTTTTCGGATCGCGGCAGGCCTCGACGGCGAAGGCAACGACGGCCTCTGGGGTTGGGAAGTCAGGCTCTCCTGCGCCAAAACCAATCACATTCTCCCCTGCAGCCTTCAGGGCTTTAGCCCGAGCATCGACGGCCAAGGTGGCCGAAGGTTGGAGTTCTGAGAGTCTCTTCGATACGCGGTTTTTGGTGCCTTCCATAGGTGAAATGATTACATATATGAGCGACCCCTCCAACATCAAGATTCCTGAAAGCCTTCTGCCCGCCGACGGACGCTTCGGCGCGGGACCTTCCAAGGTCCGCCAAGCCCAAATTGACGCCCTCGTGGCCGACGCCCCTCACTACCTAGGCACGAGTCACCGCCAGGCCACCGTCAAAAATGTCGTGGGTCGCGTACGCGGTGGTTTACACAATCTCTTCTCGCTGCCCGATGGCTACGAGGTTCTCCTCGGCAATGGCGGGACCACGGCGTTTTGGGATGCAGCTGTCTTCGGCCTCATCGAGGCAAAGAGTCAGCATCTCCATTTTGGCGAGTTCTCCTCGAAGTTTGCGACGGCGGCCGAGCTTGCCCCATTCCTCCAAGCGCCAGAGGTGATCAAGTCAGAGCCTGGCACCCACCCCGAAGCCATCGCGCGCGACGACATCGACCTTTATGGTCTGACGCATAACGAGACATCCACCGGTGTCTCCATGACCATCACCCGACCCCAGGGCGCCACGGGACTTGTTGCCGTTGATGCCACATCAGCAGCTGGTGGCTTATACGTCGATGCGTCAGCATTCGATTGCTACTACTTCGCCCCACAGAAGTCCTTCGCGTCCGACGGCGGCCTATGGCTTGCTCTTTGCTCACCGGCGGCCATCGAGCGGATCGAGCTCATTGCTAGTTCGGGTCGATTCATCCCTGAATTTTTGAATCTCAAGACCGCACTCGATAACTCACGTCTCGATCAGACCTACAACACCCCTGCGCTTGCTACCTTGCACCTTCTCGCGAGCCAGGTGGAGTGGTTTAACGAGAATGGCGGCCTTGCGTTTTCTGTCGGTCGTTCAGACCGCAACGCTGAAATTCTCTATACGTGGGCGGAACAGAGTGATTTCGCCACACCTTTCGTAGAAAAGGCGAGCGAGCGTAGCCACGTCATTGGCACTATTGACTTTGTCGACTCCATCGACGCATCCGTGGTAGCCAAGGTGCTCCGCGCTCACGGTGTCGTCGATACTGAGCCCTACCGTAAGTTAGGCCGCAACCAGCTCCGCATCGCCATGTTCCCCGCAATCGACTCAGAAGATGTTGCGGCACTGTGTGCGTCAATTACCTATGTGGTCGGTGCTCTCGCCAACTAGCCGTTACTGAGCGTTAACACTCAACAACGTTCAGTGCCAAACCACCCAGCGCAGTTTCTTTGTACTTGTCTTGCATATCAGCACCTGTGTCTTTCATCGTTTTAATCGCTTGATCAAGCGAGACGCGGTGGGTGCCGGTGCCATGGAGTGCCATTCTCGCTGCCGTGATGGCCTGAGCGGCAGCGACTGCGTTGCGTTCGATACAGGGGATTTGTACAAGACCATTAACGGGATCACAGGTGAGACCAAGGTGATGCTCAATGCCAATTTCGGCCGCATTCTCAACCTGACCTGGACTACCACCGAGTGCCGCTGCCAGGCCAGCAGCGGCCATGGAGCACGCCGCGCCAACCTCACCTTGACAGCCAACATCAGCTCCCGAAATTGACGCGTTTTGTTTAAACAAAGATCCAACTGCGGCAGCTACCAGTAAGAAGGTGATAATGCCCTCCTCAGAGGCACCATCAATGAAGGTCACGTAGTACTTGAGTACCGCGGGCACGATTCCAGCGGCGCCATTGGTTGGAGCAGTAACCACTCGTCCCCCAGCAGCATTCTCTTCATTAACAGCCAAGGCCCACAAGGTCACCCAATCCATTTGCGCTAATCCGTCAGCAGTACTCGCCTCCGCTTCGAGCTGCCTTTGGAGCTCCGCAGCCCGTCGCGCAACCCGAAGACCTCCAGGCAAGATCCCGGAGGTACGGCATCCCTTGGCAATACACGCTTCCATCGTCGCCCAGATACCAAGTACTCAAGTCGTCACCTCATCGCGTGATCGCCACATCGACTCATTCTGAAGCATTAACTCCTCAATCGTGCGCGACGTTCGGTCACACGCTTGCAAGAGTTCCTGAGCAGTCGCGAAGGGATGGGGCACCATTTCAGGACTAGCTTCGTCGACAAGTCCTTCTACGCCCTCTTCGACGACAAACCCGCCACCAATCGAGTAGTAGGTTCGCTGCGAGAGTAAGCCATCACCTTCATCAAAAGCTCGGAATACCATGCCGTTGGTGTGAAACGACAATCTTGTGAGTGGCTTCATACGGAGATCGTCGTCTTCTCGGAAAGCGATACGGTGGCGTCCGCCAAGAAGCAGTACTTGGGTTGAGCGGATTTCATGAATCGTTGACGGAACCGAATCGGGAATAACCGTTTCAGGGGCTTCGCCTAAAAGCCCAAGCATGACGGCTTCGGGGGAAAGGTGTCCCCTGCCGGTAGCTCCGAGCGACCCACATAGATCAACCTCCACCCGAGTCACATCCTCCAAGATGAGATCGCTCTCGAGCTGATCGGCGAAGCTCTTAGCCGCTCGCATGGGGCCCGTGGTATGCGAGCTTGATGGACCAATACCGACCTTGAACAGATCAAAGACGCCGATGTACATCTGCCTATACCCTCGCCATCACGAGGGTCGAATTCTCTCGTTCGTCGGATCGTAGAGCGCCTTCAGCGATACCTCGATTGCCGTATGGCGACCCCCCACGTTGAGTTCGTAGGCCCCTGATCGAATCCACTCGGGTGATACCGACGCTGCGTCTCGACGCCATAGGTACGCCAAGCCGACACAGGCACCAAAGGTGGTCGACCAAGCAGCAGAAGTAACTTGACCGACTGCTTCGCCCTCGCGCAACACCAGCTCACCACCCCACACCATGACGTCATCGTTATGAAGACGGAAAGAAACCAACCTGCGCTTTGGACCTTGGGTCTTACTCGCCTCAACGGCGCTTCGACCGATGAAGTCGATATCGGTATTTAGTTTGCAGGTAAAACCCAGCCCCGCCTCAATCGGACTGTAGTCAGGTGTCAAGTCTGAACCAAACGCCCGGTAGCCCTTGTCGAGTCGTAACGAGTTAATGGAGTAGTAGCCAGCGTCCATGAGACCAAGATCCGCACCTGCGCGCTTTAGGTCCTGATAGACGCCAACGGCGAACTCAACCGGGACGTAGAGCTCCCATCCCAATTCGCCAACGTAGGTGATTCTCGTAGCGCGTACTGTCGAGTAGCCAAGGTCGACCTCTTGGCTAGTTCCAAAACTGAAGGCTTCATCGGAAAAGTCTGCTCGGCTCAGTCGACTCAGTAAGGCCCTTGAGTTCGGACCCATAACGCCATAAACCGCGTACATGGCCGAGATATCGGTGACGCTCACCATCTCGTCATCTCGCCGATGCCGAGTGATCCAATCGGCATCTCGTCGCGGCGAAGCAGATGACGTCACCAACATGAACTGATCAAAGGCTAAGCGAGTAATGGTTACATCGGCTTCGTAGCCACCACGGCTATTCAACATGGCGGTATAAACCGAGCGGCCGACCTCAACATCCATATTCGCGCTACACAGTCGCTGGAGGAGACTGACGGATTCTGGTCCTTGAATAAGTAGCTTGCCAAACGATGTTTGGTCAAAGATTGCTACCGCTTCGCGGGTTGCGCGCTGCTCGACATCACTCCACGCTAACCACTGAGGCTTTTCCCAGGTGTAGTCAAGCTCGGGCGAGACCCCAGTGGGCGCAAATACATTGGCGCGTTCCCAGCCCATGCGAGATCCAAAATTAGCCCCTGATTGAGCCAAGATGTCATAGATCGGGGAGCGGCGAAAAGGGCGCGCGGTTTCGAGTTCACGGTTCGGCCACGGCACTGCGTAATGGAGACCCAGAATCTCTCCGACTCGATCGTGGAGCCACTGATTATTGCCATTGAAGCCTGCAAATCGTCGAATATCGACCGATACCAAATCTTGGGTGGGCTCTCCTTCTACAATCCACTCGGCTAAGGCCTTACCCGCGCCACCCGCTGAGGCAATACCCACTGAGTTAAATCCGGCGCCGACAAAAAAATTCTTGAGTTCGGGAGCTTCTCCCAAAATAAACTGATTATCAGGAGTAAAGCTCTCGGGACCGTTGTAGAACTTCTTAATACCCGTGTGATGGAGGGCAGGGATTCGGTGGAGTGCCGATTCCATCAAAATACTGAAGTGGTCCCAATCCTCATCGAGCAGTTGAAATTCAAAGGGGTAGGGCAATTG
>CAIQWC010000033.1 GCA_903875425.1 uncultured Actinomycetes bacterium | reverse complement strand
GACCATATTGATCATTTCGGCTGCGAGCACAATCACCATGATGGTCAAGGTGGTGGAAACCCCTGCTGTCGAAAGCGTCGAGCCCCGGCAAGGTATCGCCTCGCCGGAATCGAGGTTGCTGCACTTCTTGGACTCGTTCTCCGCTTATGGGTGCCACTCTCAAGAATCGCAGCCAGCTTTGGTGCTGTGTTGGAATTCATCGGTGCGGACATGACACACGTCAGGGCCAAAGACACCAACGGACTCATCGGAGCGCTTGTGTCCCTCGCCGTGGCAACTACAGCGCTCATGCTTCGAGTTGTCACAGCCTCCATAGAGACCATCCCTTGACCCAGCGCGCTAGGTCAAGGGATGGTCCGTCTTGCTTTGCTACGAAGCGAGGCGTTGTAATAATGCGCGATCTACTTCGCAATGGCCACAGCCATGTTGATACACCGTAGTTACTTGGCTGCCCCAATCGAGGTCGCTTCGACTACTTCCAAAAGTGCTCCCGTCGTCACGTCGTAGACGTAGCCGTAGATAGGAATGGACTTCGGGACCAAGGGATGGTTACGAATGCGTCGAACATCGTCCACCACGGCCCCCGTGCGATCGGCCACGGTGAGCCAGTCGATGTAATCGCCCTCCACAGATCCCGGGCCCTTACCAACATCGGCGAAACCTTCGGCGGTTAGTTGCGCGGTCTCAAGGCTAGAGCGCAGCAGGCCGCGCATTGTTTCGTCGGTGAAGAACTCCATACCGCAGTCGCTGTGGTGAATCACGAAGAATTCTTTAGTACCAAGCAACTTGTACGAGATGACCAGCGAACGAATGGCGTCGTCACTCGCCCGGCCTCCGGCGTTGCGGATCACGTGGGCATCCCCCTCTGACAAACCGGCATACTTAGCCGGATCGAGTCGTGCATCCATGCACGTCAAGACCGCGAATTGACGAGCTGGCGGCAGGGCCAGCGATCCCTTTTCTCCAAAATTCGAAACATACTCGGCGTTGGCCGACAGTACCTCATGTACAACACCCACAGCAGGGCTCCTTTCGCTTATCGGCAACCAAGTTGTGCGCCGAAGCCACAGCGTAGTATAAAATATGACCTTGTTCATCGGATTTAAGTTGATAGGGTATTTTTACTTTGCTTAGTTCAAGACTGCTTCGGACTTCATGTCCTCGCTCGTTGACTTAGTGAGCGAGATGGAGGGTCGCCAACTTGATCGCCACCGCAACCATCACGGCGGCAATCGAGCAGTCCAAAATGCGCCATGTCCTGGGCCTCGCCATAATCCCTGAAGCAAGCCGCGCACCGAAGCCCAGCATCGAAAACCACAGCAGCGATGCCACACACGCTCCCCCAGCAAACCACCAGCGTTGCTGGCCATATTGATTCCCGATGGATCCCAACAGCAAAACGGTATCGAGGTAAACGTGAGGATTTAAAAAGGTCAGCGACAAGGTCGTTAGGACAACGCTCGCGCGACGTTCCACCACCGCGTCAGCCGGGGAGAGGGACTCCGTCCGAAAGGCCTTTCGCAGTGAGCTCAGTGCAAAGTATCCGAGATAGGCGACGCCAAGCCACTGAAAAACACTCAACAGGTGAGGCCAGGTGAGGAAGAGCCGACCAAGGCCCCCGACCCCCAGTGCGATCAGTGCGATATCGGAGAGAGCGCATATCCCAACAATCCATACAACGTGCGCGCGAGCAAGGCCCATTCTAAGGACGTAGGCGTTCTGCGCCCCAATCGCCACAATGAGCGAAAAGCCCGTGAGAAAGCCTGCCAGCACCACTGCCATCTTGGTCAGTTTCTCGATGGAGCAGCCGATAGTGGCTGCTTCGTTCCCTACTTGACGGTGATCGCCACGATGGCAGCAGCGCCAGCCAGAATCGTCAAGATGCCAAGGATGGCACGAGGGATGACGATAGGTGACCGAGACTTATCAACGTTGGTTTCGACGTGCATGAGAGGCTCCGTGTTCGTTAGCGAATCGCTATAGAACTTAGCGCCTCACCAACGCACCTCGGCCTTGGCCTAGCGTAGGTCGAGACCGGGGGCTTGAGCCACCGACGGCCCCTTACCCCGCTTACCTACCAAGAAGATCTGCTCAGGCCGAAAACTCCAAAGTTTGCGGTCGCCTTTTCGACCTCCGACTACCTCCACGCTGACCGCTCCTGAATCAAGGTGCTCCACGAGGGCCACGAACTCAAAACTTCCCCTTTTGGCCCTGGGGTCATCAACGTCAACAGCATCGCCTGGCTTGAGCCCTGCCCAGTGTTCGCTTCTCTTGACTCGTGAGGTTTCAACCATGACTCATGAGTCTTACCGCTGCGAGGGGCCCTACGTGCCAAACTAGAGCTATGGCCATGGGAGCGTTCCGTCTGTTAGAAAACTCCGGGGACCCCCATGACGAAGTTCGCGAGTCTGAAATCGCAAACCAGGTCGCTTCCCTGATCTCGGCCGCCTCAGACCGAGGAATCTGGATTGTGGCGCTGGTCGCTCTTGGGATCGCAAGCAAGCGATTTTCGCTTCGAGCGGGACTCCTTGGCCTCGCCATCGTTGGCTTCTCTGCGCTGGGACTTACCTTTGGGATCAAACGTTTAGTCAACAAAGAGCGCCCCGATCAAGATTCTCCGGCTTCCCCCTTCGTGCGTCCACCGAGTACGTCGAGCTTCCCCTCCGGCCACACCTTGGCAAGCGCCGCGGCTGCGGTAGCGTTTCCCGCCACGGCTGCTGGGGTCGCCACCGGTCTCCTTGCAACGTCAGCGGTGGCTTGGAGTCGTGTCCACCTCAAGGCTCACGACCCCCTCGATGTAGCTGCTGGTGCTGGCATCGGCATGGTCCTTGGCCTGATGCTGAGAAAAGGCATCCGAGCCATCGTTCGTTCCTGGTAGTCGGGAATGATCGTTGGCACCCTACTATTGACTGACCTATGAATCTTCCCGCCTTCACCTTGCTCTATGACTACCGCTGTCCGTTTGCGCGCATTGTCCACGAGCACGTCCTTGCGGCAAACCGTGCCGGTGCAGAACTGCACGTGAGCTTTGCGCCCTACACCCTGAATCAGGGATACGTCGCGGAAGGCGAGCCCGCAATTTGGGATACGCCAACCGGTGACGCTGTGTTGATCTCGCTAGAAGCATCCGTGGCGGTGCGTGATCATTGGCCCGAGGCGTTCGAAGTGGTTCACGAAGCCCTCTTCGAAGCGCGCCACACCCATGGAATCGCCCTCACAGACCGCCCGCAGGTCGGCGCCGTACTCAAGACCGCAGGCTTAGACCCAGATGCCGTTTTCGCTATCGTCGACGGTGGGGGTCCCCGGAAGGTCATCGCCGAGGATTGGACGCACTACCACGATGATTTAGACGTATTTGGGGTCCCCACCTTCGTCTTCAATGACGCCGATGCCGTATTCCTTCGCCTCATGGATCCGCCAAACGGAGATGACCAGGCATCGGCAGCACTCATGAAACAACTAGTGGCCACCATGGCCCTCCAGCCAACGATCAATGAAATGAAGCACACGCGTCTTAGTTCCTAGGGAACGTTTATGACTATCGACCCGATCTTTCCCCTGCCTTCCGCAGTCAATTCTTCGGCTTCCCCTATGCTCGCTAGGCCATTCGCTAGCGCACGACACTGATGAATACAGCCTGCGTGGGCATGGCGTCCGGCGGTACCCTCAGATTTCGCTATCGTCGCGCTGTGGAGTACCAGACCAAGAAACCGGCACGAGTAGCGCGATGAGGGTAGGAATTATCGGCGCGGGTCAGCTCGCACGCATGCTCGAAGAATCCGCCTCGACCCTTGGCATTGCTACCACGGTCCTAGCCACGAGTTCCGATGAGGCCGCCGTCGAGACTGCTGGTGATGTGGTGCTTGGCTCCGCCGACGACCTCGAGGCACTCCATACCTTGGCGGGTTCTTGCGATGTCGTAACTTTTGACCACGAACTTGTAGATCTGAACTTGATCGCGAGTTTGGAAGACGCAGGCATAGACGTCTTCCCTTCTTCCTCAGCGCTCCTCTTTAGCGTAGACAAAGCTGCGATGCGTGAACGCCTTCACCACGCAGGCCTCCCCGTACCTCGTTACTCCATCGTCCCCGCCGGGGTCGGTGTTGACTTTGCTGCCATCGGCGAATCATGGGGATGGCCCCTCGTTATCAAGACCGCCTCTGGTGGCTATGACGGTAAAGGTGTTTTCGTAGTCAGCAGCGTTGAGGAGGCCCACCGCATCGAACACGAGCTCCGCGATGCCAAGCGAACGATGGTCGTTGAAGAACACGTCAATATTGTCAAAGAAATCGCGGCCATGGTGGTACGTAATAGTGCTGGCGAGATTTGTTCTTACCCTGCCGTTGAGACCGTGCAACAAGACGGTATCAATCGCGAAGTTATCGCCCCCTGCCGAGATTGATCCTGATCTCCTCAGCGCGGCAAATGCCATTGCTGTTCGTATCGCCGAACTCATCGGTGTTGTGGGAGTGCTCGCTGTTGAACTCTTTACGACCAACGACGGATTGATGATCAACGAGTTAGCGCTTCGTCCCCACAATTCAGGTCACTGGACTCAAGACGGTGCCGTCACCAGCCAATTCGAAAACCATCTCCGTGCAGTGCTTGGTCTGCCGCTCGGCGATACATCGCTTCGTGATCCCTTTGTTTGCTCGGTCAACATTCTCGGTGGCAATGACGTTGCGAGTTTTGATCCGCTCCTGGCTGAGGCGCTCGGGGTCAATGCCAAAGTCCACCTCTATGGGAAAGCGCCGAGACCGGGCCGCAAACTCGGACACGTCACCGCTACGGGTTCTGATCGTACCGAGGTCCGTAATCGAGCCTGGGCGGCAGCGGTAGCGCTCAAGACGCCCGCCCCTCCAACGATCTGAGGCCTTAGGTCCACTCCGGACCTCTTGGGCTGGCAGAATTGAATGATTAGACCTAACGATTAGCGAGGAGCCCACGTCATGAGTAACCGAGCCCGCGTTGGGATTGTGATGGGGAGTGCTTCTGACCACGAGGTGATGGGAGCCGCTTCAGCAATACTCGACCACTTCGGCATCGCTCACGAAGTTCACGTCGTTTCCGCTCACCGAACCCCCGTCGCGATGCTGGCCTACGGAACGCAAGCCGCGGAACGTGGTCTTGAAGTCATCATTGCGGGAGCGGGAGGGGCGGCGCACCTACCCGGAATGCTCGCTTCGGTAACATCGCTGCCTGTTATTGGAGTTCCGGTGGCACTGGCCCGCCTTGACGGGATGGATTCGTTGCTCTCTATCGTTCAGATGCCTCGAGGCGTCCCCGTCGCAACCGTTGCCATTAACGGTGCAGAAAACGCTGGACTTCTGGCCATTCGAATACTCGCCACTGGCGACGCAACGCTGAGCGCCAAGCTCGATGAGCACCGCGCAAGTCTCACTGACGCTGCCCATGCTCAAGATGCAAGCATCCAAGGCGGTACGCCGTGAGCGATCTCCTTCGACGGCTTGGCCGGCCAGAGGGCGCCAAATTACTCATCGTGACGGCTGACGATTACGGCTTGTGCCATTCAGTGAACAGTGCGATCCATGAAGCGCTCGCGATGGGTGCCGTAACGTCAGCCTCGCTGCTGATGCCGGCGCCTTGGTCTCGCCATGCCGCCGCGAGGTACCGAGGTGGCGATATCGGTATTGAACTATCGATTTTGGCGGATCACTCCCTCTTTCGATACGGACCCATTACGCACGCGCCGTCTCTGCTCGGCGGCGATGGAGGATTCGCTGAGACGATTGATGATGCTCTAGACCACGCTGACCTTGACGAGGTCCGCAAAGAATGCCGAGCCCAGCTAGAGCGAGCGGTATTACACGGATTCGATCTCACGCATATCTGTGTCCACCAAGGCGCCTTGTTGCTTCGGCCTGAATTCTTTGACATCGTTCTTGAACTCGCCGTTGAGTACCGGCTCCCCCTTCGCCTGCTCGATGCCGTCGGCGAGGCAGGCTTAGGCTTCCCTGCGCGCATCATTGCTCGTCAAGCAGGTGTCGTCACTCCTGATCTCGTCATCGACACGCGCAGTACGGGATTCCGAACGGTGTGGCCCCATGTGTTGGCAAACCTAAAACCAGGGGTTACTGAACTCGTCGTCCATCCCGCTGTTGATGCGGAAGAGTTGCGGGCCTTTGCCACTGACGCAGAGCAGCGCATTAGCGATATGCACCTCCTGACCAAAGACGCTGCCTTCCGTTCGGCCTTACGAACCCATGGGGTGGATCTCATCGGATGGGCACCGCTCCTCGAGCTCACGCAAGCCTCCATTCCTCGCTAATCACCCGCGATGTGGTCTCGTCATTCGCTAGGTTAGATTTCGCTTCTCCCATCATCGAAAGGCTCATCGTGGCTCAGCAAAGTGCCCTCACTCCTCAAGCAGAAGATTTCCCGCGCTGGTACCAAGACGTCATCGCCAAGGCTGAACTCGCGGACAACGGACCGGTACGCGGCACCATGGTGATTCGACCCTACGGCTATGGCATCTGGGAGCGTATCCAAGCGGAACTTGACGCTCGAATTAAGGCCGCGGGAGCGAAGAATGCCTACTTTCCACTCTTCATTCCTGAAAGCTACTTAACGCGCGAAGCCGAACACGTCGAGGGCTTTAGCCCCGAACTCGCGGTAGTCACCCACGCAGGTGGTGCTCAATTGGCTGAGCCCATTGTGGTTCGACCAACCTCGGAGACCGTTATCGGCGAATATATGGCCAAATGGGTGCAAAGTTATCGAGATCTTCCCCTACTCCTTAACCAATGGGCCAACGTGGTGCGTTGGGAACTACGCCCTCGATTGTTTTTGCGGACCTCTGAGTTCCTCTGGCAAGAAGGCCATACGGCCCACGCCACTCGCGAAGACGCAACGGCCTATGCGCAGCACATCCAACTCGAGGTGTACCGCGATTTCCTCGTCAACGTGCTCGCTACTCCCACCTACGTTGGCATCAAGCCACCCTCTGAGCGTTTTGCCGGCGCCATTAATACCCTGACCTGTGAAGGCATGATGCGAGACGGCAAAGCGCTGCAGATGGCTACCAGTCACGAGTTAGGCCAGAACTTCGCCAAGGCCTTCGAGATGCGCTTCCAGTCGTCTGAAGGCAAAGAGGAGCTGTGCTGGACTACCTCGTGGGGAGCATCCACCCGCCTCGTTGGTGGCTTGATTATGGCCCATGGAGACGATCAGGGCTTAATCGTTCCCCCTCGAGTCGCTCCCATACAGCTCGTCATCTTGGCCATCAAGGAGACACCCGAGGTCACCGCCGTGGTGACCAAGCTCGGCGACGCGCTACGTACCGCCGGAATTCGAGTGGAAATAGACCGAGGGTCGGGATCCTTCGGGCGTCGTGTTGTGGATTGGGAGATTAAAGGTGTGCCCCTTCGCCTCGAAGTTGGCCCGCGCGATCTTGAACAAGGTCACGTGATCTTGGCTCGGCGAGATACAGGCGATAAGCAGTCACTCACCGTCGACACAGTGGTCTCCACCACCACGGCCTTGCTCGCCGATATGCACGATGAGATTCTCGCCAGCGCCACCATGCGACTCGAGACCAATACACACGAGGTCAACAGTGTTGACGAAGCCATTGAAGCGAGCTCGGGAGGCTTCGGGAGGATCTCATGGGACCTCCTCGTCGACGGAGGCGAAGCGCAACTGCGCGATCAGGCAATTACGGTTCGCTGCTTACAGCGAGCAGATGGAAGCCTGCCCGTTGATGAGCAAGAGAGCGGCCTCGTCGCCCTCGTGGCGAAGTCGTACTAGCCAAATCTGGCGCGATTACTCCATTCCTTCAAAGAGATCGGTTTCTTCGCCGTCGATGCTGCCCACGCGACTCTTGGCAAGGCGGTAGTGCTCAAAGGGGTGAATAGGGTGACGGATCTCTTCGGGAAGTCCGAACCACCACGGCGATGCCGGATCAATCTGGGTGGCGTGGGCGAGTAAGGCTTCATCGCGGATCATCTGGTATCCGTCGATATCGATCGTTGTCGAGAAGGGCTCATCGCGATAGATCAGCGTGAGCCGTTCGCCTTCATAGGGAGACGTGAGGCCGAGCTCTGCGTACTTCTCATGCATTTTTCTTGCCCGCATGGCTGGCCACACGGTGTAATACAACTTGGCAACCTCGTGAGGCTCGCCATACTCGGGATAGGCCGCGGGATCAGCGGCTGCGTCGAACGCTGCGAACGCGATGTCGTGGGCACGGAGATGGTCGGGGTGGGGATATTCAGTCTGGACATCGGGGTACGAGATCAGCACACTAGGTCGATGAAGCCGCACCAGCCGAACAAGATCACCAACTGATTGTTCGAGAGGGATATTCCAAAATGCTTCAGGAGACCGGTTTGCTTCCATATCTGGCATTCCAGAGTCTCGATATCCGAGGCGCTCAACCACGTCGTATCCGATGATGGCGGTGGCCCTATCGAGCTCCTTGGCCCGTCGCTCCCCCAGACTCTCGCCGGCCTCCAAGACCACGCGATTATTGACGATTTCCCCCTCTTCGCCGCCCGTACAGCTCACCAGGACCGAGCGGACCCCGAGATCTCGGTACTTGGCGATCGTGGCGGCACCCTTTGATGATTCATCATCAGGGTGGGCATGGACGGTCATGATTAGCCGTTGGCTCATGGGCCTACACCCTAGAGCCTGAGGCGTTGACGTCACTCCCTCTAAGGGCGGACCTAGGCTGACGGCTTAGGAGATTCCGAGGAGGGTATGTCGGTGGGTGTATTCAAACGAATGGGTGAGGTCTTTCAGGCCAAGACCAACAAGGTGCTCGACAAGGTTGAAGATCCCCGAGAGACCCTTGACCTCGCGTACCAAAAGCAACTTGAGCAATTAACCAAGGTCAAGCGCTCAGTGGCCGACGTGGCTACTGCTCGGAAGCGCATCGAGATTCAAGCTCAGCAACTCAAGGATCAAGCTGACAAGCTCCAAGCGCAAGCCAAGGCCGCGCTTGAGCAAGGAAACGAACCACTTGCTCGCGAGGCCTTATCTCGTCGAGAGGCGATTGCCACCCAACTCACCAGCCTCGAGACGCAACATACTCAAATCGCCGAACAAGAAACTAAGCTCATCGATACCTCACACAAACTTTCGGCTTCAATCGAACAGTTCCGTACGCAAAAAGAAACCGTGAAGGCGACCTATACCGCTGCGGAAGCCGAGACCAAGGTCAACGAAGCCGTCTCCGGTATCTCGAGTTCGATGGGTGACGCTGGCCAAGCCTTACAACGTGCCAACGATAAGGTGGCCGAGATGCAGGCTCGAGCCAGTGCAACGGATGAACTCCTGGCGTCAGGGGCCTTAAGCGATCTTACGAAACCAATGGATGACATCCAAGCCGAACTCGATAAGGCCGCAACGACCTCAGCGGTAGATAGCCAGTTGGCTGCGCTCAAAGCCGAGCTGGGCACATCGCCGAGCGCCGGCGAGCTGCCGAGCACCGAGGAGTAAGCCGTGGCCTACGCCAAGAACATCAGTTCCGATAGGGGACTTACCTGGAGAATGATGATGACGGGGCTCTTCCTCGTCATTCTCTGGGGCCTCATCACGGCCATTCTCTTTGCTATTGGTCTCGGTATCACCTTTATTGCGATCATCATGTTCGCAGGTATTTTTTCCCAGTATTGGTTCTCTGATCGCATCGCGCTCTTTGGCATGGGGGGTCGTATCGTCACCCCCCAAGAAGCACCACAACTACACGCACTGGTGGACCGCCTGTGCGCGATGGCGGATATGCCCAAGCCTCGCGTGGCCATCGCGGAGATCGATATGCCTAACGCCTTCGCTACCGGACGCAGTCCCAAGGCTGCCGTAGTCTGCGTGACTACGGGTATCCAGGCGCGACTCAGCGATGAAGAGCTCGAAGCGGTTCTCGCCCACGAGTTGAGCCACGTGGCACACCGCGACGTAGCGGTGATGACGATTGCTTCCTCCGTGGGCATGATTGCGGGTCTTTTAACCCGAGTGGCGATGTTCTCGTCCATGGTCGGTGGTAACGACAATCAAAATCAGAACAATGCGTTACTAGAAGTGGGCGTGATGCTGGCGTCTATTGTCATCTACTTCATTAGCTACCTCCTCACCTTGGCGCTATCGCGCTACCGTGAACTCGCAGCTGATCGCTCGGGCGCACTCTTGATCGGTAAACCTGCCGTGCTCGCTGCGGCCCTCGTGAAGGTGACCGGCGACATGTCCAAGATCCCTCAAAGGGACTTGCGAAAACAAGAGGCCTACAACGCCTTTTTCTTCACCCCCGCTCTGGCCGGTAAGCAAAGTAGTTCGCTCGCAAATCTCTTCTCAACGCATCCCAGTCTGGAAAAGCGTTTAGCCCAGCTTGACGACCTTGAGCGGCGCTTAGGCCAAAGCGCCGCCTGAATCGCTCCATGGGACTGTTCGATGCCATGCTGGGCCGCTCCAAGCAGCGCGGACCCAATCTTGATGATCTCTTTGCATTGCCTGGCGCTAGCGTTACCTTAGAACTCCAGGCCGGCCTCGGCCCATCGGGACACGCTGGCGTGTGTTGGAAACCACCCGTTGGAGAGGGAACCAGCGACACGCTCAGCCAAATAGAGAGTCTGCTGGGCCTCGATGACCCAGCCAAGAGCAGCCTGCGCACTGTGGTCGACGATCTCGGTTTCACCTGGCTGGCGATTGATGCGCCAGGATTCGACGACCAAGTTGCTCGCGCCCATGAGATCAGTAGCACGATTACTGACCAGGGTTTTGGTAGTCAAGTGCTCTGCTGCGTATTCGGACTCGCCAAGCTCGACGATACGATGCCGGCGGGTTACCTGGTCTACCTTTCCAAGCGTGGCAGCTTCTATCCCTTTATCCCCTCAGGGCCAGAGGCGCGCGACAACGAAGAAGAACTCCGACTTCGATCCTTGCTTTCACCAGAACTCCCCATTGAGCAAGATCTCACCAAGTGGATGGCGCTCTGGGGGCTCCCGATCTAGCCCAATGAGTCGCTACCACCGCCTACATTGGGGGCATGACTCAGATCCCATCTCGTAGAGTTTCCCTCGAAGGAGCAGTTAATTTCCGCGACTGCGGCGGCTACGCAACTCCGGGCGGCGCCGTCGCCTGGGGCCGACTCTTCCGATCCGACTCGCTCAGTTACCTAAGCGAAAACGACCACGAAACGATTCGCTCGATTGGTCTCAACACCGTGTTTGATCTCCGAACCGCTGAGGAACTCGAACTCGGTCGTTTCCCTGTGGAGAGCATTAGCGTAGATTTCCATCACTTACCGCTCATTAAACGCCTCAGCGATCCCGAAGATTTCAAGGTCACCAACTCACTAATTCGAGACTCTTATGTCATCATGCTCGATAAGGCTGCTCAACACTTCGTAACCGCCTTTGAGGTCTTAAGCAACGAAGCATCTTGGCCAGTGGTGGTTCACTGTGCAGCTGGTAAAGACCGCACCGGGGTTATCGTTGCACTCTTACTAGGAGCAGTCGGGGTGGCTGACGAAGACATTGTTGAGGACTACACCCTTACCCAAGATATCCTCGTCGATCTCAGGGCGAAGATTCTCGAGCGTCATCCCGAGTGGAAAGATACCATTCTGCGTCGCGATGAGAACAATGACTTCGGAGCTCCGGCTGAGAACATGCATAATTTCCTTGATGCGGTGAAGGATCGTTGGGGATCTATTCCCGATTACCTTCGTTCCATAGGCATCAGTGATACGCATCTCAGCGCAGTTTCTAAGAACCTAACGGTCTAGCGAAGTTCGGAAACAGCGTCCACGAAGTAAAGATCACGAGCGGTAATGGAATGAGTCTCGTGAGTCGACACCCGTACCGAGACCCTGTCGAAACCGAGGGTTATTTCGGGGTGATGATTCTGGTCCTCAGCAATCGCAGCGACAGCTACGACGAAATCAAGTGCAGCGCCATAGCTAGCGAAGACGAAGGTCCCTTCTAAGAGGTCGCCAACTTGGTTCCAGTCTCCCTTGGCCGTCAGCGCCGCGATCTGCGCATCGCTTACCGGCGAAGCGGGAATCACGGGTGCGTCATCTCCTCGGGCTTCACCGCTGCGTCAAAGTCTTCACCGCTCATCAGTCCGAGCGCAATTGCGGACTCACGAAGGGTTATGCGCTCTTTGTGCGCCTTTTTGGCCACCTTGGCGGCATTGTCATAGCCAATGTGTGGGTTGAGCGCCGTTACCAGCATGAGGGAATTCTCTAAGTGGCGTTTGATCTGCTCTTCGTCAGGCTCAAGACCATCCACGCAGAATTCACGAAACGCGAAGCAAGCACCCGTCAGTAGATCAACCGAGTGCAAGAAGTTATGGATGATGACGGGCTTACATACATTTAGTTCAAGGTTTCCACGGCTGCCGGCGATGCCGATGGCGGCGTCGTTACCCAGTACCTGAATGCAGACCATAATCATGGCTTCACACTGGGTGGGATTGACCTTGCCCGGCATGATGGAGCTTCCTGGTTCGTTCTCGGGCAACATCAACTCACCAAGCCCTGACCGAGGCCCTGATCCCAGCCAGCGAAGGTCATCGGCGATTTTGGTCAGCGATACCGCCAAGGTCTTCAGTGCGCCGGAAGCAAATACCAGTGCATCGTGAGCAGCAAGGGCTGCAAACTTATTGGGCGCAGTAATGAAGGGAAGGTCGCTGAGCTCAGCAATCGCCT
>CAIQWC010000032.1 GCA_903875425.1 uncultured Actinomycetes bacterium | reverse complement strand
GCTTGCCGTAGTCGCTGTTGTGCTTGCCGTAGGACCCAAGGGTGCACCGTCGGCATCGGCGGCAAGTTCATCGACGAGCACCGCTGTGCCGTCAGGTGCCACGGCGATGGGTCCTCAAGGTGTTGAGGCTCGCTGGGTAATACAAGAGAACGCGAAAGCGGGAACGAGGGCGTGGAAGATTCCGGTTTCCAACCATCAAAACGTCATCGCCGGCTTTGCGAACCACGACTACGCCAAGGTCGGCCAGCGAGTCACCTTTTATGTGACCACACCGTCTCCCACCTTCAGCGTCGTCGCGTACCGCATGGGTTACTACCAAGGTCTCGGCGCTCGCCAGATCTGGGCTTCGACCACGCTGCCTGGCATAAAGCAAGCGGCCTGTCGATACACATCGGGGATCAACGAGGTGAGTTGCGCCAATTGGACACCATCGTTCACGATCACCTTGACGTCAAATTTCGTACAAGGTGATTACCTCTTTAAGTTGATCGCTAGTACCGGTCAAGAAGACTACGTTCCGCTCACTATTTGGCAACCTGGCTCTAAGGCCGCGTACCTTGTTATCAATCGAACCTTCGTTGAACAGGGTTGGAACTACTGGGGCGGTTATGACTTCTACCAAGGCCTCGGTGGATGTGTCCCGACCTATCCCGTGTGCAACCGTGCTCGTGTCGTCTCCCTCGATCGTCCCTACAACACCGGCAATGGCGCAAGCGATTACTTCGGCAGCGAATATCCCCTCATTCGCTACGCGGAAGAACACGGCCTCGATGTCACCTACGTAACGGATACCACCTTGGATGCGACCCCAGCCGCTGCATCAGGCCACAAAGCGATTCTGTCGCTTGGCCACGATGAAACCTGGTCCACCCCTGAGCGCCAAGGTGTCGAAGCCGCATACAACAAGGGAACCAACATCGCCTTCTTCGGGGCTGCCGCCGTACTTCGTCACGTCCGCATGGAGCCTTCCGCTCTCGGGCCAGAGCGAACGGAAGTCGACTATCGCAACTCTGCCGAAGATCCTCTCAATGGCCACGGTAATCCTTTGTATGTGACGGGAAACACGTTCTCCAATCCGCCCACAAGTTGGACCGAGATTCCTCTGGTCGGCGAGATCTACGCTGGTTTCTTAACGGGTGCCAACAACATGCCCTTCGTGGTGAGTGATGCATCATCATGGATCATGAAGGGCACCGGCCTGCACAACGGCAGCAAGCTCGGGGGTGTCATCTCCTCGGACATAGACCATCTCTACCTTGGCGGTGGTTCAGACCCCAAGAGTGATGTCGTGGGTCACTCCCCGGTTCCCCTCAACCTCGCCTACACCAACCAAGGGAGTTGGAACGGCGTGACGTACTCCGACTTCGTGTACCACGTCAACGCTAAAAGTCACGCGGGCATCATCGATACGGGCACCGTGAACTGGATCTGGGCCATGAGCTCATGTGTCGCCAAGCGACCCACCTGCCCTGATAACAACGTCCAGATGATCACGGGAAATATTTTAAAAGTCTTCGGTGCGGGGCCTGCAGGTCTCATCAAGCCAGTGATCGCCAATGCCACCAGGATTCAACCTTCAGGTTCCTAATTCGACACTGCGCCCCGTAACTCCGGGCCAAGGTAACGAAATATTCGTCGCTAGTGCCCAAGCAATTCCTCCGTGCTCCGGTAGGTTGTCACACGGGTACGCGATCGATTACGCCACGGAGCTATGCCGCCGTGGTAGCGGTTGCGGTTGCGCCTGCGCTTGAGTTGCTCACGAGGAGACGTTGAACCAGATTGCCGCGCCCAGTAGGGAGACCATCAGCCTATGTACCCGGTCTTGACGGTATTCGCGCGCTCGCAGTCGCGGCAGTGGTGGCCTACCACCTCAATGTTCCTCACGCCTCAGGAGGCCTCCTTGGCGTAGGAATCTTCTTCACGCTCTCTGGCTACCTCATCACCTCGATCCTGCTTCGCACCTACGCCAAGACCGGATCTATGGGCTTTAAGAATTTCTGGCTTCACCGAGCTCGTCGCCTGGTACCAGCCTTACTCAGCGTGTTGCTCGTGGTGCTCGTGGTTTCGGCCATTGTTAATCCTTCAGCATTTCATGAGCGCTTTAGCCAAGCGCTCGGAGCAGTGTTCTACGTCAATAACTGGGTCGTGATCCACCAAGGCGTCAGTTACTTTGCGCGTTTTGGCGCAGGCGGACCCTTCGATCACCTCTGGTCGCTTTCGGTGGAAGAGCAGTTCTACATTGTGTGGCCAATTTTGCTCTTCGGTCTCCTGGCTCTGACTCGAGGCCGCCTTCGACGAGTTGCCTGGATTACCGCGGGGCTCGCCAGTGTTTCCTTCGCCATGCTGTGGATCTACAGCCATCCTGGTTTCGACAACACCCGTGCCTACGAAGGCACCGACACTCGAGCTGGCGCGCTCCTCATTGGTGCCATACTCGCCATGACCTGGAGGCCAGCCCGTCTTAGTCGGCAGGTAACGCTGGGCGCGCGTATCTTCCTCAACGCCCTAGCAGTCCTTGCCCTGGGCGTCATCGCCCAGCAGATCATCTCCACCGACCAGTATTCCCTCTCGATTTATCACTCTGGCTTACTCTGGCTCAGTTTGGCGACCGCGCTACTCGTAGCGCTAGTTATGCACCCAGGTTCTGATGCCAACCGAGTCATCGGGGTGGCCCCCTTGCGCTGGGTGGGCGAGCGCTCCTATGGCATCTATCTCTGGCAGCTACCCATCACGCTGGCGTTTCCTAAGACCTTCCTCGCGGGACAGGCCGTTATTCGAGACATCGTCATCATCGCAGTCATCCTCGGCGTGTCCGCGATTTCGTGGACCTTCCTTGAAGATCCCATCCGTCGCCTCGGTTTCCGTGGCGGGCTGGCACACTTGATAGATATGGGACGCCATGCTCGTAAATCAAACCGCTCACCAATCGCTGTCCTCGGCGTGGCCGCAGTCGTCGTCGCCGTCGCCATTGGCGGCATCGCCTTGCTGTCGCGTCACACAACGCAAGTAATCGCGCCAACGACCACCACCACGAATCCCAATGTGTCAACCACGACGCTTCCCCAACAGTTCGCCACGCAGACGGGTTGCAAGGTCGTGGCCTACGACGGTGACTCAACCTCAGAGGGCTTAGTGAGTCCCGACTATCTGCCCAATCCCGCTGACCGCATTGATGCGCAGCTCAAGGCCCTGGGCGTTACGACCTTCTACAACGAAATTTCGGGAGCGCAGAGTATTAACGAACTATGGAATAACCAACCCAACGCCCAGATGCGCACCAGTGCTCTCTTGCGCCAAGGCGTTCGTGGTTGCTGGATTTTCGCCCTCGGAACGAACGACACTGCCGACGTTGCGGTGGGTTCCCACATGGGTATTACCGCTCGCATCAACGCCATCATGCATCTCGTCAACGGCCAACCCACCATGTGGATGACCCTCAAAACCTTGTCGGGCGCCGCGACCCCATACGCCGATCCCAACATGGAGGCCATGAACCAAGATCTGATTGCAGCGTGTCGTCTCTATCCCAACATGCGGGTCTACAACTGGCGGGCTGAAGTTCAAGACAACTGGTATCAAACCGACGATATTCACTTCACCTCTGCGGGTTACGCACAGCGATCGACACGGATAGCCCATGCTCTTGCAAATGCCTTCCCCGCGCACGCCGCATCGCCCCCGGGCTGCTTGGTTTCTAGCGGCATCCCCGGCTAGGAAAAAATTGCGGGGGGTGGCACCCACGCTTCATCGGCTACCCTGAATCCCTGTCGTTACCGTGATCCACGCTTCGCGGAAATCACGGTTGACGGCCAAGGAGAGGTGCCAGAGCGGCCGAATGGGACGGTCTCGAAAACCGTTGTAGTGCAAGCTACCGTGGGTTCAAATCCCACCCTCTCCGCCAAAGATGGCGAACCGGGGCTGCCAAGGCCCCGGTTTTCCTGGTCACCGCGGCATCATCCTAGGTAACATGGCGAGGAAGCACCACGCAACGAGGAGCAAGCATGGCTGATACCCGTAGCCCCATCGAACAACGTCGAATTCTAAACACGGCGATCCCAGGCCCGCGATCACTCGCGCTCAACGCTCGACGAACCGCCGCGGTCTCGGCCGGCGTAAGCGCCCAGTTGCCGGCCTTTATTGAACGAGCGCAGGGTTCCGTTCTTCTCGACGCCGACGGCAACCAACTCATCGACCTTGGTTCGGGTATCGCGGTTACCGGTGTTGGCCATTCACACCCCAAGGTCTCTGCCGCTATCGCCGCCCAGGCGTACGACTTCGTTCATACCTGCGTCATGGTGACCCCCTATGAGGAGTACCTTGCTGTGTGCGAGGAACTCAACCACCTCACTCCGGGTAGCTTTGAAAAAAGGTCAATGCTGGTGAACTCAGGGGCCGAAGCCGTCGAGAACGCGGTAAAGATCGCACGACTCGCCACAGGTCGCCAAGCCATCATCGTGTTTGAGAACGCCTACCACGGTCGTACGAACTTGACCATGGCCCTGACGGCAAAAAATAATCCTTACAAGGACCACTTCGGTCCCTTCGCCCCTGAGATCTATCGCGTACCCATGTCGTACCCTTACCGCGATGGCCTCTCTGGCGCTGAAGCGGCTGCCCGCGCGATCAGCCAAATCGAAATACTCGTCGGCGCAAGCAATGTGGCAGCGGTACTCATCGAACCGATACAGGGCGAAGGCGGCTTTATCGTTCCAGCCGAAGGCTTCCTAACAGCGATGACGACGTGGTGTTCGGACCATGGAGCCCTGTTTATCGCTGATGAAGTCCAAAGTGGCTTTTGTCGGACGGGTCAGTGGTTCGCCTCAGAGCACGAAGAGATCGCTCCCGATATCATCACCACGGCCAAGGGCATCGCCGCTGGTATGCCCATTGCCGGCGTAACCGGTCGCGCCGAGATTATGAATGCGGTGCACCCCGGTGGCGTTGGTGGCACCTACGGCGGAAATCCCGTTGCCTGTGCGGCTGCGCTGGCCACCATCAACGTCATGCGCGACGAAAATCTCAATGCCAAAGCACTCGTCATCGAGGAGGTGCTCACAACCCGTCTCGCCAAACTCGGTATCGACCTCGAATGCGTTGGCGACGTGCGCGGTCGGGGCGCCATGGTTGCTGTGGAGCTCGTCAAGCCTGGTGACAGCAAGGAGCCCGATGCTGCTCTTGCCAAGGCCATCGTTGCTTCCTGTGCTGAACAAGGCGTCGTGGTCCTCAGTACTGGAACCTTTGGCAACGTACTTCGTTTCCTACCAGCCCTCACCATTGAGGAAAACCTTCTCAGCGAGGGCTTGGACGTCGTCGAAGAGGCAGTTCGCACGCTCGGCGCGTGAACGTCCGCGCGAGCGCCGAGTACTCACAACTCGCCAAAGGCTTAGGAACGTAGCGCCGCTAACAGTAAACCGGGAAGGCGTCGCCACGAAGGGTGAGCCTCAAAGGTGAGGAGGCGCTTCATGACGGCGAGACTGCTACGAGAAGTCACAAACCATGCTGGCTTAGGCTTCGCTCTAAATGGTCCGCGTACGACGGACTTGAGCGTATGGTCAAACATGTAGGCATTACCCACCACCCCAAGCCCAGATTGAATGTCGTTGATGGCGTGTCCGGGATATGCACCCCAGGTGGTGACCCCAAGGGCGAAGGAAAGAGCGTGCCAGAGGTTTACGCCAATGGAGCCGTATCGGAGCTTGGCTACGGCCGCTTCCACACGGGAGCCGACGACGACGTCAGCCAAGGAGGTCGGATGGACCAAGATCGTCGCTGAAAGCGATCCCCACACCACGTCGTTCGCGAAGCCTACCGCTGCGTCAACGAAGGCTGCCTCATCGGTGGCATCAAGAGCCGTCTCCGAGGTCAAGGAGCAAAAGGCTTCCACATTGAAGCAAATATCATCCACCGCTAGGGGATCTAACCCTTCGACGATGGCCCAGGGAAGTGTCTTCGCCGATGCTCCTCCGAGTTCGAGCATGTCGGGATGGGCTTGTTTGAATGACCCGTAGCGCTCTTGGGCCCCGGGGTAGTAGGCCTCTCGAGTGGGGATAGCGCTGAGTACCTGGGCCAGCGCCCGCAGAAACGCATCGCGCTGGGGCCAGTGCTTCCAGGTAATCAACACGCGAGGGGTGAGGCAATTGAAACCTGCATTGTTCGCCACCATGGTTGCTACGTGTTCGGCTTGAAACAAAATATCGGCGTCTGACCACGTGCCCGGGACCACGATCACAGGGGAAACACTTCCGAGTTCGCCAGTCACGGGCTTGTCAATAATCGGGGTGCTCGCTGCTTTATTCGAGGCACCCGTTTCGCCGGTTCCAAACACAATGGCGTCGAAGGTCTTGTCTGATCCCGTGATGTGGATATCACTCACGAGATCGTGCTTACAAAGATAGGAACCAGCATCAGCGCCACCGGTAACAATTCGAACCACGCCGGCATCGATTAAGGGAGCCATGGCAGCGCTCCAGTGGGCTACTAGATAATCGTTGACCGGGTTAGCTTTTAAGATAACGGTGTGTCCTTCGACAAAGAGTTTCGTCAGTACATCTCGAGGACCTAGCGATGCCACGTTCCCTGCACCAAGCACCAGGGAAATACCGTGATGCACCTGGCGGTTTTGATAGGCGCGTGCTTGATCACGCTCTATCTCACGACGGGTAACGCCCGCTTCCATCCACACTTGTGCCGACGTACCCGCATAGAGAATCCGATCAAAGATCGTTTTGGGAAACACGCCCACGACGAGGCGGCCGTCGCTGGCTTCGGTGACGGGACCGGGGAACTGAGGTTGACGCCCTGCATCGAGATCACGCAAGGAGGTAAGCAAGGTTTTCGCCATGCGGACAAAGGTGCCGATACCGGAAAATAACTCCTCGCCAGCGGCGCTTGAAGCAGGGTCAAGACCCTTGGCTTGGCAGGCCGCAGAGAGCCACAGGGGCGAGGCGGCTACGGTCGCGTCGAGCGTGGCCTCAAGGAGCGCCGCTCGAGATCCGGGATCTTGGCTGGCCCACCACGACGTCTTGGCCGAGAGATCACGGAGCGCTTGGTCAAGCGTTCCGGCATTGAACTCGCCGTGATCAGCTGCTTGGCTCGTTGGCCCCAGCGCCCCTCGTGTCATCGATCCTCCCCAAACAAACTCGCGTCACTAGGGTATCGGGCTTCGCCCTCTCGCTCACATGGCACGGGGCTCCCTGCAGCATCTATGATCGTGCATAGGCCACCTCGTGGCAACAATAACTACCAACGCAATCAACAAGGAGACGCCCACATGGCGAATGAAGAGTGGGGCCCCCTAGCTGGGCTCATCGGTACCTGGGAGGGCGACAAGGGACTTGACGTTTCCTTCCACAACGAAGAAGGCAAAGTCGGCGAAACCGCCTTCTTTGAGCGCACGACCTTCAAGGCCTTTGGTCCCGTGGCCAATGGACGCCAAGAGCTCTATGGCCTCGATTACCGTACTGCCGCATGGCGTAAGGGTGAAGAACACCTGAACCCCTTCCACACGGAAGTTGGATACTGGCTATGGGATGCTGCGGACCGTCAGGTAATGCGTTGCTTCATGGTTCCGCGTGGTTCGACCTTGATCGCCGGTGGGACAGCCGATGCTGGTGCTTCCGAGTTCACCATGTCCGCCAAGCTCGGCGTCGCAAACTACGGCATCTTGTCAAACCTGTACCTTGACGGCAACGCCAAGACCACCAGTTTTGACGTCACCATCAAGGTTGAGGCCGATAGCTTCAGCTACGACGAAACCACGGTCTACGAGCACTACCTCTCGAAAGAACCGATCATCCACACCGACCGCAACACCTTAACGCTGGTGTCGCGCGACGCGTAGTGCATTAATTCGAATACAACAAGAGCCCGGTCTGAATATCTCAGACCGGGCTCTTTTGTTTTCTATGATCCGTCGTCGTTAGCTCGCGTGCTTCACCAACGCATCTTCAGTGACACCGAGATCGCGAAGCAGATGACGCGTCTGCACGACTTGATCAATAGTGAGTTCGCGAGTGAGCGGACCGTGGATAAAGCCGATGATGTCACCTGCTTTGACTTCGAAGGAGTCATGCTTGGTTTCACGACATTCACCCAGAGATTCCAGCAGTGTCTTTACGTCATGCCACTGGATGTTGTGACTCGTGGGATGACGGTAGATCCGCTCCGCGGTCGTGCGGTTGTGGTGGTCCATCTTGGCAACTGGCATGGGACTCCCTTCTCGACCGTGACGCTCACGGGTCGACAACCCCAACATAGGTCTGAGGAAGCAGGCTGGCAAGGGTACCGTCGCCACGATGCTTCGCTGTCGATGACTAGCTTGTGCCCGTAGCAAACCGAGACGTATTCTCCTAAGGATAAGGTCAGTGAATGAGTGAGATTATTACCTTGGGTGCACCCAGCGCCGGTGGGGGCTTCGTGGGTCGAGATACTGAGGGCCGTGTCCTCTTCGTCCGCTACGGACTACCGGGCGAAACCGTGCGGGTAGAAATCACTGAACGGCACAAACGCTGGGGCAGAGCCGACGCTATAGAGATCATCGAAGCGTCCCCCGATCGAGTGACGCCCCCCTGTGACTACTTCGGTGCAGGACGCTGCGGCGGCTGTGACTACCAACATGCCAGCCTCGACGCACAGCGGCGTTACAAAACTGAGCTACTGAGCGAGCAGCTTCGTCGTGTGGCTGGTATCGAATATGGCGTTACGGTCGAGGCGGTGGGTACTGAGAGCGGACTCGGCAACCGTACCCGTGTTCGATTTGGCCGAGACAGCGCTGGCGGGCTCGGTCTCCGTCGTCGTGCCAGCCACGACATTATCGAGATTGCTAGCTGCCCCCTCGGCACACCCACCATCACCGCTGCCATGGAACGCGCTCGAGGCCTTGAGGGTTTAGGGGATATCGAACTCGTTGATCTTGGGGATCGCACCACCATCGTGAGTGACGACGACCTCGAAGCAGGGTTCCTCCCCGACGACGTCAGCGTCACCGTCGGCGACGAGTCCTACACCATAAATCCTGCAGGCTTCTTCCAGATTCATCGTGCAGCACCTGAACTCCTTGTCCGGGTCGTGATGGAAGGCCTCAATCTCCGCGGCGGAGAAGTCGCTGCTGATTTTTACGCCGGAGCAGGCCTCTTTGCTAGGCCCATGGCCCGAGCAGTGGGCGAAAGCGGCAGCGTTATCGCGATTGAATCTGCGCCCCAGGGTGTCGGAGCCTGCGAAGAAAACCTCGCTGCCTTCGGATGGGCGGTAACTGTCGATGCACCGGTGTGCGAGGCACTTGTTGCCGAACTACGCGATGATCTCTCCCACGCCGTATTTGACCCCCCGCGCCAAGGTATCGAGACAGGTGTCATCGAAGCGCTCAGTGAGTTCTCAAATCTCGTGCGCTGCGTTTCGGTGTCGTGTGATGCAGCAACCTTTGCTCGAGACCTTGCGCGATTTATCGAAGGTGGCTTCACCATCGACTCGATCCGAGCCTTCGACCTCTTTGAAATGACCGAGCACGCAGAGTACGTGGCTGTACTTAGCCGCGACTAATCAAAGGATTCAGGCCGAAGCATCGGAAACAAAATTACGTCCCGGATTGCTTCAACGCCGGCGAGCAACATGACGAGTCGATCGATACCGAGCCCGATACCTGACGTAGGCGGTAAGCCATATTCGAGTGCTCTAACAAACGCAGCATCTGCAGGCATTGCCTCGAGATCACCTTGGGCCGCCAACTGCGATTCACGAGCGAAGCGTTCTACTTGGACTTCTGGGATGTTGAGTTCTGAGTAGCCATTAACGAACTCTTTCCCATCAATGCACAACTCAAAACGATCAGCCATCGTGGGATCGTCATCGTTACTTCGCGCTAGAGGAGAAACATCAATAGGAATACCGTAAACAAAGACGGGATCGGTAACTAATGGTAGTAAAACCGTGTCATAGAGCTCGAAGATAAGTTTGCCTGACGTCCACTCCTCAAGATATTCACAGTGATGAGCATCGCAGATCGCTCTTACTTTCTCTACGGGATCACTCGGGTGAAGGCGCACTCCAACTACCGCTTCTAACCAATCGAGGAGATGGCGACGAGGCCACGGCGGCGTTAAGTCCAGACTTCGTTCTCCTACGGTCACCGTCATCGTGCCAATCGAAGCCTCCGCAGCAGCCACAATCATGCTCTCTGATAGATCCATACCATCGTTAAAGTCACCAAAGGCGCGATATGCCTCCAAGGCACTGAACTCGGGACTATGGCGGGTATCAACGCCTTCGTTGCGGAAGTTACGTGCAATCTCGAATACCTTTTCGTAACCACCAACGATAAGACGCTTGAGGTAGAGCTCGGGCGCGATACGAAGACTAAGTTCGATGTCGAGCGCATTGCCATGGGTGAAGAAAGGGCGAGCAATTGCGCCACCAGCCATGGGCTGCAGAATTGGCGTCTCTACTTCTACAAAACCATCGTCTTGCATGAAGCGTCGAAGTGCCGCAATAGCCTTAAAACGGATATCAAAGACACGGCGACTCTCAGCGTTAGCAAGTAAGTCCACTTCACGCTGCCGATAGCGGGTGTCGGTCTCGACGAGGCCGTGCCACTTATCGGGTAGGGGCCGTAGCGCCTTCGACAGCATCTGGAGATCATCGACATCGAGTGAAAGCTCGCCGCGACGAGAGGTAATCACTTCACCGCTCGTTCCAATCCAGTCCCCAAGATCCAAGGCTTCGAGTACCTGGCCAGCGCGATCGCTACGGCGCGATTCTTGAATGAGCAGCTGAATCGTGCCGGACTGATCCGCCAAGGTAATAAAAATAAGTTTGCCGTGTCCGCGCAGGGAAACCACACGGCCAGCCAATGTGGCGATCTGCCCGGTTCGTTGATCTGCTTCGAGTCCGTCGTAATCGCGGTGGAGTTCGCCAGCGCTTGCCGTGCGATCAAAGCGAGATGGGTAGGGATTCACACCAAGAGAGCCAAGATGATCACGCTTGCGCTTGCGCTCTGCGATAAGCGCGTCAAGGGCTCCCTGAGATTGATCGTCGTCGCTTGGAATGGCAAGGTCTTCAGGCATCAGTACACGATACCGGGCGAGCGGCCTGATGTTGAGCGCTACTCAACGCGAATTAAGCGAACGGTGTCGGTGACGGGCGAAGAGGTATGCCGGGAACCGGCCAGCACCACGACGACATCGCCCACCCTGACCTTTCCCTCGGCGCGAAGGTAGGACATCGCGGTATTCGCTAGTTCACGCTCGTCCTCGGAATCATCGATCAACACCTTCGAGACCCCCCATGAGGTTCGAAGCTGACGAGCTCGATACTCATTCGCGGTCACCGCCACGATCGGGATTGCGGGGCGAAATCGGCAAATAGATCGGACGGTCGTACCCGATGAAGAGCACGCGATAATGGCCGCCGCGCCTTCTTCGATGGCGGCCCGCCATGCAGCTCCTGAAATTGCAGCCGTGATACGAAGCGACGATGCTCGATCACCAGAGACTTGCTGGACTCCCAGGCTTGCCCCCCACTCGAAGTAGGGAAAGTCTTGTTCAGCACGGTGAAGAACCCGAGCCATCGTTTCGATGACCAGTGCCGGGTGTTCGCCGATCGCCGTTTCTGCCGACAGCATTACGGCAGAGGTTCCATCAAAGACTGCGTTGGCCACATCGGTGACTTCGGCCCGCGTCGGTGTGGTGGCGTGAATCATGGACTCGAGCATCTGTGTTGCCGTTACGACCGGTTTCGCGTAGCGAATACCAGCGCGAATAATACGCTTCTGGAGCGAGGGAATCTCCTCGATGGGCATGCGAACACCGAGGTCACCTCGCGCAACCATTACGGCGTCGGCGACTTTGACAATCTCTTCGAGGTTGTCGATCGCCTCTTTGGTCTCAATCTTGGCCATGAGCTGGCAGGGGAGATGGCCGCAAGCATCACGGACCTTGATGACGTCTTCAGGGAAACGTACAAAGGAAATCGCGATGACTTCAACTTCTTCAGCCACGAGGGCTTTTACTCGCTCAAGATCTTCTTCAGTCGGTGCCGCCAAACTCATTGAGCGCGACGGTACGGTGACGCCGGGTTTGCCATGCAAAGTCCCTGAAGTAACGACGCGAGCGAGAACGCGATCGCTTCCGGGCGTGACAACGCTGAGCACCACGCCGCCGTCGCCAAAAATAATACGATCATCAACTTCGAGTTCTCCAAAACCTTGCTCAGTTTCTACGCCGATACACGTGGCGTCAGACGACGGAGCCAAGGCCGCAACTGCGAGAGCAAGTTCTTGACCCTCTTCAAGAAAGGCTCCGCGCTCACCAAAGGGGGTGGTCCGCACCTTGGGGCCGGGTAGGTCAGCCAGAATCGCAATTCCAGGAATAGCCTTACGAATGGTGCGGATACGTTCGATGGCCTCGTCGATCGAGCCATGAGAGAACGAGACGCGCGCAACATCAAGTCCCGCAGCAGCCATCGCTTTGAGCGTTTCAGGGTCAGATGATGAAGGTCCAATAGTAGCCACGATGCGGGTACGACGCTCTTTCAGGGCGCGAAAATCGCCTCGCGAAGCCGCATCGCGAAGGAAGGCGGTACTTGGACTGTGATCAGTAATTCCTTCAGCGTTCATACCTAACTACACTATCGGTTCATCACTGCGCCTTTTCAGCACTACGCACAGTACGTAGCGGTTTGTTAAGGAATTCAACCCAACCATCGAGGCGAGTGTCGAGAACTAGCGCTGCTCGGTGAAGGGCTGCTCGATCGTGAGCCAAAGCGATCATGCGACGACCCGAACCTAGATCTTGAACGAAGTGGCGGTGTACATGCCCATGAACCGTGAGCGTTGGTTGCGTAACGGTCAGTATGGTTTCGAGCAAGATCTTGTTTCGTAGTACGTCGACATCGGCTTGGATTCCATATCCCGTCGTGCTCACGTTCTCGAAAAATGCTGACGTTATCGGAGCATCATGCGTTAAGAGGATGTCGACTGCATCGCTACCACATGCGGTGACATCGGCGGGCGTAACGGCTTCGGCCGCCCACCATGAAACCGACTCAGTACGCGCGAGTCGATCCACACTGACCGCTCCCCCACACGTTAGAAAGCTGACTGAATCGCGCTCAAAGCGATAACCCCGGGGCATATGCCAAACTCCCGGCGCCACTTCACGCCGACCATCAACGCCAAGGGGATGGTCGACGAGTCGATCGAAGTTCTCGTGGTTTCCGTCGATGAAGCTGAATGCAATCCCGAACTCCTCGACGAGTAGAGAAATGGCGGCAGAAAAGCGACATATCGCCAAGGTGTCCGTCAACGGTAACCAATTCCAGCCAAAGCCAAAGTCGCCTAACTGGATAATTTCCTCACAATCGAGTCGCCGGGCGTGCTCAAAAGCCTTCCGCGCAAAAGCCTCATTTCTATGGGTATCCCCGAGGAGCATGATTCGCATGGGCAAAACACTAGGACCCCGAAGCCCCAAGTGCACTATCGAAAGTGCTCCGCTACTATAGAAAAACATTCCCAAAATCTAAGGAGTATTCATGAGTATCAATGTTGGAGACAAAATCCCCAATGTCGATTTAACTATCTTCACCGAGTCGGGTCCTACGACCCTCTCTACCGCTGAAGTACTTGGAACTGGCAAAGCCGTCCTCTTCGCAGTCCCTGGCGCGTTCACCCCTACCTGCTCTGACTACCACCTCCCAAGTTTCGTGCTGCGTAATGAAGATTTGCGAGCTAAGGGCGTCACCACGATTGCTTGCCTATCGGTTAACGACCCCTTCGTGATGAGCGCGTGGGCTAAGGACCAAAACGTTGGCGATGGCATCACCATGTTGCCTGACGGCAACGGAGCCTTCACCAAGGCGCTTGGCCTTGAAATGGATGGAAGTGGTTTCGGTCTCGGCACCCGTTCACAGCGCTTCGCCATCATCATTGAAGACGGTGTCGTCTCGAAGCTCTTCATCGAGGAGAACCCGGCAGGTATTGAAATGTCCGGCGCCGAGAACGTGCTCGCCGCTCTCTAGCAACTCGCCAGCACACGCTGGCACAGTATTGAAAGAAACGGAGCCCTTCGGGGCTCCGTTTCTTTTGTCCCTACGTAGTTTTGATACACAAGCAGCGATCGACCATCTTGGGTCTCGCAAGCGTGGCTGATGTGCTTGATCAGCCGTGACCGTCCGGGCTTGGACCACGCTCACCGGTCAGGTACTCCTCGCGCCAATGGCCGTAGATCCCGTTGTTTTAGGGCTTTCTTAAAACCCGATAAGATAGGTCATGATTACACCTAGGAGATCGCCTTGCCTGAAATCATCCTGACCGACGTCGAAGGGTTTAAAGCCCAGAGCCGCCAGCTACGAGGCCCGATTGGGTCCGAGTTAGCCAACGACGCCCCCAACTTTTCCGGTGAGAGCGAGCAACTCCTCAAGTTCCACGGGATCTACTCACAAGACGACCGCGATGTGCGCCGAGAGCGAACTTTGGCCAAAGAACCTCTCGATTACAGCTTCATGATCCGAGTCGTGATTCCTGGTGGACGCCTTTCGCCCCAGCAGTGGCTCGCCCTCGACGGCGTGGCCGACACCCTTGCTGACGGTTCACTGCGTCTCACCACTCGCCAAGCCATTCAATTCCACGGCGTGCGCAAGGGCGGCCTACGCCCCTTAGCCTCAGAGCTCCACCAGCGACTCATGACCTCGTTCGGCGCGTGTGGGGACGTGGTTCGAAACGTTGTGTCCTGCCCGCTCCACGACCACTCGGTGTCGCCCATACTTCGCCAGTTACCCGAACGCCTCGCCCTAGCCTTTCGACCCAATACCAAAGCTTGGTGGGAAGTATTTGTCGATGGAGACCTTGCCGCGAGTGGTGAGTACGAACCCGAACGTGACCTCTACGGGGAGACCTACCTACCTCGTAAATTCAAGATTGGCGTCGCGAGCTCCACGGAGAACTGCATCGACGTGTACGCCCAGGACCTCGGCATTATTCCTGCCATTCACCCCGAGCTCGGCCCGGGCTACCACCTCGTTGTCGGCGGAGGCTTAGGCCGCAGCTACGCCAATCTAGACACCTTCGCTCGCTTAGCCGAACCCCTCACCTTTGTCCTTGACGATGAGCTCGAAAGGGTCATTCAGGCCGTGGTGGTGACGTACCGTGATCTCGGGGACCGCAGCGACCGCAGGCGCGCGCGGATGAAGTACATCGTCAGCGACCTCGGCCTCGAGCAGTTCCGTCGCGAAGTCGCTGCGCGGCTCGACAGTGGTTTACGCGACCCGATCAGCATGGAGCGCCTCGGCGAAGCCGACGATCACCTGGGCTGGAATGAGCTCAGTGACGCAACGTGGACACTAGGAGTCCCCGTCCTATCTGGTCGCCTACGCGACGGCGCGACCGCATCGCCGAAGGCTGCCTTAAAGAGCATCGCGGAGCGCTTTGACGTGAGCTTCACGCTGACCGCTCTCCAGGACATCCTCATCACCGGTATTGACGCATCGGACCGTAGTGCTATCGATGCTGTGCTTGCTGAGCACCACGTCATCCCCGTTTCTGAACTCTCGAGCCTCGTGCGTTCCTCCTTGGCTTGTCCGGCGCTACCAACCTGCTCGCAGGCACTTACCGAGTCTGAGCGTCGATTACCTGAAATGATCGGCCTCATCGAAACTGAGCTCAGCGACCTCGGCATGCAATCTCGACCACTGCAGCTACGTATGACCGGCTGCCCTAACGGCTGTGCCCGACCAGCAGTCGCCGAGGTTGGGATTGTGGGGCGTACAAAAACCACCTACGACCTCTACGTCGGCGGCGGTCCCAACGGAGACCGCCTGGCCACCTTGCACCAAGAAAAGGTCAAGTTCGAAGATATTCCTGGCGTACTACATCCCCTTCTGAAACGCTGGCGTGAGGAGAGCCATGACGATGAGCGCTTCGGTGAATTCCTGGCGCGGGTGGGTTCAGCGTGAGCGTCTTTCTCGTCGGAGCGGGACCGGGTAGCGTTGATCTCCTAACGCTTCGAGCAGCCAAGCTGCTCAGCCGTGCACAAGTTGTGGTCTATGACCGACTCGTCGACGATGAGGTACTCGCGTTAGCCCCGGCTGACGCAGAGCGTATTGATGTGGGAAAACGCCCTGGAGGCAGTCACAACCAAGCGCTCATCAATGACCTGTTGATCTCGCTGGGTCAGCGATTTGATCGCGTGGTTCGCCTAAAAGGCGGCGATCCCTTTGTCTTTGGTCGCGGAGGCGAAGAACTCGCTGCCCTGCGGAGTGCGGGGATCCACACCGAAGTTGTCCCTGGCATCACCTCGGCCTTTGCGGCCCCCTTGGCTGCTGGCATCCCGGTCACCCACCGTGGTGTCTCTCGGGGTGTTTGTGTCATCACCGGCCACACCTTGGGCGACGACGCGGTCGATTATTCGCGCTTAGCCAATGGCCAGATCACCTTGGTGGTCCTCATGGGTGTCGCCAACCGAGGCGCCATTGCGAGGCAACTCATGAG
This sequence comes from uncultured Actinomycetes bacterium, assembly GCA_903875425.1. Lineage (GTDB taxonomy): Bacteria > Actinomycetota > Acidimicrobiia > Acidimicrobiales > RAAP-2 > CAIQWC01. The sequence continues at coordinate 28,875 of CAIQWC010000032.1, read as the reverse complement.
CGGTGGCCTGAGCCCCAGCACCCCGGTTGCCGCCATTGAGTCAGCGTCAACGCCAGCCCAGCGAGTTCTTCGATGCCGCCTCGACGAACTCGGTGACACCGAGATTCTGAACCCTGCGGCTCTCGTCATTGGTGCCGTAGCCGCCCTCGATCTCAACGACGCCGAAGTGGTAGCAGGCGCCGAACTCGCGTGATCCCCCTAGCCATCAAACTCAAGGATCGACACGTCCTCGTTATTGGCTGTGGCGTCATCGGGAAGCGAAAAGCCCAACAGCTCATCGATGATGGGGCGTTGGTCACCATGGTGACCACCGAGCAGCGCACCCCAGCACCTGAAGGCCTCTATGAGCTGCTCGAACGACCCGTAGTTTTCTCAGACTTCGACAACAAACTGCTGATCATCTCGGCCACGGGTGACGCCACGATCAACGACGACCTAATCGGCGAAGCAAGACGTCGCGGCATCTTGATCAACTGCGTTGATGACCCCGAACGCTGTGATTTCTACTTCTGTGCCACTGCGTCGCGCGGCGAGGTCACGGTAGCGGTCTCGAGTAACGGATCCTCTCCTGCTCTCGCTCAGGCCATCAGAGACCGCGTAGAGGCAGCGCTGCCAGCCAATACTGCAGAAGCCGCCACGGCCTTACGCGCCTTGCGAGAAACGGTGCACGCCTCGGGCGAGTCAACAGAAGATATCGATTGGCGACAGCTTGTCGCCGATTTACTCGAAGACTAAGGCTCGATCAGCGTCGGTGCGCCGACCATGCCAGCCGCCACCGTGATGTTGGTGACCTCATCGATCAAAACGAAGCTGCCAGTGATGCGGTTGTGACTGTAGGTATCAAGTGCCAAGGGCGATGCGGTTTTGATGGTGGCGACCCCAATGTGGTTCAGTTCCAACGATGCGGTTGGCTCTAGGGAGAGCTCGTTGATATTCAACACTGAATCAAGTAACGCCACGATTGCTGGAGTGGAGCGGGTGGTGTGCTTGAGCCGAAAACGACTCCCTGGGGTTAACGCCTTCAGGCTGAACCAGCAAAGCGTGGCTTCGAATTCAGAGGTGACGGTGGGGAGATCATCTGATCCCACGATGATGTCACCACGTGAAACGTCGAAGTCATCGGCTAAATCAACCGCTACAGAAATTCCCACCTGGGCAATCTCTACCGGACCAGCAGGGGTAGCGATGGCTTTTACGGTGGTCGAGAGTCCCGCAGGCAATACCGTTACGGCTTCTCCTACGCTGAGTGGTGCGCCATCAACCATTCCGGCATAGGTCCGGCCACCGCCGGGTTGGCGAAGAATCCATTGCACCGGTAAGCGCGTTGCGGCATCTTCGTTACCCCCATGGGCTCCGGCCCATTCACCCGCGGGAGCTGCTTCTAAGGCCTCAAGAACTGTCGGGCCGTCGTAGTAAGGAGCCGCAGTGGAGGCTTCCACCACGTTGTCGCCGAGCAGTGCCGAGATGGGCACCACGAGGGCTGAGGCGATATGGAGACGCTTGGCCAAGCTCTCGATTTCAGTGACGACTCGGTCATAGGCACCTTGGTCCCAATCGACAAGATCCATCTTGTTGGCACAGACAATAATTTGGCGGACGCCAAGCAAAGCTGCAATGCAGAGGTGGCGACGCGTCTGTTCTTTGACGCCAGCCGTGGCATCAACCACCACGAGCGCGAGGTCTGCCGTCGATGCACCGGTGGCCATATTGGAGGTGTACTGAACGTGGCCGGGACAATCGGCGATGACGAACTTGCGCTTCGGGGTGGAGGCATAGCGATAGGCCACGTCAATGGTGATGCCCTGCTCGCGCTCAGCACGCAGGCCATCGGTGATGAAACTCAAGTCCATTTCTCCAACACCACGGTTTCGCGAAGCGCTCGCTACCGCATCGACTTGGTCATCAAAGAGTTGCTTCGTATCGAAGAGTAGGCGACCGATGACCGTAGATTTACCATCATCGACGGAGCCCACGGTTGCAAAACGGAGTAACTTAACGAGGTCTTCAGGGGCTTGCGTCGTCACTAGAAGTAACCCTCCCGCTTACGATCTTCCATAGCTGACTCGCTAAAGCGGTCATCAGCGCGAGTGGCGCCTCGTTCCGAAATTCTCGATCCCGCAACTTCTAGAATGATTTGTTCAAAACTGGTGGCGTCCGACAACACAGCGCCAGTGCAGGTAGCGTCGCCAACGGTACGGAAACGTACGGTTTCGCGGCGGATACTCTCGCCGTCACGTGGGGAGACCCACTCACTGAGTGCCAACAACATACCGTCACGCTCGATGACGTCACGCTCGTGAGCAAAGTAGATAGTCGGTAAGGCAACGTTCTCGCGCTCGATGTAGCGCCAGATATCGAGTTCAGTCCAGTCAGATAGCGGGAAGCAGCGCAGGTGTTCACCCGGATTCACCTTGCCTTGGTAAAGCTGCCAGAGTTCGGGTCGCTGAGCCCGAGGGTCCCACTGGCCAAAGGCGTCGCGGAAACTCAAAACCCGCTCTTTGGCACGAGCTTTATCTTCGTCGCGTCGAGCACCGCCAAAGGCCGCGTCAAAGTTGTTCGACTGAATTGCATCAAGCAAAGTCGTGGTCTGGAGGCGGTTACGCATACCCCCAGGGCCAGGGTCTAAGACGCGACCGTTGTCGATACTTTCTTGAACTGAAGCAACGATCAGACGCTCCCCAAGTTCAGCCACACGCTCGTCGCGATAGTCGAGTACCTCTTGAAAGTTGTGTCCGGTGTCGACGTGCATGACGGGGAAGGGTAATTTGCCAGGAGCAAAGGCCTTGACAGCGAGATGTAGTAACACCGCTGAGTCCTTACCCCCTGAAAAGAGAAGGACGGGGCGTTCACACTCAGCGGCTACTTCGCGAAGAATAAAAATCGCCTGACTCTCGAGCAGATCGATAGAGTCGACTCCCATAATTTGTCGGTTGTGTGGGTGAGTTTCAGCCATGGGGGGTTTAATAACTAAAATATGATTCATTTAGTCAGGTAATCTTACAGGATATCCCAAGCACCCGAGAGGCCCCATGACCGAACAGGACGCAAGCCCCGAACTCATCGCTGAATTGGCGGAGGCCAATGCCCGCTTCGAAACGGCAGCCCCCGGCCAGATTTTGGCGTGGGCCCATGAGCGCTTCGGCAATGACCTGGCCTTTGCCTGCTCCTTTCAAGACATCGTCCTCTTGGACCTCGCGGTAGCCGTCATGCCACAGCTCGAAATCATCTTTCTCGATACCAAGGCCCACTTTCCCGAGACCTGGGACTATCTCGAAACCACCAGAGCGCGGTATCCCGGCCTACACGTCACCATTACGGAACCAGAAGCCGGCGCTATTGCCTGTGGCCAGGATGGTTGCTGCGCCCAAAGAAAAGTGGCACCGCTGCGGAAGGCGATTTCGGGAAAGGCAGCGTGGATTACCTCACTCAAGCGCGTTGACGCATCCACTCGACACGATGCTCCCATCGTCGCTTGGGATGATGTCTTTGGTCTCGTAAAGCTCAATCCCTTGGCCACGTGGACTGACGATGACGTCGCCTACTACGAGCAGAGCCACCACCTTCCCCTTCACCCGCTCATCCCCCAGGGCTACCTCTCCATTGGCTGCGCTCCAACGACCAAGCCCGTGGCTCCAGGCCAAGACCCGCGTTCGGGTCGCTGGGCAGGGTCCGACAAAGTTGAGTGCGGCCTCCACGAAGCCTAGAAAGCGGTGCGTCCCAAGCAGTGGGGACACCCCGAGGTGGACATCTCATCGCCACGCCGATGCGCGCGAGCGAAACGCGTTAGCGACTCGTAGTCGCTAGTGCTGATCCGAAGGCCTCAAGGACCTCGTCACGGCTCCACGGAGAGGGTGACTGCGTAATGAAGTAGTCAGCCAAAGCCAAGTCGGCGAGGTGCTCAAGGTCACCATCGGTGATCTCAATCTCTGAGAGGACCGGGAAATCAAGATCGGCCAGAATACGGCGAATGGCTCTCACGCAACGACTCCCGTCGCCGCTCCCGTCATCAGGCTCGCCCAAGGCGTCAGCGACACGCTCAAGTTGGCCGGGAACGTGCTGACGCTCTCGCTCCAGGGTCTCAGCGAGCACTAAGCCAATGGTTAGGCCGTGAGGAACGTGTCGAATACCACCGATGGCTTGTCCGAGGGAATGCTCAGCGGTGCAATCTGAGATATTCATGGTGAGGCCAGCCATCATCGATCCACATGACATAGCGCTGCGTGCGTCAGCATCGTTAGGGTCTCGATAGGCCGCAACAATAGCGGGGCCCATCATGGCGACGGCCTCGAGCGCTATGGCGTCGCCAATAGGGGTACGGCACGATGCCACCATGCCAGCGATGGCTTGAGCGATAGCGTCGATACCCGTGTTAGCCGTCATTCGAGGTGGCATGGACCAAGTCAGCTTTGGATCAACCAGCGCGTATTGAGCTCGCAAGGTAGCGTTCGCGATACCACGCTTAACACCGGCCTCGGGGTCGGAGACTACGGAACCACCCGAAACTTCTGAACCCGTCCCCGCACTTGTTGGCATAGCAATGAGCGGGATCTGAGGAGTTGGGTAGGTTGGCGTCCCTGATATGAAGGTCTTAAAATCAGTACCGAGTTGCGCACACAGACGTGCTGCCTTCAAGGTGTCGATGACCGAACCACCACCGAGCGCCACAACAACGTCGGGCTTGGCGGCAAGGAGAGCCACGGTTGCTTCATCGACCATGGCGATCGTTGGCTCTTCGGCAGGGCGATCAAAGCGCACAATACTGAGATCCGAATGACTCGCGAGCAAGGTCAACAGTGTCTGAGCCGCAGGGTTGAAGGTATCGATTCCAGCATCGACCATTAAAAAGACACGCGTCGCACCAATTTCTTCGAAGATCGCAGGCAGGGTCTCAGCAATACCTTCACCGAAGCGAATCTTGACCGGAAGGTGGTTATTAAATGCTGGAATCATGGCGTCGTGGCCTCTCTGGTTGGTACTTTTCCACTCCTAGCGATCATGCTAGGAGACACCGGAGATCAAGAAAGCAGATCCTCGAGATTTATGAGCTTCCCCGAAGGTGGCCGTGACTTATACGCGCTGGGATTCGACCCAAGTGTCGAGAGCGTCTGACGTCTCAAATGACGCGATGAGCGCATGGCGCGGAGCGGGCCCCGGGTTATGGACCACGTGCCATAGCCGCTCGGTATCGATGAGCAATTGGCGTCCTGGGTAGAGAGGGATAACCGTCTCGGTATCGGGGTTGTCTCCCTCTTCGCGAAGAATAAACTTCGAACCCTCGGGAGCATCGAGTTCTAACCAGGCGCGAACGACCCAACCTTCACCATCAGGATTGAGTCGATTATTGTCGTCTTTGTGAAGGTGGCGACGAGCCTCCTCCTCCTTCGAGGGGTTCAACTGAATCACCCGGACGCGACCGAAATTAGCGCCGACGTTTTCTACCCACGCCTTGATCGTGGGGGTTAATCCCGCGTTCGATGTCCATATGCCGTCTTTATCGGCTTTGCCATGGTCCCAGAAACCATGGCATTCAAGGTCACCAAATGCAGATGCCAAGGGGGCAAAGTTCGTGTCACCGCCACTCTTCCAGTCGATGTACTCAAGGCTCTGCCACTCTTGAGGATCGGGACTCGGGCCTTCGTGGTCTTTTAAGATCAAAAATCCGTCTTTGTTTAGGCTGTCGAGTTTGCGATAGGCCATGATGCTCCTCTGCATTGACGTTTGGCTCCTAGTTTCGCACTAAACCAGCCTGATCACGAGCCAATCTCTATCACGAAGTGGGGGCTCGAACGCCTTGGTGACGCTTCGGCGCGCAGGCTCATTACTTCAGGGATAATTGACCACGGTGATAGGTACTATCGCTCTGCTTCATTATCTTCTAGCGTCATAGGAAACCCAGGGAGTTTTCATGCCAATCCCCAGCTCCAGCGACATTGCGTCTTGGTCGGACCCAGAGCGTGAACATGTTGCTCGTCTCCTTGCCAAAAACGTCGGCTCTACCCGCGAAGCCTTCGGCATCTTCGTTCTGCGCGAGATATCGATCGCCGTGACCCTCGGCGCCGCCGTCTTGTTGGTGCCATGGATCACCTGGTTGGCCTACAGCCTCCCGATTACTGAAAAGACGCAAGCTTGGTCACTTGCCTGGGTCGGATTCGACTGCATTTTGGCTGTCGTACTTTTGTCGACCGCATGGTTAGGGCATAAGCGCCGACAAATCGCTCTCGTTGGGCTCGTGATGGCGGGTTCCATGATGCTGATGGACGCTTGGTTCGACATCACCCTCTCATGGGGAACGCGAGGTTTCGGAGGAGCAGTGCTTTCGGGAATCCTCGTTGAAGTGCCCGTCGGCCTGCTCTTGATTACTAGTGCACTCTTGATCATGCGTCGCAGCGCTGCCTTGGTTGCCAAACTCAGAGGCTTATCCGGATCCTCGCCATCAATGTGGCGTCAAGAATTTCTCGTTGACACGAACAGTCACGATGCACTAGATGGTGGCGGCGACACTATTGCCTAAGGATGGCAATCGTGCGGCCGATCACCTTTCTAAAGGTCGAGAGTAATGCTGACCGGGCAATGATCTGAGCCCATGATTTGATCGTGGATCTGAGCGTCGAGCACCTTAGGGGCGAGATCATCAGAAACCAAGAAGTAGTCGATACGCCATCCGACGTTGTTGCTGCGCGCTCCCCCGCGATACGACCACCAGGTGTAGTGACCATTGCCTTGGGTAAACATGCGATAGGTATCCACGAAGCCCGCGTTGAGCATGGCGTCGAAACCGGCGCGCTCTTCATCGGTAAAGCCAGCTTTGCCAACATTGGGTTTTGGCCGTGCCAAATCATCTTCCGTGTGCGCAACGTTTAAGTCCCCACAAAACGCCACGGGCTTTTTCTTCGCGAGTGCCGTGACGTGGGCTAAAAACGCCGGATCCCACTTTTCATGGCGGACGGCTAAGCGACTGAGATCATCTTTAACGTTGGGCGTATACACCGTGACTAGGTAGAAGTCATCGAACTCAGCCGTGATCACGCGACCTTCTGTATTGGTGTTACCAAAGTCATCGTCATCGAGTTCATGCTTCGCCTCGAGGCGCTTTGCTAGACCTTGGGTCACCTTCAGGGGCTTTATTTTCGAAAAGATAGCGGTGCCTGAGTAACCAGGCTTCTCCGCTGAGTGCCAGTACTCGTGGAAACCCTCTAGTTCTAGCGGCGACTGCTCTTGGTGAGCCTTAATTTCTTGGAGGCAGACGATGTCGGGTTGGACCTCGTCCAAGAAAGGCTGGAAAAGTTCCTTGCTATGCACCGCGCGGATACCGTTGACATTCCATGAAACGAGGCGAAGCGTCATTTGCCTAGCCTAGAAGCACTTTCTCAATGACGCGTTCTTCGCCATGACGACCGCAGCGTTTCTTCTCCTATTCGTTACTTCGGCGACGAACGAGGAACCACCAGCCTCCCCTCTATGAAGTGCCAAAACTACGAGATCGCCAAGCATGAAGCCCTCGGCCCGACAGGACCTCCACCGGTGGCAACGCTTAGGGGCCGTGCGAGCCAGCGCCCGTACGCTTGCGGGTGGGGTTCCCCAACTCGCAAAGCTTCGCTCGGAAACTACGGTGGCGCCCCACACCGTCGCGTGATTGAGCCCTGTTTCCCGTATCACCCTGAGAACAGGCTGAGAATCCGCCGTCTGGTTTCAGACCTGATCGCCTAAGGTTTAACCATCGCATTGGGCTTTCTCGACCATCGCCTACTACGTTAACCTTGTAGCCACCCAATCAATTTGGAGTTTCCATGAAAAAGGGATTTATCGCCCCCGTACTATCACTAGCCCTGTTTGCAGGACTTGCCTCAAGCGCAGCATCGGCTCCCAATATCAAGCTGAACCTCAAAGCCTACGCACACGCCTCGGGGATTCACATTAAGAAATACACCAACCTGCCTTACGCACTCTGCGCGGCTTCGGGCGCTACGCCTACAAATCAATTCATGACCCTCAACGGATATCGTTTCCGCATTGGTGTCGCAACCTGTCCTGTCATTACCACCGGTACTTCCTTCGCCAATACCGTGCTTACCGGCGGTAAGCCTCGACCTGCTGGCCCAAACACCATCTGGTCGATCTTTGGTGCTCCAGCAACCTTTCCTCAGCAGCAAGCTAATGGAACCTGGGTCATCCAAGCAGGTAAGAAGCGCGTCTTCACCTTGACGAGAAAGCCTGGCGGCGGTAGCAGTAATCTCTGGTCCTTCCCCTGCGTGATTCAGCCGAAGCAGCTCACGGCAACGAACGGTACGAAATTCACCGTTGCGATCTGTGAGGGTCCCCTCATGGAGAACTTGAACAACAAACCAATTGCGTACGGCACCCACGCAATCACTGAAGCCGCAGTTGGGCTTCCCGATCCCATCGTGGCTCAGCCAAGTACCTTGATCCCAACGCCCTAGCAAGAGCTTTGCTCGTCGTACTTGACCGCTACCGCAGCGATCAAGTGCGACGCGATCGTTGGTGAAGGCGTGCGCTCCACCCCCTAGCCTGAGGCCTATGGAACTCGGCACGATCGTTACCTTGATCTCCAGTGTGTATCTCTGTGGCTTAAGTGCCACCGTCGCACTCGTGATCTACCCTTCCTTCGCCTTCGTAGGCGAAGAACACTGGTTAGATTTCCACCGTCAACACTCCACCCGCATTACATGGGCGGTAGGTCCCGCGTGGTTAGCCCAAGCAGGAGGCCTTGGAATCTGGCTCCTGCGTGGTCCACACCAAACCTGGCCATCATGGATCATCACAGCGACGGCTGCCTTCGCAGCCGTCGTGCTCACCATGGTCGCAGCGGTGCCCATTCATAGCCAACTCAGTCACGGTTTTGACGAGACGCTTCATCATCGACTCTTGCGCTATCACTGGTTCAGAACGCTGGCTTGGTCTCTTTGTGCAGGCGGGGCTACCTGGGCGTTAGTTCAAATCAGCTAATCGCTCCTCGCTACATTTCCATCTGCCCTACGATCGGGAAAGCGCATAGACCCTAAGGAGTAAACGATGAGTATCGCTTGGTGCAATGTCGAGGATGAAGCCAACACGCTGATTCAGGTTGCTCCTTGCTTGGCAAGTAATACGATCTCCTCCATCGCCACTGCGGTCTCTCTCCAAACCAACATCCCAAGTGATCAACTGGTCTTTTGGTTCAATGACCAAACCGTGAATGGCCAGATTTTGGATACCAATGCCACACTGGGGAGCTACGCAATTAACCCCCTGACGGACACCATTGTTGCGCTCGTTACCCCCACGATCACCTCAGTGACGCGAGGTGACACGACCCTAACGGTCAGCTGGAATTCGCCGGTGGGTTCGAACAACTTTGGCCAGAACCAAGGCCACTACGTAGCCAGCGCATCCCCTGGTTCCGCACATTGCATCACCAGTGATGCGCACACAAATTCTTGCGTCATCCATGGCGTCAGCAATACGCAGGCCTATTCCGTAGTCGTAACGACCGCGAACCCCGGCAAACTTCCCAACTTGACGACGTCGGCGACATTGAGTGCCGCAACGGCGTCAACGACAACGACAACGACCACGACGACGACGCCGCCCCAATTACCCTCCACGGGTTCAAACCTAGAAACCCCACTGCTCTATGGGCCGAGTCTTATTATCCTTGGCGCGCTTAGTCTTGTGATTGCTCGACGAATTCATCGCCGCTATCGCTAAGGCACCGCGTTAGTGACGCAGTGCGGTTCCCGAGACCACCATCATCACGACGCAGAGAAGCGCTTCTCCAATAATCAAGCGCCACGCCCAGTGATGGGCTTTTAATAACGCGGTCGTCACCACGGCGACTAGACCAAGCGCACCCGCGATCATGACCATCAGCGCCCACGACGACGCGTGAGCAGCCAAGAAGAACAGGCTAAGCGACATAGCCGTGCACGCCACACCTACCCAAAGAGATAGTCCCGGTCCCATCATCTGCGGTAGGCCACGAACGCCAGTTGTGTGGTCGTGCGACACATCCTTCAGGGTATTAATGAAGTGAGCGCCAACCCCAAGAAGTACCGCGCCAAGCATCACGCTGCGTGGTGGCCAGTGCGATGGAGACCCGGCCACGGTCACAATGGCGGGTAGGAGACCAAACGAAACTGCGTAGGGTACGAAACTCGCCCACGTGGCTTTAAGGGCAAGGTTGTAGATCCACGCTGACCCTAGCGCCACGCCGTAGAGGAGCGCGGACTGCCACGTTAAAAGCCACGAGAGACCAATAGAAATTACCGCTGCAATCGAAGCTGCGTACCAAAGTTGCGTCGGGCTCACCGCTCCTTGCACCGTTGGTTTTTCAACGCGTTTAGCTAGGGCATCAAGACCAGCATCGGCTGCATCGTTGCTCCATCCCACCGAGCACTGTCCCGTGAACGCCACCACAAAAAGAACCGGAGCCATGGGCCCTAAGCCCGCTTGAAGTCCTAATGTTGTCGCGATAGTCGAAACCGCAAGTGTCGGACCCAGATGTGTAGCGAGCGCAAATCCTATGATTCGCGTTTTGATTGTGTTGCGTACCACGGCTTCGAGTTTGACACGACGTTCTCTTCGAGCGCTCAAACTATGAGCGATCGATGACCAGCAAGTCAAGACACGGGTTTCTCGGCTTTAGGTGACGGCGTCATAGAAGCGTAGAGAAGGGCTCTAGAGGCCAGCCTTACCCTTGAATTCCCAACGCTCTAGGCCTCACGAGGCCGGTTACCTGCCGACAATTTCTTCGGAGGCCACGGCACAAAGGCAGAGGTCGTCTTGGCGTAGGCCTCAAACTCAGGACGCCGAGCACGACTGCGCTCATCAAGCATAGGAATCGAGGCAGCCAACATCATGACCGTAACCGCAATAGGTCCAACCACAGTCCACCACCAAGCAGGATCTGCACTGAGTGCAAAGAGCCAGATCGACCACCACAGCAGCACTTCGCCGAAGTAGTTGGGATGGCGCGAGTAACGCCATAGCCCGCGATCCATAACCGCACCGGATTGTTTTTGCCTTCGAAACGCGCGCATCTGCTCATCGGCGATGAGCTGCATAGCCGCTGCACTAAGCCCCAGCGCTAAGGCAATCCAGTCGAGCGCGCTGACTCGGTTATGTCCCCATACCAAGGCCGGAACCATGGGCACCGAAACCAAAAAGACAATAAACGTTGGAAAGAAGTGAACCGCACTGAGCGACATGAGGTATTTAGGGCCCTTGGTGTAGAGATCGAGGTAGCGCCAATCTTCGTGGTGAAGGCCTGCCCAACCTCGGATCCAGTTAAGGGTGAGCCGTACCGCCCAGACCCAAACCGTAACTAACACGAGGATGATCCGAAGCGTGGGCACTCCCGCTGTGGCCCCACAGCTGAGCCACACCGCGGCCGCGGCTGGCAATACACTCCACCAGGGATCAAACATTGACGCGTTGTCAAGAAGACATGACCATCCATAAATAATGAGGGTCGCGGCTCCGTAGCCAAGTCCCAAAGCCCAGACGGGTCGATGGAAGCCAAAGGCTTGCGCTACCAACCACGCGCCGCCCACGGCGATGACGTAGGCCACCAAAACAATGAACAGCGCTCCTGTCTTGTGTAGTCGTTGCCCCAGAGCTCTTCCGCTCATCGCCGCCTTCTTTCGTCCTTCACGCTTGCTGAATACCCTCAGGCAAGCACGGTGTTATGCGTTCTACCCTATTAGGCTCGTCTCGATTCTTCATGGATTTAGCGAGGGAAACGGTTGAGGTTATGGACCATGAGTAGCCATACAAAGCCTCGAGTCATTGTGCTGGGACTCGGCGATACCGGCATCCTCATCACCACCCGACTCAGTCGGAACTTCGATGTCTTGGGAGTTTCTACCAAGCCTGCACTCCTCAGTGGCCAAGAACTTGGCACCCGCCTCACTAACCCTGCTCAGTGGCGAGCGTCTTATTTTATTGCCCTATCTCGATTTAAAAAATTAGCCAAGGTCCCTACCATCCACGGGCGCGCCATCGAGGTTGATCGTTCATCTCGGACCGTGACCATCGAACACGTCGACGCAACAAGCTCTATCGAGTCGTACGACTTCCTCGTTATCGCCACGGGAGCGAGTAATGGTTTTTGGCGACATGACCGAAGCCAAACTCAGGCAGAGATCGACCAAGAGCTAGACGATCATGCTCGAATGATTGAGGCTGCCTCCACTATCGCCATCGTTGGCGGAGGTGCAACGGGAGTCAGTGTCGCTGACAACTTGGCGCTGAGTACTAACAAAACTATTCATCTCTTCTACGGCAAGGAGACTCTCCTCTCCGACTACCACCCGAAAGTGCGAGCGTGGGTGAGCCGCGTCCTTGCTCGCGATGGCGTCCACCTCCACCCCCATCATCGAGTGGAGCTCCCCAACGGCATGACCCCTACGGCACTCACCACAGAGCCCCTACGGTTTTCGTCGGGACAAGAACCCTTCCGCGCAGATCTCGTTCTTTGGGCTACGGGTATCACCCGGCCCCATAGTGGTTTTCTCCCTCGCGATATCCTCGACGATCACGGTTTTGTGATCGTCGATGAACACCTCCTCGTCTCGGGCCAGCGAAATATCTTCGCGGTGGGAGACGTAGCGGCTAGTGACCCGCTTCGAAGCTCAGCGCGTAATTGGGGTTGGAAGGTCGTGATCGCCAATATCAACGCTCTCTCCCAGGGGAAGCCAAGCCATAAGCGCTTTAAAGCAACCCCATATCGCTGGGGTTCGATCTTGGGTCTGCAAGACCGAGGTCTCACGGTGTTCCAACCCAATGGAAGACGATTCCGATTCCCCGCGTCGCTGGCCACCGTACTGCTCTTTCGAGGTTTCACCGAGCGCTACTTATATGGGGGCATCAAGAAGCAGTAGCTGAACGGTAGGTGCAGTTGATCCGCGGGCCTAGCCCCAAAGCGTACTCAGCGTTGAATCAGAGAACGCCAAGGCTTCCGTGCGCTTCGCATTGTCATTGCTCAGCGTTCGCTGGGAAATTACGTGATCCCTCGGCCACCTCTGGCCCCACGTGCTCGGGTTCGCCACGCCCCATAGGCCGGGCCAGAACTTTTTGAGAAAAAGCCCTGTACACTAGGAACTTCACGCTTCTTGGGGACCCCTTGGTGGATGCTTGTGATTTCTCAGGCTCGTCCACACCGTCGCCTCTTCTTGGCTCGTCTCAAGGAGCCCCATGGCTACTGTCCCCCCCTCTCGTGCGATGGTCGCTCAAGAAACCACTTCTCCCACCGCCGTTATCTACTGCGAAGCCAACTTTGGCTCCCAAGATGGCAAAACTGCCAACGGCCTCGTGAGACACTCGGAGCGATACCGCATCTTGTCGGTTATTGATTCTCACCACGTCGGCCAAGACGCAGGTCTCTTCCTTGATGATCAGCCCAATGGCATCCCTATCGTTCGGGACTTAACGGCAGCGATTCATCTCCAATTCCCCAAACCTGACTATCTCATCTTCGGCATGGCCCCGCTCTCGGGCATGTTGAACTCCAAGGAACGCCGTGTGCTTCTCGATGCGATGGAACAAGGCATCAGCATCGTCAATGGCCTCCACGAGTTCTTAAATGACGACCTCGAGTTCGTCGCCGAAGCTGCCGCCAACGACGTCGAGATTATTGACGTACGCCGACCGCCTGACAAAAAAGATCTCCATATGTTCTCTGGTCGCATCGATACGGTAACCTGCCCGAGGATCGCGGTTCTCGGAACCGATTCAGCCGTTGGTAAGCGAACCACCGCCACGATTCTGACCAAAGCACTGAACGACTATGGCGTCCACGCGGTCATGGTGAGTACCGGCCAAACCGGCCTCATCCAAGGTGTGCGCTACGGCGTGGCCTTAGATGCCATACCTTGTCAATTCTGTTCCGGCGAGATGGAGAGCGCGGTAGTTGAAGCCTTTACTGGTGAACACCCCGACGTCATCATCATCGAAGGCCAGGGGGCCTTAAGCCATCCGGCCTATCTCTCTTCAACGTTTATTCTTCGGGGCGCCAAACCCAATGGGGTTATCTTGCAGCACGCTCCCGCTCGACACTACCTTGGTGACTTCCCCCAAATCCCTACGCCATCTCCGGCTCGTGAGATCACCTTGCTCGAGACCTTCTCTGACGCATCGGTCATTGGCCTCACCATCAACCATGAGAATATGGATGATAGAGAGGTCAGCTTCGCGATCAAAGAATTCGAACGAGACCTGAACATCCCCGTTACCGACGCGTTAACTCGGCCCACGAGTCGTCTCATCGATATGGTGATCGGCGCTTTCCCCGAGCTCATCCGAATCCCCGCCGCCTTGACGACATGAACAACCCGAGGTTGACCACCAACCTCCAAGCCATTCATCACAACGCCAGTACTCTCGTCACCCAACTCCAACCCCTCAGTATTGAAGTCTGTGGCGTCACCAAAGCCACGCTCGGTAATCCCGAGGTAGCGAAGCAACTCATCGATGCCGGTACAACGTCGCTGGGTGAATCTCGCATAGAAAACGTAGAACGACTCCGACATGCTGGCATCACCCATCCCATCATGCTCATTCGCTCGCCTATGCCTAGCCAAGTAGCTCGCGTCGTTGCCCACGCTGATATCAGCCTCAATACTGAATTAGGCGTCATCGAAGCCCTCTCCTTAGAAGCTCTCTCGCAAGACAGGCAACACGGCGTCATTCTCATGGTCGAACTCGGAGACCTCCGTGAAGGCATCATGCTTGAGGATGTCGAAGCAGTACTCCGCGCCGTCCGCCAACTCCCAGGTATCTACGTCAAAGGCATCGGCACCAATTTGGCCTGTCAAAGCGGTGTGATCCCTGACAACACCAACATGAGTCAACTATCAGATCTCGTTGACTCACTCGAAAGCAGCCTCGATATGGAACTCGAGATCATTTCGGGGGGAAATTCTGCGAATCTCGTTTGGGCCTTCGGTGTCGATAGCCATATCGGACGTATTAACCACCTACGCCTTGGCGAATCCATCTTGCTTGGCCGAGAAACCGTGCACCGAAGCCATATCGAAGGCCTCAAGGACAATGCGTTTACCTTGACCGCCGAAGTCATTGAGTCAAATACAAAACCTGCGAATCCTTGGGGGTCAAGGGGCGAAAATGCCTTTGGCGAAGAACACCCTCGCCAACACCGCGAAGGCCTCGTTCACCGGGTCATCGTCGCCTTGGGCCGACAAGACACTGATCCCTCGGGTTTAACCGCTCCCGAGGGATTCACCATCATCGGCTCTAGCAGCGACCATCTCGTGCTTGAAAGCCTCGATGGGGAGGCCTCGGTGGGCCAAGAGCTCAGCTTCGCCGTCAACTACGCAGCCTTACTTGCCGCGATGACCTCGCCCTTTGTGCGTTGCTAGGAATAGATGTCACAGCTCGATGGCAGAGTCTTGCCATGGAGAATTCCTATGGGTGAGGCCTGGCATTGGATTCTGACGAACCCACGAGCCATCGTCCGCATGGTCGCCGCGGCGTTTGCCGCCTATTACTTCTGGAGAATCTGGAATAGCGAAGACGGCGACGACGATGACGATGGGGGCGGCGGGAGGCGGATTCTTAAATTCCTCGGTCTCGTCGACGATGATGGTGAACCTGAGCGAACTCGAGCTCCGGCGAAGCCCTCGCCAACACCACACCTACCTTGAGAGTACGGTGGCTCCAAAGTGTGATCAGGTACTCAAATCATGCTCTTGAAACCACGTCGAGAGCCGACGAATGCCCTCATCAACGCTGACCATGGGCTGCCAGCGAAGCGCCCTTTGAGTATCTCGTTGATCAAACCAGTGAGCTACCGATAACTGACGAGCGGCGAACTGAGTTAAGGGTGGTTCATCCGTTGGCCAGCAGCGCCCGAGGACCCAACCAATACGTTCAACGACCGGTGCAGGAAGCGACCTCGGCAAACGTGAGATCTTGGCGGCAGCCAAAATTCCAGCGACTAATTCGGCGAGCGGCCTCGGATCATTGCCCGTGACCACCCAGGGACGACCCCACGTTTGGGGGGCGTCGTCGCTACGATCAAGGCCAGCGATAATGGCGGAGGCTGCGTCGTCGATGTAGGTGGTATCGAGGAGTACCCGCCCGTGATCGGGCAACACAAGACGTCCCTGACGCGCACGGCTGATAATGCGACCCACGAGCTGGGTGTCTCCTGGTCCCCAGACCAGGTGGGGGCGAAGAATCACGCAGGCCAGGTCTCGCCGAGACAACACCTCGACTTCTGCCATGGCCTTGGATCGGGCATACGCATCGGGGCCTTCGTAGCGGGCAACTTCGGCGGCACTCCCCACGCTGGGTTTGTCGTCGAACGCAACCGAGGGTGTAGAGATGTAGACCAGGCGGCCACAATCTCGGGCCGCATCGAGCACCTTGGTCGTACCCCCAACATTGACGTCATAGGCGTCGCGCCAGCGCGGACGAGGTGCCACGAGGGCCGCGAGATGAATTATGGCTTCGCAACCCTGAGACGCAGAGGCAATGGCATCAGCGTCTCGTATGTCCCCGAGTACGTCTTTCCCTTGTGACGCGCTGGGTCGACGTTGGAAACAGGTGACGTCGTCTCCTCGCTGGACCAAGCCTTCGACAACGGCTCGGCCAAGCATGCTGCTAGCTCCCGTTACAAGGACACGCAGCATGTCAGCGGCCAGCTAGGAAGTTGCTCACATCACGGCTCAGTGTTGTTCGATCCACCTTGGACTGGTGACGACGATCCCGTGGCAAGGTCCCTTCAAGTACCGCAGCTACCGGAATGCTCAGTGCCGCTCTCGCCGCTTCGCTCATTGCTGGGGGTGCTAAGCGTAGTGACCCCTCCCGCTCAAGAACTAACGCCACAACTTGGGCTCCCTTAGGGCCCACCCCTACGGCGGCTACCTCGTTAGCGAGGGCATCGCTCACGCTGCCTTCTAGGGCCACGCTAGCTAAGGGCCCCGATGCCGCGTCAATGACGTGGATACGCCGGCCCAACACGAAGAGTTCCTCGCCCGCGAGATAGCCAACGTCACCGGTTCGGTGAAAGCGAACGCCGTCCATCATCACCGTGGAGGCCACGTCAGCGCTTGAGGATCCCTCATAGCCGTCAAAGAGCCATGGAGCCGATACGAGAATCTCGCCCCATCCATCATCGGCCACCACGCCATGGCCCGGCGCATCGAGTCGCTCAATGACAATCGCACATCCATCAAGTGCCACGCCGACACCAACGCCAGCATGCGACTCATTGGCCACTCGCTGCACGCCGTCGGTAACGGGGAGGCATTCGGTCATGCCGTAGGGAGTATGCACGGCACCTCCCGTAATGGCCGCCAGCTCACGTCGAAGCGACGGAGCGATAGGTGCCCCCGCGAGCATCACGAGAGGAATAGGCAGCGTGCGCCCCTTAGCCGTGGCAACCACCCGCCTCGCCGATGCGGGCGAGAGCCACGCCGCACCAACACGAGCTCGTTGACTCGCCTTAGAGAGTTCATCAAAACCTAAGGTTGAAGGTTTATTGATATTGAAATCTGGCCGGACACAGGTCTTGCCAAGCAGTGGTGAAAGCAACATAAAGGCTGCAAACGATGTCGTAAACGCCGAATCGGGATCACGATCTACCAAGCTATTCATGGCGCCACGCTGTGCGCTGAGTTGTCCGTGGCTATAGCGCACGGCCTTGGCTGGTCCCGTCGCGCCCGAGGTATGCACGATGGCGGCAACATCATCGCTGGCGATCACTGCGTCATCGTGCTCGTCCCCCGCGTTTAGGCCGCCACAATCGAGGGTGCCAGGCAGGGAGCCGAACAAGCCATAGCGGGCGCGGGGCGCAAAACGAAGGCTGCGCGCCAGCAAGAGCGTGAGCTTGGTCCCTAATACGTAGCGAGGACTTTGCGCGCGCATCAAGGTTTTCAGTGCGCCCAATCCCGCTGAAGCATCGGCGAGCACGGGGACGGCTCCACAGCGCCACAGCGCACATACCGCCACCAAGAGATCGGGACTCGGTGGAATCAGTACCGCTACGCGATCACCCTTACTGAGTCCATCGCTTCGGAGCACATGGCTTAGCTGCCGTGAACGCTCGGCCAAGGCGGCCCAGCTCAGGGATCCGTCGGGGCCGACATAGACGGGACGCTCATCGTTAGCTCGTTGCTTCACTGTCGCGAGCACGTCCGAGAATCTAGCGTCGCGCGCCACGGTCGACTGCCGCGAAGCCTTAGCATGAAGCCAATCGGCGACCACAGCACCGATTGGCTTATCGAGGGCGACGAGGTGACCAGCATCGGCAAAGCGCTGGACATCAGCATGGGGAGCGCGTTGTCTCAGGTCGCGGAGGAAACGATCATGGAACACCGGATCTTTCGCACCCCACAGCAGCAAGATCGGGCAGGTCAGTGCTGCGAAATTTTCTCCGCAGCGTTCTAAGGCCCCATGGGAGATATCCGAAGGACGAAGGGGAATATCGGCGACGAAATCACGAACCGCTACTCGGCGTTTCGCTCCTCGATACGGGGCGCGCAGGGCTGCTCGGTGCTGCCGGCTCGTCATTCGGGCTGTGCCTTCTACAAAGAGCGGCGTATATCGGCACATCACATTGACGAGTGCTCGCGACGCCGTAATCAAGGGGGGTACCGCGACGTCATCTGGTTTCGCTACCGCAGTATTGGCCAGTACCAGCGCTTCGACTTGAAGTTGGTCAGCCGCCCCGACGCTGATGGCCCCACCCCAGTCGTGGGCCACCACGACGAGCGGTCCCGATACTTCTTGGCGGCAAAAACTGACTAACTCTTCTATGCGTTGCTCCAAGGTTCGAGGCCGCTCACGCTCTGAATAGCCCATGCCGGTTTGATCAACGGCGATGACGCGCCATGCCGGACTCAGCGTGGTGAGCAGATCTTTCCAGGCATAGGCCCAGGTGGGATTGCCATGAACACAAACAATGGTGCCGCGGGGGCCGGGTCCCGTGTCGAAGACATGCCAATTAACGGGGCGTCCATCAGCGCCGTCGATTCTCACCCGTCTCGACCAAGCGGGATCTATCCCCCAAGCCGCAAGCTGTTCGGGTGTCGGCGACAGAGCCGCAGGTGTCGCCACGGTCATTACCAGAGCAATTCAGCGCCGGCGCAGTTAAGGCCCGAGCCAACCCCTAACAAGACCACGCGCTCGCCCTGCTGGAGATCAGCCGCAACCGTCGAGAGCGTATACGGCACAGACGCCGGACCAATATTGCCAAAGAGCGGGAAGGTCTGAGCAACCTTGGCCATATCAATGTCGGCGAGTTCGCAAAGTTTTTGAGTGTGGACCGTTGAGATTTGGTGGGGGATATACCGATCAGCATCATGCCAGGACCAGCCCTGCTCAGCGGCTGCCCGAAAGGCTTCGTCCGCTAAGGCCAGACCACCTTTGAGTAAGGCGCCAGCGTCGGTCTTCATACTTTCTAAGTCGCCAACGCAGAGTTCATGGTGTTGGGTAGCGGCACGACAGATGCCACCAAGGTAGCGATGCGAGCCATCTCGTGGTCCACCCATCACCATGGCAGCCGCCCCAGATCCAAGGGTCAGCGATGCGAACTGATCAAAGACATCGCTCAAGATTGTCGTGGTTTCTTGCAGCCGCCTGATGGTAGCAAGTTGCGTCGCACGGCTTCCCTCACCGTCGACGATGAGTACCACGCGAGCACGACCTGTTTCAATAGCCATCGCGGCAATGTCCATGGCATTAACAAAGCCAAGACAGGCATTGGCTAGGTCATAGTTGGTGGCCGTCGACGGAAGTCCCAGGTGCTGGTGTACCGCACAGGCCACCGAAGGCTCAAGATGGTGCCTCGATACCGACGTCGAGATTAAAAGGTCAACGTCGGAGGCCGCAATGCCTGCTTGCTCCATGGCTTGTGCACCGGCTAGGGCGGCTGCTTCATCGAAACGGAGATCTTCGGGCCACCAGCGACGCTCGATAATGCCGGCGACGCTTTGTAAAAGCCCGGGGCGGATACGGCATCGTTGGTAGGTGTCGCTGAGCTGCTCATCGAACCATGCGGAGGTGACTACCTCGGGGGCCTCGGCATGAGCCACGCTCCAAATTGTTGGGCGGCTGTAGTGGAGGGGGGAAGTCATTAAAAATAGGATACGGGCAAGTGACTCCCTCTCATGCCTCTCTCCGGGCCGCACCCTGACAGAGGCATTCTAGGCTTTAAGAGTCCTCGGCCACAGGGTAATCTCAGGTCGAGAACGAATCCGCTGGCAGGTCGCGCTCGCCATTGGTCACGGCGCTCAGAACGCGAGTCACGAGCACCGATGGCGCTAAGCCCGGCGGCATCGTTGGTGCACTGCCCCATAGGGCGCGATCGGTTAATCCCGTTTCAGTATGGGGAGCGCGAACATCGAGCACGCTGATCTTCTTCGATCGAAGCTCGCGAGCACCTACGGCCATGGCGACATGGGCCGCACTCTTCGACGCACAGTAGGCGCTCATGTTCAGTACCGTCATATCTGCCGCAACGCCCGAGAGCGACACAATAAATCCACCCTCCTCCACTACATCAGCACCACAGGCCAATACGTTGATCGTCCCCACTGCGTTAACACGGAAGAGTTCCTCCACTACCGAAGACGGCAATTCATGGAGACTACCGAAGGCGACGACTCCGGCAGCATTGATTATTCCGTCGATTCCTTCGGCTGCTACCTCACGGAGCGCTCGGGCCAGATCATCCCGATTACCAATATCGACCTTTGCGTGAACGAGGTCTTGAAGATCGCTCGGAATCGAAGCCACCTGCCGCGCCAGCAGACCCACCCTGGCGCCAGCCTCGCGGAGCTGGCGGGCAAATTCGGCGCCCAAGACACCCGATCCCCCGACTATGACAACTCGCTTGGCCGTTAGTGATTCGCTCATTCCTACAGCCTAGAGTTCCATCGCATCGCTGCGCTCAGTGCGCCTGGCTTGACTGATCAGCCGGTCGAAGAGTCCGGGTAAGGAGTCATTAAGGTGAAGCCATGAGCTTAGGTACTGGTGTCTTCGCCTGGGCGCGTAACGGCAGTCTCGACCCTCTACCGACGCCCTGATGCTTCTCATGAGCCAAACATGGCGTGACATTGTTTGGTGTCACTGGAGTGCCGAAGGACTACTCCGCCAAGTCATTGGGTGGCGCGAGTTTGTGTGGTGTCTCTATTGGACCCAAGGCCCTGCGTACAAGGAGTTGAATGCCCTCAACGCCACCCGGCCACTCCCCCCGCTCTTCACCTCTGGCTCCACCACGATGAACTGCGTGTCCCACGTACTTGAAGACGTCGATACCTTTGGCTGGACCCATCACATCCCACGATTAATGGTGCTGGGGAATTTGGGCCTCATTGCTGGCATCAATCCCAGAGCGCTCATGGACTGGATGTCGGAACGATTCGTTGATGCGGCCGAGTGGGTCATGGCCCCCAACGTCATTGGCATGGCGCTCTATGGCGACGGTGGGGTCATGGCGACCAAGCCCTATGCCGCTGGTGGGGCGTACATCGGCAAGATGAGTGACTTTTGTAAAGACTGTGTCTTTGATCGAAAGGCCCGCACGGGACCTCAAGCCTGTCCCTTCACCACGCTGTATTGGGACTTCCTCGATCGCCACCACGATCAGCTCAGATCAAATCACCGCATGGCTCGCCAAGTTGCGGCTTCCACCAAACTCAGCGACATCCAAGAAGTGAGGATTCGCGCCAGAGAAGTCCTTTCCCACCTTGACGAGGGTGCTCTCTAGTGATGGCGCCTCGTTCCTTCAATCGTCACTTAGCGTTGCACTATGACTTCGACCATGCCTGATGCCCGCTTGAACGCATTAGGTCTCTCCACCGCTCAAGTCGAGGAATGTCAGGATCGAGATCTTCCGGGGGTACTCGGTCGGGTGAGTCGAGTGGATCGAGGATTCGCCACCATCGAAACCGCGCAAGGGGCACTGCGAATCGAAACTCAAGCCAGCCAAGAACTCGTCGTTGGCGACTGGCTTGGTGGCACCGCCGACCAAGCAGTGTTGCTGACCCGTCACAGCGAACTCGCTCGACTGGGTGGGCCCCATAAAGACCAGCGCCAAACAGTGGTGGCAAACGTTGACCTTGTCGTCATCGTCCACTCGGCCGTTGCGCAATTTCGTTTGGAGCTGCTGTCCACTTTTCTCGTCATGGCCTATGACGCTGGCGCCGAAGCCCTCGTGGTCATTTCCAAGAGCGATCTCATCGACGATGCGGACGCAGTTGCGAACCACATCTCAACCAAACTCGGCGGCGTCGAAACCATGACGATGTCGACCGCCACCGGCTACGGCCTCAACGCCTTGAGGCAACGAATCAAGGATCAAAGCATCGTGTTGCTCGGAGAATCAGGCACGGGTAAATCCACCTTGACCAATGAGCTCTCGGGCTCCGAGCAACTCACCGCAGGAGAACTCTCACGATCAGGCCAAGGCAAGCACACCACCACCCATCGTGAACTCATCGTCCTCCCGACAGGCGGGGTGGTGATTGATACCCCAGGGGTAAGGGACGCAGCGTCGTTCTCGGGCGAACACGGCATCGCCATGGCGTTTCACGACATCTGTGACGTCGTCCCCCACTGTCGATTTAGCGACTGCGAGCACGGCGACACCGCAGGCTGTGCGGTGAGCGAAGCCCTAGCGTCAGGAGCGCTTGACCTTGAGCGGGTTACCGCTTACCTGGCAGAAATTGCTCAGCGAACTGCGATCACGCTTCGAGCCGAGGAGCGCCAACGCTCATCAGCCTCTAGCGCACGGGGGCGCAGACCAAAAGCCTAGATTGCCAACGAGAAAGGGGAATCGTTCCCTACTCTTCTGGGGCAAGGTTGAGCCGAGGAGGGTGGCCACCAAGACCGAGCAGGTCATCACAAGAGCGGTGATCCCCGCCCCAACCCTTCGGCCCACATGGTTAGTTGCAACTGAGATGTTCATCGCCTTGGCTCTTTCTCGGTAGAGGGCTCGTGGCGATCAGGGCCACTAACTCATTGGCGACCCTAGGCGAGATATCAGGCGGGTGCCAAGGCAATAACGAAATTTCAAGGCCCTCACGCCTCAGTGCCCAAGTTTTGACCATCCTTTGTGGCTCGTGCTCTCGCCGCAGCCGTCACACTATCTCGGCCATCTCCACAAACGAGTTCAACGTCCCAATCAGTCGCATGTCATCAACCTTGGAAGCCTTCGTACCCAAGAGTGCGTCGGTGCAGACGAGGTAGGCAAGGCTTCTGGCCCTACTCACCGCAACATTCAAACGACTCTTTGAGAACAAGAAGTCTGCGCCGCGGACCATGCCTTCGCCATCTGACGTGGTCATAGAAAAGAACACGACCGGCGCTTCTCGGCCTTGGAACTTATCCACCGTCCCAACTGACTCGGCGATGGGTGCGAGTGCAGGGTCAAGTTCTAATTCCTTACGGATGAGATCCTTTTGCTTGTTAAAAGGCGCCACAATCATGAAGTCCTTGGCTGCCAGGGGGCGCCGTTCGCCTTTTTCACTCGTCCAGGTCTTACCCATCAACTTCTTGATCTCAGCGACGATCAGCTTCGCTTCCTCAACTGATTCGGTTGAATTGTCCGCGTGATGCGCTTCAATCCAACGCAGTCCAGCCCCAAAGTCTTCGACCACTTGTTGCTCACAAGACTCGTGACTCTGTAAACGGTCTTCATAGATTTGGGTCGAGATGAAGTGACAAATACTCGGATGCATGCGACGAGTCTCTTCAATGAACACGCCACGGTCTTGAGGAATAGTGAGGGCTCCGTCAAGCATGTACTCAAGCGAACTACTCCCCGATCCTTCGGGATGAAGCGCATTGGAGACTTGTTCTAGTTGCAGGGGATCTCCGAGCAACACAACGTTGGTGGCATGGAGCGACATAGCAGCAACGTCAGCCAAGGACATCTGGCCTGCTTCATCGACAATGAGATAGTCAACCGGGTTCTCAATGATCTCTTTGCCACAGAAGAACCAACTCGTTCCTCCTACCAAGTTGTATTTCGGATTCGCAATCGTCTTGTTAGAGGTTGCGTAATACACCTCTGGCTCTAAGGGCTTCGGAGATTTGGAACCGGGGATCTTCTGGCCCGCCTTGAGATTAAAACCACCTTCATCGCGGTGGAGCTTGACCACAGCTTCCATGAAGTTGCCGATGGCGGCGTAACTCGGAGCACAGATACCCACACGCTTTCCTTCATTCAGCAGCTTTCGCACCATGCGGGCACCTCGATAAGTCTTGCCGGTCCCTGGAGGGCCTTGAATCGCCACGATGCTGCGATCGAGTTCGCTTATCCAGCCGATCATCTCATCGACATCGTCCGTGAAGACGCCCTTGGCGGGGCCTCCCCCGTCGATAAAGCGAGGCTTGTGCCGGCGCAAGATCTCTTGTGTCACCTCGGGCAAAGAATTCGAATCCGCCAAGATATTGCGAGCAGCCTCTAGCAAGGCGGCTTGTTTAGTTGACGGACTTACCCAATCATCGGGAACGACAGAGATGGGAACGAGATCTTGGAGATCAGGATCTCGCGACCACGTCAAGGTAATGCTTCGATTAGTGAGGTCAAGTTCTGAACCGCTAGCAAAACTCGTCTGGCCATCAGTGCCACCAACAAGGAATTTTTTTTGGTTGTCCCCCCAGCCATCATCAATATCTTGCTCTGGGAACCTGAAGGTTCCCTTTTCTTTGACGATGCCCGTGTTGGGATCTTCGGAGACGACCTCTCGAGTCTTGATTTCAAGGTTGGTAATCACCGTGGGTTCGTCCACCAAATCGGCCGCCGGTTGGGCCACCAGTGCCCGAAGAGGCGTCATCTGAGCCGAGCGCTCTCGTTTCCAGTAGCCAATCAAATTTCCTAAGAGGTGCTGAATCGTTCCTTGGTCAAAAGCCAGCAGGTTGAATTCGAGTTCATCGAGTTCGGCGTTGTTGTCGTATTCGGGTAGTTCAGCGTCTCGCCACCGAAGCCCCTCGGGCCGGTGCACGATCAGCCAATCGCGAAGGATTTTGGTAGAGCGAACATCATTTTCGTTATAGAGCGCGATGTCGGTGAGATATTGCTCGTTTTTACCTTTGTCCTTCACATAGCTCTCATAGAGCAGCACTGCTCCCGAACCGGCTTCGATCTCGCCTGAACGCTTGAAACCCATTACCTTTTCGATGTTCTTGAGGCCATAGGACTCGATACCCATCTGATACGCGTTTCGCACCACCGTGAGTAAGTCAACGAAGAGACCGCGTGAGGCTAAGTGTGCGAACCCCACGGAGGCTTCGGTATTGGCGGTCATCGAAGCCAGCGAGCTTCGCTCCGTGTGGTTGTAGTGATACACGTGCATGCCAGGGAACTGCTTGCGGCGTTGTTCGAAGAAGGCAACTAGCTCGACAGCTTCGCGTTCTTGGGATTCAAAGTCATGAGCCCAGCGAGCGTCGTAGATCCACTTTCCGTCTTGTTCGTAGAGCAGTCCAAAGAGGAAGAAGATGCCTCGTTCGGCGGTGAACAGGGGGTGGCCTTCGAGGTCAAAAAACACGTCGCCAGCAGCTGCGTGTGGGAGGTGGGAGTACCCGTGTCCCCAGGTAGGGTCATCGCCAGGGGCGACGTGTCGATAAGGAATGGGAGATGATTCGTCATTGCGGTGCTGACGTTGCAACGCCGCTTGTTCGTGAACTCGCTCGAAGCGCTCCTCTGGCAAACCCTTAGCGACCGTTGCGGTGGCGAGGGCTTCCAAAGTTTCAATGCCCGCCGCTTTCAAAGCTTGTCGATCGGCCTTGAGCAGGTTGGCGACAAACACCAGGGAGTCCTCTTTGCGCCACTGCGTTTCACAAATTTTTTGAAAATCGCAATAATCACAAAACTTGCAGGGCTCAGGTTCAGTGGCAACATCAACGGCGCCACCCTCCGAAGCCCGGGAGAGTTCTAATTTCATGCGCCGCCAATAGGGGCCAAACTCTTCGAAGCGATGAGACTCGCGCACACCAGAACCGAGCTCTAAGTGCATTTGCTTGGGCGGTGCTCCAACGAGCGATTCGACGGCTTCTGCGTAAAAACAAATTTGGAGAAGGTGTCCGGGCTTTCCCTCACTGCGAGCCAACTTGGCGTCAACGGGTTCCCATTGGCTGTAGTTGCCGTCAGCCTTCACCTTGACCAAAAAGTCCGCAACACCCTTGATCCCATTCCAAACGAGTGGGAATTGATAAATCACGTCAATATCGGGCTGGTCCAAAAGGGCAACCGAGTTCTGCGCCCACTGTTCAAAGCTGTGATCGCCTTTTTCTGGGACCCTCAATACCCGAAGTCCCTCAGCCTCATAGCGAGCCAACACCGCTTCTTCATGCGCCGTTCCCTTATCGCGCACAAGATCGGCAAAATCTCCGAAGGCTTGGGGGGCTGATGAACCTTTGAGGCGCAGCGTGAGCGAGTGCTCACACTCGAGCCATCCGGTAATGACAGTTGGGCTGAGGGCTTCTAGAGACATGCGAGACACCCTAAACCACGGCTGTAACAACAAATGGCTTCGGACCCTCTTGAACTATTTGATGGAATTATCCAGATCCCAATTAGGCCGCCGTTGCCACCGTGACCTTCGATCTGAACTCCCTATTCCTGACCCCCTCCCAGGGGGTCTCTGACCTCCTGGAACTTCGCTGCCATCGTTGGGTTTCCCTTGGTGAGTTTCTTGATCGAGAGGTCCTCAGCCTTGTTATTGGCGAGCCGAAGATTATTTTCTGAACCCAAGAGAGCGTCTTTTGTCTTTTGAAGGTGGTCGATGGTCTTGTCGATCTCATCGATTGCGGTCTTGAACTTCTTCGAGGCCAATTCGTAGTTCCTCGCGAAACCTTGTTTAAAGGTTTCAAGATCACTCTCAAAGGTCGTGATATCAATGTTCTGCTCTTGCACCCGAGCGAGTTCAGCTCGATACGCCAGTGAGTTCTGTGCAGCGTTGCGCAACACCGTGATAATGGGGATGAAGAACTGGGGACGGACTACATACATCTTGGGATAACGGTGCGAGACATCGACGATGCCCGCGTTGTAGAGCTCGTTATCGGATTCCAAAAGTGAGACCAAGACGGCGTACTCACAGCCCTTTTCGTTGCGGTCTTTGTCGAGTTCCTTGAAGAAGTCTTCATTCTTCTTCTTGGTAGCGGTGGCGTCGCTCTCGTTCTTCATCTCAAACATGATCGAGATGAATTCCGTACCGTCTTCTCCCAAGTCACGGAAGATGTAGTCGCCCTTACTCCCGGTGCTGGCGTCGTTGTCTTTCTCGAAGTACGCACGTGGAAATCCTGTTGCCCGGAGTTGGTTGAACTCGATTTCGCAGTGCTGTTCTAAGGACTCTCCAACCATCTTCGTCGACTGCTTGGCTTTAAAGTCACGGTAGTAGGCGATCAGTTCATCTTTACTTTTGATCTCAGCCTCATACTTTTCGTTCAAGGAATGTTCCAGTAATTTCTGTTCTGCCGACTTGACTTCAAGTTGGCGGGCGAGACCGTCTCGTTCTTTCACAATCTCGCCGAGCGCTTCGTTGAGCGCTAACTGCTTTACCATTTCTGTGCCACTCAATTCAGCCTTCAACTTTTCAATTTCGATGTCTTTACTCGCCGCCTGTTGAGCGAGATCAGCCGCCACCTGGGCCTTCGCGAGTTCAATGGCCGTATTCTTTTCCTTTTCGGCCAGTTCGAGTTGGTCGTGAAGGGACTTCTCAAACTCACGATCACGAACTTGCTTCAAAATATCGGCGTATCCCGCCTCGTCAATTTTGAAGGCCTTATCGCAATGGGGACAGACAATTTCGTTCATCAATCTTCCTTGCTGGTAGGTGTGGCTGAATACATACTGACGCAAGCAACGTGAATCTTCTGACGGTGCCTCACGGGATCATCATTTTTAGTAATTCTCAGCAAGGACTCATGCTGATAGTCGGTTCTAAATCATCCCTTTTCACCATAGCCAAAGGTTGTAACACCAGGCCTTCTAATCCAATCGGCTGCAAGTCTTGTCGATCTAAGGTCCCGGCCATTTTGATAATTAGTGGGTACTAGAACAAGATCTCTTGTTTAATTTCCAAGTCTCAATACCTAGGTAGGGTGAAAGGATGCCAGCTATTTCTCGACCTATGAGAAGTCGCGAAGACTTTAAACACGACTCTGAATTCAAGGTATATGAGCGCCTGCTTTACGGCCTCAATGCCGGCTGGGTCATCATCCCAAATATTGAGCTGCTGCTCCAAAATTCCTTTAAAGAACGAGAGGCGGACATCCTTCTCATTCATCCGGTCCACGGCATGGTGCTAATTGAAGTCAAATCTGCGTTTGCTATTCGAGATGGCGAGTTCTACAAAATCCGTGAAGACGAGAAGCTTGACAAGGACCCAACTCGCCAACTCCAAGCACAGCGAGAAGTACTCACCGAAACACTCCTCCACATCGACAGAGACATTTACAACAAGATCCGAAGAGTGATTGCTTCTCCTGCCACCGTACAGATCACGGGCTCGTTGCCGGCTGGTTATCGAACGATTCAAATTCTCGACTCGGGAAAACTCGCAAACATACCGCGATGGATTAACGAACTCTGTGCTATCGACAAAGGATCGTTTTATCTTGGAGAACACGCCTTCAAGTTGATCTTGGACGAGCTGTGTCCAAGCGCCGATTTTGATAATTCAGTGGAGGGACTGCGCAAGATTGCCCACGCACAGCTCGAACAACGCATGTTGCTCGAGACCCAAGTTCTCGAAAGCCTCGACATCAACCATCGAGCAATCGTGACGGGTGGTGCGGGAAGCGGTAAGTCCCGACTCGCCCTTGCTTGGGCCCAACGGGCATTGCGGCGTGGTGATCGAGTGTTAGTGACCTGCTACAACGACCCCTTGGCTATCGACCTCGAGG
>CAIQWC010000031.1 GCA_903875425.1 uncultured Actinomycetes bacterium | reverse complement strand
GTCGGGGAGCCAGTGGGCAGGAGGTCGTAGCACAACGGCAGGGACGACATGGGAGAGGACGGCGTGTGGGGTCGCACAAGCGACTCGAGACCACAGGCATCGGCGTAAAACGGGGTATGGTAACACAAAACCAAACCAACCATCATCAGTCCCGTCGCAAAGCCCCCGAAGGGGTAAAGGGTTAGTGGGCAGGCAGTAACTGATGGGAGGGTGGCAAGGCCCTGGGAAGCCACGCGGGTGTAATCCGTCGGGGAGCCAGTGGGCAGGAGGTCGTTGCGCGAACTAGGCAGGGACGACATGGAGGAAGGACAGGAGGTGGAATCACAGGCATGGACCTCTGTGGTCGGTAGCGACTTTAGGCCCATCCCGACAATGGGCCATCCCTGGTCACAAGGACCAGGGACGTCGCGATGGTCGCATCGGTTGCGCACTTTTTTTTTTTTTGGGCTACGGGGAAACTCCCAAGGTCACCGTGCGTGCTAGCGAGCACGGATTGACTTGGGAGAAGAACCCCGTGGTGTGGTGGAGACGAAAATAAACGTCTCCAGTGTGTACAAAGTCCGGCGTAGAGTCCGCAGTAGTCCGCCGCACGGCGGTACCGCGAGCAGCGGCGGGACGCGGTGTCCCGCCCTGCTCGAGGGTGGGATGCCTCTGTGCATCGCGTCTACGCCGAAGTACAGGGACAAAACTAAACTGGGGCCAGGAACCTTTGTAAATTGTTTCGTGCAACTTGCGGGTGCGGGAGGGAGAGGGGCCGAGTTGGTGGCCAGGGTCCTCCGCGCAGTTTTTGGGGCAAGTTCGAGAGATGTAGCCACGTATTCTGGAAGTGGCAAGCCAGGTGCAGTGCGGGCTGATGAGCCGCAGCATCGATAATGGCCTGTCACTACGTGCTCAACGTAGTAGTGTGTAATCACGCGGGACCCAAAGTATACGCAATACTCATGGAGGGAGGTACGCGTGCAAAACACTAAAACTAACCCCAAGAATCCCTCTGAAGAGAGGGCCAGAAGGGGAAAAAATGCTCAACAGCACTGACACTACGAGAGCAGAGGAGACCCGCGCCGAGCACCTGTTTAGGCAACTTGGCTCGCCAAGACGGGGGCAGGGTCGGGGGGGTCGCGTACACGCCGGCGATAAGCATCGCCATGTGCGTTAAGGGAGTAAATTTCCTTACGCCGAGCGCGAAAGACGGCCGAGGCGTGGGCAGCCACCAGGGTGGCGAGCCGGCAGCCCGGCAGGGACGAGGGCGGTACGCCTTCACGCGGGGTGCGGATGCACTCCACCCAGTCGTCTAGCAGTACCGACACCCAGCGTGCAGCCTCAGCGGCCGCCTGGTGTCGATACACAAAGGCAGGACGAGCCCGCTCCAAGAGTGCGGCCCGGCGGAGGGGGGCTGCGAGCGCGGCACTGTCCGATACCGGCGAGAGGACCGGCCCGGACGGCTGTGGTCCGACTGCCGTACACAGTAGCAGCACAGTAAAGAGGGCCGTGAGCTCGTCGTCACTCTCCCCTTGCAGACCGGGCGGCAGTACTCCTGCCGTGCGGCACAACGCGCGCGTGTCGCGATGCGTCGCAATGGATAACAGGCCGGCACGGACCGCGGCCCGAAGCTGCACCAGCATCGGGCATTTGCACCGCAAGAGCGTGTGCTCCAGCGACTCGGCCGGGTAGACACCCGCAACGCCGCGGATAGGGGGGCAGAAATAGCATGCCCGTAGGACACGCAGCTCGACACGGGGGACCGGCGGGTTCCCATTGCGCGCGTTCCTCGCGCGCGAGCGGTCGTACATTTCCACATGGGCGTGTCCCAGACGCATCAACATCATGCGCCGTGCATCATCCACGGCCAGCAGGTGCAAATACGGCTGCTCGCGTGATACCGTCAGCAGAGAGGCATGCAACACCTTGGCAACACTGGTACCGGCCTGCTGCGTGCGAGCGTCCCACACGTCGGCCTCGGCCCGAGCGTGCGCCTGGACCTCACACTGGCGGTACTGGTTTGCGCGTCGCTTCAGAGACACAAAGCACGCCTCGCGCAATACATCTGACCAGATGCGATACACCCGGCAAATGCGTGTCGTGGGAGGCACAGACGCGGGCGAGCTCGATACAATGCGACGGCGCGCCCGAGGAACAAGCTCAGAGGGGACCGTCCAAAAGTTCACCCCTTCCTCTTCGGGCACATGTGAGGCAGTGCCCGTTGTCACCAGGCGGAGAGGTACCGCGTCTGGGACCACAGTCGCATGGACAAGAGGGGAGGGGGGGAAATCAGGGTGCGGAACAGGTACGAACGACCCAGCCCCGGTACCTGAGAGATTGGCCGTGATGGAGATGAGGCCATGCCACAATGCCTTGGGGTCTAGGCAAGGCAGGCCAAAATCGTGCATGGCCGCGAGCACGTGTTGCATCCAAGGCTGGCGGTGACAACGCAACGCACCCGCATCATGTGTCGAGGGGGCTGTGCGTTGTGCGTCTGTGAGCGAGTTCAGCGACAGGCACATTGCGCGATACAATGGCGCAGCAAAAGGTAGGGCAAGAATCTTGCAGAAAAACCGTAGCATGAGCATCTTGGCCCTTAGTTGCACCGGCCAGGTCCCCGTCTCTGAGCGCAACGAGGCAGCGTCTGCAAAGCGGTAACCGAGCATCACTCGCAACGCGCTGGCCATGATCTTGTCTGCTTCAACCCATTGCACCGCTGTCGGGGCGCCACCGCCGCCGGCAATAGCCGCAACATAATGAAAATGGCACGCCACCTTGGCACGCACAAAATCCAGAAGAGCATCGAGCGACACGCCCCAATTATGAATACCACTATTCATCATACAATGCACCTCGTACCGCGCCAGCTTGGTGGACTCTCTCCACGCGGATGCGAAATTCCAACGCCAAGAAACCTGCACTCCCAAGTAGCGAAAGTGCGAGACCAATTCTACAGGCTCGTTGCCTACACGTATTGGGTTCTGGCGATAATGCGTCTGCATATCCAGGACTGCACGCGGTATCACATGATCAGCAACATCGCAACCAGGGGTGTCGGCCTTGGCCACAACCAGCCATTTGGTCTTGGGTACATTGAACAAAAGTCCGATTTTGGCAAACTCACTCGCCAGACAATCCACCATCAGCTGCAGCACACCTACCCGCGTCTCCATCAAAACACCGTCATCGGCGAACCAGGCCGACGGCATAAAGTCCCGCTGATCAGGCTCCCTGCCCGAAGCGCGAAACTCAAACTCACTCGAGCCCTGCTTCGCAACCAGGGGAAGCAACACGCCCACTGGTCCACCCACCGCCGCATGGGTAGTACCAAGCGTCGCCAACGCTTCGATTGCATCATTGGCGGCAATGTTGAATAAAATTGGTGATAGTACCGACCCTTGGAGCAGGCCTACCTCCATGGGGATGGGTGCACTTAACTCGCCACACATGTCCACCACCGCCACCGCGTGTGCATAGATGGCCATCAACATGGCCAAGAAACGACCAGTAATACCCAAAAGCGCGCACTTGTAAAATAAAATAGAGCGCTGAACAGTGTCATAAGCCGCTTTCAAATCGACAAACAGAAGGTGTACATGACCCGACTGAATGGTAAACCGTATCGCCTCGGTTACAGTCAAAATAGCTTCGGGGCACCCAACTTGCCGTCGAAAGCCAAACTGGAACGGGTTCAGTGCCTTCGTGGCCGCCACGAATTCATCCAGACGTTCCAACATCAACAAGGACAAAACTTTGAGCAACAATGCACCAATACCAATTCCACGATAAGAGGACAAATTATGCACGTCTCCCCCCTTGCCCTTGTAAACAAGTACCACGCGGTGCGTGTACCACTCTCTCGGGATGCACCCAGACAAGCGCACAGTGTTCAGCAGACGAGTCGTTTGCTCCACCACGACCCCTTGTACAGCGTTAAGGGACGCAGGTGGAAGGCCATCCGTACCCGGACCCACATCGTCTAATTGCAAGAATACGGACGACACCTCTTGCTCATCAAACGAACGCTGGAGACGGTCCCATTCCTGAGCGTAGCGTTGCTCGGGCAGGCGTCCCTGCAGCCGCCACGTGTCACGCTGTGCACGGACCGAGAGGACCAAAGCATCAAGGTCCCGTGCCACGCCACGACGCTCGTCCGATGCCGCCATGGGCGAGGCCGGGTCCAACGCGCTGGCGCATGCAGCCGAATGCGGGTCCAGCGATGCACCCTCCTCATCACCCGCCCGCGCCGTCTCCATATTCACTACTGACAAATAAGCCAGCGACCGATCAATAGTGTCTTCACAATCACGCCCGAGATCAGTGCGCACTTGGTACATTTCGGACCGCTCGAGCCAGATTTTCCGCTTGTTGACATCCACATCCCGCGGGCCAGCCACGGAGAAGGTGTCCGTCTGAAACTCAAGTAGATAGGTCATGGGGTTCTCCTGGCGCTCGTTGCCCGTTAGGACACGGGCGCCTTGATCCAACACACTCCAATACTCCTTTTTGGCCGTCGTACGCAACTCCGATGCCGACCGAGCGCGTTCCATGGCAACCATTGATTCCAACTTGTGCTGCGCATCAGAGAGGCGCTTCCCCGCCGCAGCACGCTCCGACAGAAAGCGGCGATACTCACGGTTCCCCTGCTTGCGGATCACCGATTCGCGCGACAATAACGACTGCAAATTCCGCTGCGCCATCCGAAACGCAACCCGTGCACTGGACACAGTAGGGCAGTCGACAGGCTCGCCCCGCTCTGAGCCCACACTGCTAACGGCATGCGCAATGCCAGACTTGACATACGAATTAAGCGCATCAACATCCGCCTCTTCGTCTTCCAACGGCTGAAGAGCAGCATAGTAATTATCCATCACCTTTGCAATGGTCTTCTTCTCCTTCGTGCGTTCTGTGTACACCGAGCTAAATCGGAAGCGCCTTGGCATTTTTCCCCCGCCTAAATGCGCGCCGTCATTGGCAGCGCGCAACAACGCAGACGGTGGTGATATCGGTTGTGCTGGGAAGCGGAACCGCCCGAAGTTGAGCGTATGGTCGATCGCACGCGACCACCAGTGGCGCCTGCTCTGGTACTTGAGCAAAGCATCCCCCCCGCGCGGGCACAGGAAGAAGCGGACAACACATTCTTGCGATATCCGCACTTGGTCATTGCAGGCCCGCATGGTCCCACAGCTATTGCGACCGCACACGAATTTGGCACTCTTGCGGCGCCATACATTTACATTGGACTGCCGGCACTGTGTGCACGCAGTCCAAGACGTGGACTGCCTATGACCACACGTCCCCGCCAACGGCACGAGCCCAGCACCCGTCGCCAAATTCAGGCACACCGATGTGCCTTCATCCAATACGGCAACACTCTTCGCTGCCGATGATTTGCTCGTTTTGCGATGTACTCGCAACCCGCCCGTCAGGGACAGGCGTCCACACTCCTTTCTGCTGCCACTCCACCGCCGAATCGCTGCATGAATCACGTCGATAGGAAACTGTGCTCGGTCTGCGTCCAGCGGGATCGAACAACCGGCGTCTGGTAAATTGAGGTGGTCCATCATCAAAACAATCAGATTGGGGTCCGCCTGGCGCATGGCACGCAACATGCTGCTCATCTCCAAAAGAGCTGCGAAAATAATCGGGCGCGCATAGAACCCCCACTTGGACTTGTCCGGTGGGGGGGCATAACAAATTGGTACTACAAGCGGTCCCGGGAGTCCATATGGGTGTGGTGCATGTGCCGCCGCCCCGCGATGACCCTGTGGGTCCAGACGAAATAAGGCCAGATGGCCATGCAGGTAACGCCGATCTTCCTCGGGGCACTTAATATGCAACATCTGCACGTCAACACAAAGCCGTTTAGCCACAAGAAGCGCTACGCCTCCGCCGTGCACACCCGTTCTGGACCGTGGTTGTCCGTCACACGTCATCAAAGGGCGAAACGAATAATACACATTGTAATGCCGACACAAAATCGGGCCGAGCCTGAGGGACAAATTGGTACGCCCCGCGACACCCGCCACTTCCGTAATGCCCACCAGTGCGGGGAAGCGGCGGCGCTGCAGCATAACCGTCAGCTCCGCGCATTTCGTGCCCCCATACAACAGGCGTTTGGCGTTGAGGAAAAGAAAGTCTACGTCCAGCCCTGCCGACACCGACTGCGCGCAAGAGCCGACCTGCTCTCTATCGACAACGGGTGCACCATCCGTGCGAGACTGCCCCACATAGCGAGGCGGACCAGAGCGAGAATGCGCGGGTAAGGCGACAGAAGCATCCAATGCCGGGCTTGGATGCAGCGCACCAGAGGGAGCCCCATCCGATGACGAAGACAAAACTTGTTGAACTTGGGCCTCTTGCGGTACAACGGTTGGACGCATCATGGCGTCGCTCGTAGCACACACACAGACAGAATCGCACACACAGGGGGAGGCAATCAGCGAGGAAACAGGCGGGTGCAACGACATACACACGCAGCCGGTCATAGGCTCAGTCGTATCAGAAACCGCGCCAGTGGCAGGTAACACGGGGGACACGCGCGAAGAGCAAAGTGAACATACCACAGCGGACCTCCGCGAACCGCTCGCATAGCGAGGGCTGCCCGACCTTCCGCGAGGAGGTGGAGAGGTATGCGCAGACGGGTCGATGGCCAGCGGCGAGGCAAGCGCGGCCCGTGTAGGATGGGACACGCGCAGGCTCAGCGCT
>CAIQWC010000030.1 GCA_903875425.1 uncultured Actinomycetes bacterium | reverse complement strand
GTTGCCGCCAAAGAGCATGGTGGCGATGTAGGAGCCAACAAGCGGAATCGACTCGATAATCGAGAAAGCAATTCGAATACCCGTGCCTGAGACCAAGTCATCGGGCAAGGAGTAGCCGAGGAAGCCGTTCACAATAGAAAGAATCAACAACAGTGAGCCAATGAGCCAGTTGGTCTCACGAGGCTTACGAAACGCTCCGGTAAAGAAGACACGAGCCATGTGAACCACAATGGCGCCAACAAAGATGTCGCAGGCCCAGTGGTGCATCTGGCGCACCAGCAAGCCGGCTCGAACCGAGAAGCTCAAGTCAACGCTTGAAGCATAGGCTTGGCTCACGCGAACGCCACGTAAGGGAAGGTAAGACCCGTGGTAGGTCACGAGGGTTTGGCTCGGTACGTAGTACAAGGTGAGGAAGATACCCGTAGCGAGCAAAATCATAAAGGAATAGAGCGCAATTTCACCCAACATGAAGGACCAGTGGTCCGGGAAGATCTTGTCCATGAGAGTACGACCCCCACGGGCTACGCCCAGGCGGTCGTCAAGATCATTGAGTTTGTCGCCGATAGGGCCGTACTTACTCGTAGATGTTTTGGACTTAGGACTCATGAGCGCTCCCAGAAGCCAGGACCAACGGGCTGGTTATAGCCACCTTGGGATCGGATATATCCACGGCCATCAACGTACAGCGGAAGCTGTGGCAGGGGCCGAGGTGCCGGACCAAAGGTTGGGTAACCACCGTTGGAAACATTAAACATGGATTGGTGACAGGGACAGACGAGCATCTCAAGCTGCTGTTCGTAGAGTCCCACGGGGCAGCCGAGGTGTGTGCAGAGCTTGGAGTACGCCACGTATCCCGATGGGCCCCATGACTCACGGCCAGGCATCGTCGCGATGTCCGTTGTCGCGAGGCGGATCAAGACGGTCTGGTCGACGGCTTGGCCATTATCGGTGTCTTGGTATCCCATGGGGAATACGGTCGCAATACCACCGACAGCAATATCGCCGACCTTGACCGGTCGCCCGGTCGAGTCAACGAGGTACGAACCCGCCTTCCAGTCGGTCGTCTTAAGAGAGTTCTTCGGAAGCGGGCCGAGAGAACGAATCAAGGGAAAGGCAGCAACGATGCCAAACACACCAAGAGCGGCTCCGGCTAGACCACCGAGGAGCTTTCGTCGACCGAGAATGCCAAGGTTTCGCTCTACGACAGCGGCTGCAAAGGAATCTCGCTGTTCGGGCGTGCTGGCAACGGGGTGACGCTCTTCGACGAAGGGGCCCTTCGGCATGAGGTACTTACCCCAAGCCGTAACACCAAAGCCCAGAAGCAGCATGCCGAGACCCAAGGTCACGCCAAAGGTCCATGGAGACCAGTTCATCCAGTAAGCCAAGCCAAACATGGCAAACGAGATCAGGCCAAAGAACATCGCGGTCGCGATGACTTGCTCCATGCGACGCGGATTACGCGCTAGGGGCTGCATATGGGGGTCGTCGATACTTACGGACGTAATCGACACGGGGGTGTGCTGGTCAGCACTCACGACCTGTCTCCAATCCAGAAGGCGATCAAGGCGAGAAGTCCAACGCCAAGAGCAAGACCAATGAATCCTTCGGCAACGGGACCGAGGCCACCGAGCCCAAGGCCACCGGGGTTACGCGGGTGCTCAATGTAGCCAGTGACGTAGGCGACGATGTTGCGTACCTGCGCGTCTGAAAGATTCCCAGTAAAACGCGGCATGTTGCCCGGTCCCGTTCGAATGGCTTCGGCTACTTGGGTTGCTGGGATGTTTCGAATACTTGGTGCATTCGTGCCATTCGCCAACGCATCGCCACCACCGGTGATGGTGTGGCAAGCAGCGCAGTTCAAAGCAAAGAGAGAGAAGCCGTCACTCACAGCAGCTGTGGAGATCCCGTTGACGTGAGGAATATAGGGCGTGGCCGGGTCAAGTGAGTTTACCCACGCAGCAATCGCGAGTGCTTCCGTGTGACTCAAGCGCGGCGGGTGACGCTGCGCTTGAACGCTCCGTGGATCAGCAGCTGGCATCCGTCCCGACTCCACCCAAAAGTCAATGGTCGCGGGTCCAAGACCTCGAAGATTTGGATAGGCGCCAGGGGTTCCATTTGCGGCCACGCCATTGGCTTCTGTGCCGTGACAACTTGCACAGTTCTGCATGTACACGGCCTCACCCAGTGGAACCAGCGACGAAGGCGGCGTGATGTAGGTAATGCTCTTGCTCCCATAGGCAACAAGTTTTCCTTCACCATTAAAAACTTGGTTACTGGAATTTGCCGTGCCCGAGTTCGGTCGCGTGGTCTGATACGCGGCGTTAGGAATCGTGGTGGTGGTTGCGGCCTGAGCTTGTGCCACCGTTCCGGCTGAGGACATCGGTGTGGTCGACGCACCTGCACCGGTGAAGATAGAAAGTGCGCCCAAGGTGACAACACCGAGCACAGTTGCTGGGGCTAGGGAGCGAGCGATACGGCGATTCATCGTGCGCCTCACTTGAGTAAGAAGAGAGCCGCGTAGAGGCCCACCCAGACGACATCGACGAAGTGCCAGTAGTAACTCACACCCTGAAACACACTGAGCTCGCCGGGGTCGCCTGCTCTATCGCCCCGAAGGCGACCCAGCAGTAGTGCCATGGCAACGAGCCCAATGAACACGTGAATACCGTGAAGGCCAGTGGTGATGAAGAAAATCGAACCGTAAGAGTTGGTGTACCAACGAGTATCAAAGTGGGTCCACTCATACACCTGGTTAGCCAAGAAAATGGCTCCCATGACTATGGAGACCAGAATCCAAAATTTAGCTTTCGCTCGCTCGCCGTATTCAAATCGGTACAGAGCCGCCCACATGGTGCCCGACGAGGCAACCAAAATGACGGTGAAGATACCAGCCTGCAAGGTATCGAGGTGGGTGCCAACGGGAGGCCAGGTGGTGAGGTGCGCGCGGATGGTAAAGAGGGCCGCGAATAAACCAGAGAAGAACATCAACTCGGAGCCCAGCCAGATCATCACGCCAATGGCGAGCATGGGTGGCCGGTCGTGGACGATGCGCTTCTTGCCTGCTGTTGGGGATACAGCTGCTTGGGTCACAGAATCAGTTCCTGTTGTATCGAGAGGGTCAAATACCACCTTACTCGGCGAAGAGCGGCCCTCGGACCTAGCCTGGCGGGATTCTAAGAGACGATTTCCACAGGGAAAGGTTCTGAGGAAACGATGCGCAGAACCTTCGTGGGACGCGTCATCGCCACGTAGAGCGTTCTGAGTCCCCTCGGCGTCGGCGTCGGTCGGCCCCCACGGGCAATCTCGGCCGCCTCAACCACAATTGCAGCGTCAAATTCGAGGCCGTTGGCCTCGTCGGATCTAAGGAGGACCAGCGAATCCTCCAAGCCACCGACGCCACGCTCAGGATCGGCAAAGGGAAGCTCATTGGCCTTCAGGGCTTGAGCAAGAGTCCCAAGGTGGCCTGGCGGGGCAAGAATCACCGCTCTCCCGGGTTGCACGACCTCAAGCGCCTCTCGGGCAGCCTCCACGACGCGCTGCGGCAGGTCGGTGGCGTCGACATGCTCTACGACGGGCGTAATTCCGGAGCGACGCACGGGTCTCGGCGCCTCCAGGCCCGTTCCCGAAGCGGCCAGCACGGGCTTTGATGCTTCGATGACCTCTGCGGGAGTTCGATAACTCACTGAGAGTTCCACGTAGATAGGTTCTTTCCGAGGAGCGAGGTGGGAAAGTACGTCATGCCAGGCCCCTGGCGTCCAGGGACCGGTGGCTTGAGCCAAGTCCCCAACCACCGTCATCGATCCCGATAGTGAGCGACGCTGCAGCATGCGCAGCTGCATAGGGGAAAGGTCTTGAACCTCATCGACAACGATGTGGCCAAAGGAAGCAACCTGATCTTCGCCAAGGTCGCGGCGAACCTCCTCGGTGTCGAGACCGGGCCACGCATCGCTTCGAGGAAGCACTTTTTTCTTCGCCGCTCGGCGAGGACCAAGCAAGGGTCGCACTTCATCGATCAGGGCCGCATCGGCGACCGTCCAAGCAACTACGTCAAGCGAGGCCGATCGAGCTCGGTAGAGCAGCTCGACTTCAAAATCATCCAAGAGATCCTTTGACGCTGCCCTAATGAGCGCCGGTGCGCCATAGAAGTCGTGGAGGAGTTCGTGGGGACTGAGACGTGGCCACATCCGCCGCAATGCTTGAGTGATTTCGGGGGTGTGAAGAACGCTTCGAGCAAACTCCGTGCGATCGAACTCTTCGGCACCCTCTTCGATGCCAAGACGACTCCGGTACTGCGTTTCGAGAACGCCTGCAATCTCTTGCTCTACGAGACGCCGACGCGGATTATGGGGCCCACCACGACGACGGACGCGGTTAATGATTTCTTCTGACTTGGCAACGGTGAGCCTGAGCGTCACTGCGCCGTAGGGAATGGCAAGGTCTTGACGAAGTGATCGCTGCCTCGTTCGAACGGCTCGCGACAAAATTTGGGCCATACGGCCGTCACCTTTGAGCCGTCCTAATTCATCAGAGTCTGTGCCTCGTATCTTTACTTCAGGAACAAGACCCGCAATCGTAGAAAGGGTGACGCCGGTTTCACCTAGTGAGGGTAATACCTGCTCGATGTAGGTCAAAAACAGTGGATTAGGACCAACGACGAGAACCCCTTGGCGCTCGAGAGGGAATCGGTAGGTATAGAGCAAGTACGCCGCACGATGCAGCGCCACCGCCGTTTTGCCCGTTCCGGGCCCACCTTGTACGAGCAAGATTCCAGGCAGCGGGGCCCGAATGATCTCGTCTTGCTCGCGCTGAATGGTGCCGATGATGTCGCCCATAGCGCCGGTCCGAGCACGGCCTAAGGCAGCAAGTAACGCACCACGGCCGCCAAGAGCCACGCCTGTCTCGAGGAGACCTTCACGCAGTTCCATTGCCCCCTCGTCTGTCGCCGGAACGTGGAGCTCACCATCGTCACCAGCAAAGTACTCATCCTCAACGCCAAGGACGTCTCGAACGTGAACCGCAATGTGGCGACGTCGTACGAGGCCCATGGGGTCAAGACCCGTTGCACGGTAGAAAGGCTCCACGATTGGCGCACGCCAGTCGATGATGAGAGGCTCTCGATGTTCATCAGAAACCGCGAGACGACCAATGTGAAAGACCTCAGGGTCTTCATCGTTACCAGTACCGACGTCGATACGGCCAAAGCACAGTGCTTGGTCACCAACTTCTAGTTGCTCAAGACGAGCGAGCGAGGTACGAACAACAATGTCTCGCTCGGTTCGTGACTGGAAGGTTCCGCCCTTAGTGCTCGAAAGCACCTCGTCGAGCATGGAGCGAGCTTCGCCTCGCATGAAGTCGAGGGATCGATAGGCATGGTCCAAGAACTGCTGCTCCTCAGCAATATCTCGTTCGTGCGTCATAGATCCCTACCCCCGAAACAGGTGAACTGTTGAGTCTACCGGGGCAATTTGCTCCTGTTCTGAAGCCGGCGGCTCAGGCTCCCCCTACGATGGGAACCGCCCTAGTGAGGAGGCCACCCACCGTGACTACAACGCTTGCCACCGCCCCCTTCATGGCGGCATGCCGAGGAGAAGACCCCATACGACTCCCCGTGTGGTTTATGCGCCAAGCGGGACGTTCCCTGCCTGAATATCGGTCGTTACGTGGTTCAGGCTCCATTCTCGAGGCAATTGCTGACCCCAATATCTCGGCCGAAGTGACCTTGCAGCCGGTCCGCCGCTACGGCGTCGATGCTGCGGTGCTCTTTAGCGACATCGTCGTACCCGTTCACGCGGTGGGCTTCGGCATCGATGTGGTGCCCGGCCGAGGTCCCGTCGTCGAGTCACCCTTTGCGAGCGCTCAAGATCTTGAGCGCCTGAGGCCCCTAGAGCCCGAACGCGATATTCCCTACGTCATAGAAACCGTGCGCAAGGTTGCTGAATCCCTCGATGAACACACCGCGCTTATCGGTTTTGCTGGAGCGCCCTTTACCGTAGCGAGCTACCTCATCGAAGGCGGGCCATCTCGAAGTTTCACTAAGGTCAAAGCGCTCATGCACCGCAGTCCAGAACTCTGGGCTCACCTCGCTGACCGACTCGCCGATCTCGCCATTGCCTTTACGAATGCTCAGATTGATGCCGGAGCCGATGCTATTCAACTCTTTGACT
Organism: uncultured Actinomycetes bacterium; assembly: GCA_903875425.1. Classification (GTDB taxonomy): domain Bacteria; phylum Actinomycetota; class Acidimicrobiia; order Acidimicrobiales; family RAAP-2; genus CAIQWC01. The sequence goes on along the minus strand of CAIQWC010000030.1, from coordinate 43,777 downwards.
CGTGGGCTGGCTCGCTGAGCCCCGATGAATATGAACGCTTTGCCATGCCGGCAACGATCAAGGTGATGGACGCGCTCGCGAAGCGAGGCGTTCCCCGCATCCTCTTTGGGGTGGGAACGGGTGAACTCTTGAGCCTGATGGCGACCACCGGGGCTGACGTTATTGGCGTCGACTGGCGGGTTCCCCTCGACGTAGCAACGAAACGAGTGGGGAACCATCCGCTCCAGGGAAACTTGGATCCAGCCCTACTCTTCGCCGGCCAAGACGTTATTGCAGAGGCAACGCGCGACGTCATGAGACGTGGCGCATCGGCGCCGGGACATATTTTCAACTTGGGTCACGGTGTCATGCCTGACATGGATCCTGACGCTCTGAAGTTTGTCGTGGATCTCGTCCACGCTGAAGGTACGACTATTGCAAAGGAAGCACAATGAACAAGATTGGCGTACTCGTCATGGCCTACGGAACCCCGGGGAGCCGCGAAGAAGTCGAGCCGTACTACACCCTCATTCGCCATGGCCGCCCGCCAAGTGCCGAGCAACTCGATGACCTCATCCGCCGCTATGAAGCCATTGGCGGCATCTCCCCTCTGAACGAACTCACGCAAGGTCAAGTTGACGGCATAGCGAAAGGCCTTGAGCGTTTAGCACCAGGTCGCTTCGACGTCCGATTTGGCTCAAAGTACACGAGTCCGAGTATTGAAGAGACTTCGGCTGCCTTTGTCGCTGACGGAATTAGCGAAGTCATTGGCCTCACCTTGACGCCACACTCGGCATCCATGGGTTCAGCCGAATACATGGCTCGGGCCCACGCTGCCCTCGGCGATGGAGTGAGTTTTCACCCCATCTTGTCTTGGTATGACACACCGGGCTTCCTTGAGATCTTGGCCGACAAGGTGAATGTCGCTATTGCTTCGCTCCCTGAAGCACTGCGGAGCGATCCCCTTGTGTTATTCACCGCCCACTCGCTGCCCATACGCATCCTTGAATCGGGCGATACCTACCCTGACCAACTCGCCGACAGCGCACAACGCATCGCGAGCCTCGCCGGGCTCTCTCGCTATGAGGTGGCTTGGCAAAGCGCCGGTCGAACCGCTGAACCATGGATCGGTCCTGACATCTTGGAAGTTATCGCGGGCCTTCCCGCTCGTGGCGAACAAGCCGTGGTGATTTGTCCTGTCGGTTTCGTCGCCGACCACCTCGAGGTGCTCTTCGACGTCGATATCGATGCACAGCGGGTAGCGGGGGAGGTCGGCGTTAGCTTGGCTCGCACAACATCACTCAACGCCGATCCTGCCTTCACGGATATTCTGGCGCATCGTATTCTCCAGGAATTGCCGTGACCAAGCGCGATGTGATCGTCATCGGTGGAGGCATTGCTGGCCTCGCCGCGGCGCATCACATCGCCGCTACTTCTGGAGATCGATGCAATGTTCGCGTGATCGAAGCCTCGTCTCGGCTGGGAGGGAAACTCGATTCGGTTACCCTCCATGGCAGAACCGTTGACAGCTCTGCAGACGGAACCCTTGGTCGACGTCCAGAGTTAATGGCACTCCTCAACGAACTCGGCCATGGGGACAAGACCATGCCGATTGCCGCCTCCGGTGCCAGCGTCTTTGTTCGAGGTGCGTTGCGTAATTTACCCAAGGACCTTCAGCTTGGTATTCCTACCCGCTGGTGGTCCTTGGCGCAATCGAAAACGATATCGAAACGGGGACTCTTGCGGGCACTCCTCGACCTTGTCGCTCCACGCTCCGTTGGCCGCGGTCATCTGCCGGACCGAGCCATTGGATCACTCGTGGAACGCAAGCTCGGCCTTGAGGTCGTCAATAGTCTGGTCGATCCGATGCTTGGCGGCATCGTGGCTGGGCGCGTGAGTGATCTCAGCGCTCAGGCACTCATGCCTTCGCTTCTCGCAGCTGCCCAAAAGCCCGGAGGTTTGATGAAAGCCCTGCGCGAACTCGCGCCAACCCCGGAGACACAAGTACCACCCGCCTTTCTTAGCGTCGAAGGCGGCATGTATCGACTCATCGAACTACTCACTGCTTCCCTCGATTCGCTGGGCGTAGCGTGCATTGTCGATACGCACGTAACCGGTCTTCACCGCCAAGCCGGAAGCGATCCGGCGTGGATGGTTGATACGCAGCATTCGACCTATCGAGCAGATTGGGTCATTGTCGCGACGCCAGCTACCGAGGCCGCGGCCTTGTGTGCTCCCTTTGATTCTGAACTCGCTGAGCAACTCGCCGCAATTAGCTACGCAAGCGTCGCGACCATCACACTGTGTTTCCCGGACCATGGCATCACCCTGCCTGAATGCGGAACAGGCGTCCTCATTCCTCCCGCATCGGCCATCCCTCGAGGCCCTAGGAAGGGACAACGCTTTCTCACCACGGCCGTTACCTTTCTCGATAGAAAGTGGCCGCTGCTCCTACAACCTGGGTCTCGGTGGATCCGCGCATCAATTGGTCGTATCGACGATGAGCGCTTTACCCACATGACTGATGACGAGATCATCGCGATGGTTCGTGAAGAGCTCACCATTGTGTTTGGCGCCACCGAAGCGCCCTTTGCCGCCAGCGTTACGAGATGGAGTAAGGCTTTGCCGCAGTATGGCGTTAACCACCAAGCCAAGATCGACAACATTGCCAATGCCGTCGCGCGCCATCGCGATATCGCCCTTGCGGGTTCCTACCTCGAAGGTGTTGGCGTACCAGCGTGCATCGCCTCGGGCCGACGCGCCGCAGCGATCGCTATCAGGGAAAGTACCGAGGTTTGAGCGAGTCCGTCCACAGCGGCGCGCGCTCCGCCACGGCTATCGGCCTTGGTCTTGGCGCAGGAGTCATCGCTGCTGCGTCACTGCCGCCCGTTGGCCTTTGGCCGCTTGGCATCCTCGGTATTGCTATTTTGCTGGTCGTCTTAGAAGACGAATCCCGAGGTTGGCGATTCACCATTGGCTTGGCCTTTGGTCTTGGACAATTCATTCCGGGCTTGTGGTGGGCACAGCATTTCAGTCTTCTCGGGGCCATCGCCCTCATGATCCTCGAAGCGCTCTTCCTCGCCTTCGCCTGTCTTGCTATTACGCCAAGACGAGGCCGAAGCTTGAGCGCTCTTGGCGCCTTGGTGCTCTTTGAATGGCTGCGCAGTATCTGGCCCTTTGGCGGCCTTCCTATTGGAGGATTAGCCCTTGGTCAGGTCAACGGACCGCTCGCTGCCATCGCCAGACTTGGGGGCAGCCTTGGCGTGATGGCCGCGTTAGTGATCGCCGGAGCCGGGCTCCGTCACCTCCTCTCTGCCGCCGCAACACGACGCCAAGGTGACATGGGTGCGGCGCGGCGAAGCGTTCTAGGCGGTGCCATGGTTGTGTTCGTGACCATGCTCATCCTTCTGGGCTTGGCGAGCTCCCCCGGCGGTGCCGTCGTTGGCACCCTTCGAGTAGCCGCGGTGCAAGGCGGAGGCCCACGGGGTACCTCGGCTCAACAAACGGATCCCGCTGGCGTCACTGCAGCCCACATCAGCGCGCTTACATCGCTCCCCGATGGAACACAGCTCACCGTTTTACCTGAAGACGTTGTTGGTCTTGACCGCCCCTTGGTCGGTTCTTGGCAACTTGCAGACCTCAAAGGTCAAGCCGTGGCGCACCACACCTTTCTCGTGGCCGGCGTTACCGAGCCTGTGGGCTCTACACGTTTTTTAAACTACGTCGTCGGCATCAACCCTTCGGGTTCAGTGGCGAGTCGAGTTGAAAAGGTGCACCGTGTGCCCTTTGGCGAGTACGTACCGTTTCGGAAATTTCTTTCCCACCTCGCAAATTTCTCGGCGGTTCCTCGCGATGCCATTGCCGGTAGCGGGTCGGGAGTTATGCGCCTGGGGCACTACCGACTCGGGGTGTTGATCTCCTATGAAGTATTCTTCGCTTCGCGCTCACTACCTGCGATTCACCATGGTGCCCAAGTCCTCGTCGTACCAACCAATACCACCTCATATCCAGGAACCCAAATGCCCAGCGTGGAATTAGCTGCCGCGAGACTCCAGGCTCTCTCGTGCGGGCGAGACCTCATTCAAGCGTCCCCCACTGGCTATAGCGCCATCATCAGCGCTAACGGTCACGTCGTCGTAAGGAGTGCCTTGAGTGCCCACCAGGTCGTCAGTGCGACCATAGATCTGCGTCAGGGTTCAACGATCTACGACGATACCGGTGATCTTCTCGTCTTGATCTTGGCAGCACTAGCGCTTGGCCTCGGCTGGACCAGAGCTCTATCTCGAATGAGGCCTCAGTCGTAGTATCCAGAGTGGACGTAGACGCATGGTATTCCCTCGTCAACGTACATCTGATGATTTGAGGGATCATCCTCGAAGGCCAGTAGTAGATCAAAGCCTCTATCGCGGAGATCCATCACCACGCCACGCTTGAAGTCAGTGACCTGGTCGTAATCGGTCCAGTTACGCATCACCAAAAGGTCCCACCGAAGGCCATAGCGCTCGAGCCAGGCAAGTGTCTGGGCTTGTACTCGTTGAGGGCGACCCGTCAACAAGATGACCTGGAGATCGCTGCTGAGTAAGGAAATCAAGGTGGAAATCTCTTCGATGACCGGATCAGATCCACAGGCCTCAAAGAAGGCGATCCAGTCGCGTTGCCCCGAATCGAGAAAGTGCTGTCGACCCGCCGCGTCAGAAAGTACCCCGTCAATATCAAAGACGACGGCCTTCGATGGATGGGTATTTGGGGTGCGATATCGCCACGCGCCAGTCAAGTTGCTCTCATTCATGCCCTAGCCATGGTAGTGAGTCCCTAGCAAGCCTTGAGCCAAAGGGAGTGAGAGAATAAAGGTCCATGGTCCTGACCAGCCCCACCCAGCACCACCTTGCCGTACCCTTGGGAAGTCGAGCAATGATTGTCGGCTCTCTCGAACTCAGTGTCACTGACCACCCAGCGGCCACACCCTCGACCGCGGTGATTGCTCGAGAACTCTCCCAATGGGAAGGCCCTGGTGCTCTTATCCTCACCGGTGCCTGCTTTCGCGACCGCTCCTTTGAGACTGCGCTCGAACGACACCGTGACCTCTTTGAGCGTATTCGGGCATTTGCTCACCAAGCGCACCGGTCCGTCTTGTTCGTTCTCGATCCTGCGCTCGCGACGCCGCTCTTCACCGATCGCATGGCCGACTTCTCCATCGACGTAGTTGACTCGCTTGAATTGATCTGCACCACCGCCGTTGGTGAACGGCGGATCATGATTAGTAGCGAAGCAGGAGTGAGCCGTATCGGCGATCAATTAATTACTGGCGCATCGTGGCTAGACGGTGCCGAACTCCTCGAAGATCCAAGCGAGCTACTCGCATTCACCCAGTCGCGAACGCTCTATCGCAGACTCTCGAAATTAGTTTGGATTCCCCCGGTGCTAGCCCTCATCGTGGCACTCGTATCGGCGACAGCCCTAGTAAATAACAACTTAACTCGCATCGCCACCCACGCTAAGGGCAACCGTAAAAAAATAATTAGCGAAATTACAAGTGCAAATTGGGGACAGCGAATCCTGGTCGCCATTGTCGCCGTCATCGTCGTTGAGACCATCGTCGGTCTCATCGCTACCTTTCTCTCGAGACGAGCCTTCCGTCACGCGCTTCACCAACGCGATACCAGCTCCCTCGGGTCGGGGATCGGCACCGAGGGGGCCGCGGGCGATATCGTGGCCGATCAAGATGCCCTAGACCACGTTCGCCGCTACCTCGCGTCTGGTGGCACCGGTGCCGTCGGTGCTGGGAACCGTTCAGCGTCCTTGCTCCGCCTCGACGTTGGCTTCTTCGCCAAGCTAGGGAGCTCTGGCACGGTGGTGCGCAAACACTACGGAAGGTTGGGGCTACCACCAGTATTTGTCGTCCACCACCAGCTGGCCTTCTTGGAAGTGGAGTCAGGCGCCGATCTCCACGTTCGCCTAATCGCCCAAGACCGTGAACGAAGCGAAGCAAGTTTCCTTGAGCGACTCGTCGCTGGCGATACTGCAGCAGCGATACCTCCCCACCAGGCCTCACCCCAACTCATTGCGTCATGGCCTACGGGAAACTCCTGGCCACCGGCTTCTGATCAAACAGCCGCGTTCCGTAAGAACCGAAGGGTAAAGCGTTTCGCGGCGGCGGCCTTGCTCCTTACCGGTCTTCTCGATGTACTCGTGGCCATTGCTCCGCCACTCAGAAGCCGTCTGCACACCATTCTCACCTACCTGCCCTTAGGGGCGTCACAGACTGCTGCCGCCGCCGTTGCCATCATTGGCATCTGCCTCGTCATGCTCTCGAGGGGGATCTTGCGAGGCCAACAGCGCAGTTGGCTAGCGGCGGTCGTCTTATTATCGTCGTCTATTTTGTTCCACCTCATTCACGCTGGGTCGGTTGGAGCGGCTGGTGTCTCTATCGCAGTGTTGGTCCTGCTCTTGATCGAGCGTCGCTGTTTTAGCGCATCAACCGATCGCCGTAGCCTGAGAACCACCGTGCCTGCTCTGTTAGCGATTGCCGTCATGGCGATCTTGGCCGGCTTTTCAGGCGTCGAGATCTCTGACTTACAACACCCTCATACCTTGCCTGCGTGGCCCACGGTATTCGTAGCGGTCGCAGAACGAATGGTGGGACTCGCAACCATCGCACTGCCCGACAAGATTGATGACTTTATTTATCCCACCATGCTGACCGTCGGTATCAGCCTCATCGTTGCCACGCTCTACCTCCTTACGAGACCCGTCGTCGACCGCCGTCTCTCTGAGCACCAAGGAAGCGCGCGTCGGCTCACCGAAAGTCGGTCCCGTGACATCGTGGAGCGCCATGGGCGCGGCACCTTGGATTACTTCGCGCTTCGAGATGATAAGCAGTTCTTTTTCTTTGGTGACACCCTGGTGGCCTACGCCGTCTTCGGTGGTATCGCCTTAGTGTCACCTGACCCTATTGGACCCGCCGAGGAACGAGAGCAAGCGTGGGCGGCCTTTAAAAGTTTCTGTAATTCGCATGCATGGACTCCAGCCGTCATGGGAGCCGCCGAAGATTGGCTCGAGATCTACGCCAACACCGGTATGCGACACATCTACCTCGGCGATGAAGCGGTGGTTAACGTCCAGAACTTTTCTCTTGACGGCGGAGCAATGAAGGGATTGCGTCAAGCCAATACTCGCGTTGCTCGTAATGGCTACACCGCTGAGTTTCTCGATCCTTCGAAGATCGATCCAAGCCGCATACCCGCACTCGTTGAACTTATGGAAATGCTGCGCCGAGGAGAGCAAGAACGTGGCTTCTCCATGATGTTGGGACGACTCTTCAACCCTCGAGACACAGGATTACTGCTCACGGTGGTCTGCGACCCCCAAGGGCACCCCGTGGCAATGTGTCACTTTGTCCCTTCACCCGCCATTAACGGCTACAGCCTCGACATCATGCGCCGTGACCCCGGTGAGCATCCCAATGGCCTCCTCGACTTCTGCCTCTGTCAGACCTTTGAATACCTCAAGGCGAACGGTGCCACCGGCGTCAGCTTGAACTTTGCGGCCTTCCGCTCCATCCTCGATGGAGAGCGGGGCGAGGGCATCGCCACCAAAATTGAACGCTGGGGCCTCAAACGAATGAGCTCCATCTTGCCCATTGAGACCCTATGGCGCTTCAATGAGAAATACCATCCTGCTTGGCAAGCCCGCTACCTGGTCTACGCCGCCCCCGAACAATTGTTGCCTACCGCCGCAGCGGCGCTTCGAGCCGAGTCACTGACCGAGATTCCCATCGTCGGCCGGCTCTTTGGATCCGACCCGTCGAGCAGACCGACAGTGGTGGTAGCGCCGGAGCTCCTCAGCGTTACCGCAGTGAACGCAGACGACGACTGAGGGCCTCGACGAAGCTCTCAACGGCACCGGGATCAAACCCTAAAAACAGACTCGGCTCCGTCACTTCACACTCGATGACGGCTGGTCCTGTTTGTGTGGGCACCATGTCGACGCGAGCGTAGAGAAGCGGACCAGATAGGTTCAAGTGCGCTACGACCGCCGCATGGGTTTGGATCGCCAGCATGCGATACGCATCACTCGCCATACGGGCACTGATTTGCTCATCGCGAAAGAGGCGCGAACGATCCAAGGAATCGACCAGCAACATAGGACCCTTGGCGATGGCATGGCTCGGCCAGCCATCAAAGAGAATGACTGCCGTCTCCTGCTCAGTTTCGACGAGGGGTAGGTAGGGCTGGACCATAACGACCTTGCCCGTATCAATGAGTGAATGGGCATGGCTGCGAGCGCGCAGAGTCTCCGATTCCTCAAAACGTTCAGCGCCCATGGAGCCCGCGCCGACCGTGGGCTTCATGACGAAGGGCCCTTGTTGTTCCCAGCTGAAACTTGCTGCTTGAGCATGGTCAACAAGGTAGGTCGTCGTAATCGTAGGAATACCTATCGCAGCGAGATCATCGAGGTAGCGCTTATCGGTATTCCATGCAATCACCGATGCGGGATTGAACAGGGTGGGAATTGCCGCTGACCACGCCAAGAACTCGTCAAGGTGGCTGGTGTAGTCCCACGTGTTGCGAACGAGAACGGCATCAAATTCGGTCCAGCTAACCGAAGGATCCCGCCAATCGGCCGTCGTAATCTCGATTCCCCGCGCCTCGGCCACGTGAGCGAGCAACGCAACGTCACCATCCCCCTTAGGGAACTCCGAGCAGGTCGCGATGGCGAGATGAGCCACTAGCCGAGCAAGGAGAGGGTGGCTGCATGAGCCAGGGAAAGAATGGGTCCAGGGATAAGCCCGAACACCACCGTGAAGGCCGTCGCAATGGCCACGCCCGAGAGGGCTACGGGAGAGCTTGGTACGTGCCGTACCGCTACGTCGACCGGCGCTTCCTCCTCGAGCAGCAGGGTTGCGCCGAGATGGTGCATGGGTTGCGATACGGCCGTGTCCACGTCGAGCTCGTCAACATCGCTGGGCGCTCCAAGGGGTCGAACGCTAAGAAGGGTGAGTCGCAAGTAAGCGAAGCCAGAGATTACGGCGCTCAGCATGGCAACTAGCGCCAAGGGCCAACTACCGACCGAAACGGCTGCCGAGAGCACGCCCAACTTCGCGAAGAGCCCCGTGGTGAACGGTGCCCCGGCCTGAGCTAGCAGCAAGAGTACGAAGCAGGCTCCCAAGAAAGGACTACGACGGAGCAATCCGCGATAGGAAAGAATCGTGGTGTCCTCATCGCCCTTTGCCGCGACCACGCTAATCACGCCAAAGACACCGAGCGTCATGACGGCGTAGACGAACAGGTAGTACAGCGCAGCTTCAACACCCTTCGTGGTGGCCGCTTCAACACCAAGCAAAATGAATCCTGCGTGATTAATCGATGAGTAGGCCATCATGCGTTTTACGTCGCGCTGCACAACCATCAGCAAGGCTCCGACGATGAGCGACGCCACCGCTACCGCATAGATGATGGGCTGCCACGTCGCCGCTTGCGTGCCAAAAGCAGTGAGGAGCACCCGCAAAAGGGCGGCAAAGCCACCGATCTTGGCCACGGCGGCCATGAAACCCGTTACCGGAGACGGAGCACCTTGGTAGACGTCAGGCGTCCAGAAGTGGAAGGGAACGGCTGCGACCTTGAAGGCAAAACCAACAATCAACAATCCCATGCCGGCGTAGAGCAAGCCAGCGTGCTGTGGCGTGTTTTGTCCGAGGAAGTCAATGATCTGAGTGAGGTTCGTCGTACCCGTAGCGCCATAGGTCAACGCGATCCCGTAGACGAAGACGGCCGAGGAGAAGCCGCCCAAAATGAAGTACTTCAATGCCGCTTCACCCGATTCTCCACGACGCGGGTTAAACGCGACCAGTACGTAGAGGGCTATGGAAAGGATCTCGAGGGCCAAGAAGATGACAACGAGATCATTCGCTGAGGCCATGAGAACCGCTCCGGCTGCTGAGATCAGCGCCAAGATGTGGTACTCCGCGCTTGAGATATCTTCGCGCTTGAGATAGTCGTGACCGATAAGCGATGCAATGACGACGCAACTCGTAACGGCGATGGCCATGAAGGTCGAGAAGCCGTCCATGACAATGGCGTGCGCGATGGTAGTCGTGGCACCTTGCACCATGACACGGTGCCACTCGACGAGCGCTGAAAGTAACGCGGCAATGGCTGTCGTGACGCTGAGACCTGTCGTCGCATCACGGCGGAGACCACCGGGAATCAACGCGGTAACGGTCATTATGATCACGGCTCCGCCGATGAGGATGAGTACCGGCAAGATGGCGAGATAGTCAATGGAAGGCACTTTAATAGTCGCAGTTGCGAGCAAACTCATCACTTAGAACCCCCACAAGATGAACCGGTTAACGGGGTGAGAGATACACAGCCATGAATCGCAACCTGCGTCAAGGTGCGGTTTACCGAAGGCTCAATACGGTGGAGGATGGGACTCGGGAAAATACCCAGTACCACGATGAGCAAAAGTAACGGGGCAATCACGGCACGCTCGCCCCAGGTGAGATCCTTCGTCGCCGCATTAGCTCCCTCAGCCTTGCCATGGAATACCCGCTGGTACGCCCAGAGTAGGTACAGCGCCGCAAAGACAACTGCGCTTACACCAACGACGGCCCACCAGCGGTGCGTGATGAAGGTGCCGATCAAGACGAGGTACTCACTAATGAAACCATTGAGGCCAGGCAAACCGATGGAAGCCAGCATGACGACCGTGAAGATTGCCGCCAACACGGGTGCGGGGCCTTGGAGGCCAACAAGTTCTCCGGCATTGGAGGTTCCCCGACGCTTTACGATCCAGCCGATGAGCAAGAAGAACGCCGCGGTGATGATGCCGTGGTTAACCATGAGCAGCACTGATCCCGTTAGGCCAAGGGAGCTAAACGAGAAAATACCAAGCACGATGAATCCCATCTGGGCCAGCGACGAGTATGCGATGATGCGCTTGAGATCGCGCTGCGCACAGGCGACAAGGGCGCCATAGAGCATGCCGATCACTGCCAAGGTCAACATCACGGGTGCCATGACACGAGATGCGTGCCCAAGGATGCCTAAGTCAAAGCGGATGATGCCGTAGGTGCCCAGCTTGGCCAAGACGCCCGACAAGATAATGACCGCTCCGATAGGACTCTCGGAGTAGGTATCGGGCGACCAGGTGTGGAAGGGGAACATGGGGGCCTTAATCGCGAAGCCGATGGTGAAGGCACAGAAGAGCAAGACGCCAGCGACGCCGGAGAATTTGGTTCCCTGCAGAGCTATCACCGAGAACGTCAGTATGTGGGTTTGGGCTTCATGCGTGAAGGCCATATACAGAATCCCAACCAGCATTATCGCCGATCCAAAGAAGGTGTAGAGGAAGAACTTCACGGCAGCAGCAGCTCGGGCCGGTCCACCCCACCCAGCAATAAGGAAGTACGAGGGGATCAAGGTCAACTCGAAGAAAAAGAAGAACAAAATGAGGTCAAGGCTCACAAAACTGCCGATGCACGCAGCCTCAAGGAGCAGTAACCACGCAGTAAAGGCCTTCGTCCGGCGCTTCTCACCGGCGCCGAGTAGCGCAAGTGGTACGAGCAGGGTAGTGAGTACCACCATGAAGATACTGATGCCATCAACGCCGGTAGCCCACGAGACACCCAGCGACGTGGCCCACGAGTGATTCGTATAGAACTGATAGCCACCGTTACCCACATGGAAACGAAACGCCATCACTACGGCTATCACCAAGGTCATGAGTGAGACGCCAAGGGCCGTCCATCGAATGGCGGACGTAGAGGCCCGTGGCAACAACGACAACACGATCGCACCCAGTGCCGGAAGCCCAATCAGAATTCCCACATAGGGGAAACTGCTCGAAGTCGGCGTAGCTAACAAGTGGGTCATCATGGATGGAAGGCCTTCACGAGAAGAAATACGAGAATGGCCAGCAGGCCAGCGGCGATAAAGAGTGCGTACTGTCGAACCTGACCGGTCTGCATGCGTCGCAGCGCCTGTGCCCGCTTCGTCACGATGGCCGCTGTAGCCATCACGGCACCATCGATGACTTCGATGTCAACACGAGCCGCTTCTTCGGCAAGACGATGGCCGGGTCGACCAATGATCGCATCGTAGAAGTTGTCCCAGTACCACACGTTGGCGAAAAACTTGGGTTCCCACCTAGGTCGGACGGGACCCTCACGCCAGGCAAGCCACGCCACGACGATTCCGATAAGTGCCATGATCGCATCGACGATGGCCAAGACGATTTGGAGACCGCCCGACTCATTCGGGTCATAGAGGTTCTTAGCGAAGACCGGATCAAGGAAGGTCTTGAGCGTGTGGCTGTGCACCCAGGGTAGGTCGATGCCAGCAACCAATAAGGTGCCCACCGCCAAGACGACGAGCGGAATGGTCATGACCTTGGGGCTTTCGTGTGGATCATGAATTGCCGGTCGACCGTCAGCGGCAGGCTCATCAAAGCGAGCCTTGCCGGTGAAGACCAGGTAGAAGAGACGGCTCATGTAGTACGCAGTCAAAACCGCGGTAACAAGTCCGAGTACCCACAGCGCTGGGTAGTGGCGGTACACGCTGTCGAGTACGTCACCCTTTGACCAGAACGACGCGAAGGGAGGAACTCCGGCAATGGCCAACCAGCCAATCAGGAAGGTCACGAAGGTGACAGGCATGAGCTTTCGGAGGGCACCCATGCGATCGATATCTTGTTCACCGTGGAGGCCGTGGATGACAGAACCTGAACCGAGGAAGAGCAAAGCCTTGTAGAAGGCGTGACAGATCATCAAGAAGACCGCCGCTACGTAGGCGCCGGTTCCCACCGCTAAGACCATGAACCCAATCTGCGAAACCGTCGAGAACGCCAAGACCTTTTTAATGTCTTTTTGGGATGTACCAATCGTGGCTGCCACGAAGGCGGTGGCACCGCCGATAATGGCGATCACGACCCGACCATTGGGTGACAGACCCAAGAGTGGATTCATCCGACACAGCAAGTAAACGCCAGCAGTAACCATGGTTGCTGCGTGGATCAAGGCAGATACTGGAGTCGGGCCTTCCATGGCATCAGGCAGCCAGTTAAACAGGGGGATCTGCGCCGACTTCCCCGCAGCCGCCAACATCAGCGCCAGAACTGCCATCGTGGCAGCCAGCGTGGTAAACGATCCAAGGTGGCTAAAGATCGATAGGTAGGTGAGTGTTCCGGTCTTGTTAAAGATCAAGAACATAGCGAGGAGTAATCCGACGTCACCAACTCGGTTGTAGATGAACGCTTTCTTACCGGCCGATGCAGCTGCATCTTTGTCGTAGTAGTACGAGACCAACCAGTACGAGCAGACACCGACGCCTTCCCAGCCAACAAAGGTGAGCAAGAGGTTATTGCCTAATACAAGCACCAGCATGGAGAAAACGAAGAGGTTTAGGTAGACAAAAAACTTCGTTGCGTCTCGTTCACCATGCATGTACCCCGTTGAATACAAGTGGATCAAGGCAGAGATGAAGGTTATAAACAGACACATGGTGATTGATAAGGGATCAATCAACAGCGCAATGTCAACGTGGAGTGGTCCCACCGCCAACCAGCTGTAGAGATGTTGGGTGACCTCTCGATTGGATTGGCCTAAGAGCCCGATGAAGGTGATGAGGGCCGCCACGAACGATAAGCCAATAGCGGTGGTGGCGATCATGCCACTGACCTTCTCCCCCATCCGTCGGCCAAAGGTCACGAGAACCAAAAAACCAACCAAGGGGAAAAAGAGCATCACGGGAGCGAAGTGGATCACGCGATCAGCCCTTCATACTCGAGATGTCATCAGCCACCGCAGTGGAGCGGCGACGGAAGATAGATACCACAATGCCCAGGCCAACTACTACCTCGGCGGCGGCGACGACGAGAACAAAGAACACAGCTGCTTGTCCGCCGATGTCATGGAGCATTCGCGCAAAGGTGACAAACGTCAAGTTGGCAGCATTAAGCATCAACTCGACGCACATGAACATAATCAAGACGTTACGCCGAATGACAAGACCAAAGGCTCCCAGGCCAAACAAAAGAGCGGCCAAGATTAAGTAATACTCACCAGGAATACTCATGGAGCCACCTCCTTGTGATCTGGATCTGGTTCAAGCTGCTCAGCGTTGGCAGCACCAGAACGGCGAGCCAAAACGACAGCGCCAACGACGGCGATCACCAAGAGGGCCGCCGTAGCTTCAAAGGCGAAAAGGTAGGTAGTGAAAACCGACCGGCCCAAGTTGCCAATGTTCTGATACGGGCCACCGGGAGCACCACTAACACTGTGCGGGCCAACCACCCAATGCGCTTCGACGCCGAGCGCAATAATCGCGCCAATTGCGAAGAGCACGATAACGGTCCCCATACTGCGTTGACCGGCCAGGGGCTCTTGGTCAATATCCTCATTGCGATTAACCCCCAAAAACATGATCACAAATAAGAACAAGACCACGATGGCCCCCGCATAGACAATGACCTGCACGGCGGCCAAGAAGTCGGCTTGCTGTTCAATAAACAAAACGGCAATACCAAAGAGCGTCAGCACGAGCGATAAGGCGGCGTGTACCGGGTTGCGCGAACTAATGACCCCAAGTGCGCCGACCAAGATCATGGTGGCCCCAGCAGCAAATACAAGGATGTCAGGAATAGCAGCAGTCGTGGCGAGCAGCGAGGTAATCATGGTGCTGTCTTTCTTGCAGCTTTCCATGCCCTCCGACGATCTTTCAACGCTTCGAGCTTGTCCCTATTGCGCTCAGCACTGATCTTGGCTCGCCAAATACGGCCTTTCATGCCCTTATGGTCTGCGGGAATATCCTGAGCCAAGAGGTGGCCTTCGAGGACCTCACGGATGGCTTTGGTATGGGTTGCTTCGTCGTCGCGCAGCCCACTTTGACCACCTTCGGGAGCACGTACGCCGTAGCCAAGCTCTCCAGCCCACTGAACGACACCTTCAAAGTCGGCGTTACCGGCGGGCGAGGTCGCACGCATCCAACCCGAGATCATCTGATCTTCGCCTTCACGCCAGTCCTCCCAGGGGAGTTTCTGAGGCATGCCATCATCATCAACCAAGAGTTCAGCCTTGGTGTAGATCGCGTCATTTCGGTTGCTAAAAGAAAATTCGAAGAGCTTCGACTCGGTAATGGCTTGGGTCGGGCAGGCCTCTACACACAGATCGCAGTGGATGCACCGTAGGTAGTTGATCTCATAGACGTAGCCGTAGCGCTCGCCGGGCGATACCGGGTGATCCGGCGGGTTATCAAGGCCACGAACGTAGATGCAGTCGGCCGGACACACTCCTGCGCAGAGTTCACAACCAATGCACTTTTCCATGCCGTCTTCGTAACGGTTGAGCACATGGCGGCCGTGCTGGCGTGGCTGCTTTGGCTTCTTCTCCATCGGGTATTGGCGCGTGACGCGAGGCCGAGTCAGGTGCTTGGTGGTGAGTACGAAGCCTCCAAAGAATGACAGCTTCCTCTTCACGGTCTCTTGGATACTCATTGCCCTCCACCTTCAGGGTCGCCATCGGTTAGACGGCGCAGTAGTCGTGGCGAGATAGGACGTCGACCAACCGGCGGCAAGATTGCTTGATCGCGCGACTCAAGCTCTCCACCAATAGAAAAGGCTCGTGCAAGGCCAAGGCCAGCAGCAATAACTGCCAAGGCAAGGCCAACGCCCCACCAGCCATTAATCATGAAACCAGCCACGATGAGCAGCCACCCTAGCGATGCCGGGATAAGGCGCTTCCAACCAAGGTCCATCAGCTTGTCGTAGCGCATGCGAGGGAGTGCCCCTCGGAGCCACACGAAGAAGTAACAGAATGCAATGACCTTGATCAAGAACCACGCGATGGGCATAACGATTGAGCCGTAATGGCCAAAAGGGTTATACCCATCAGGACCGCCAAAGAACAGCGTCACAATCACGGCTGACATGGTGATCGTATTCATGAACTCGGCTAAGTAAAACAAAGCGAAGCGTATTGATGAGTACTCGGTATTGAAACCACCCACGAGTTCAGACTCTGCTTCGACAACGTCAAAGGGCGGCCGATTTGTTTCGGCAATCACCGCGATAATGAAGATAATGGCGGGAACAAAACCCAAACGGATCAGGTTCCAATGCCAAATTGCCCCAGCTTGGGAGTTCACAATGGAGCGCGTCGATAGCGATCCGGTCATCATGACCACGGTCACGACCGTCATACCAAGTGCTGCCTCGTAGGAGATCATCTGTGCTGAAGCGCGCACCCCTGAGAGCAAGGGATACTTGGAGCCTGATGCCCACCCTGCCAACATGATGCCGTAGACACCAATTGCTGACATCGCCAGCACCAACAAAATACCAATCGGAGGGTCAGCCACCTGGAGATCAATTGTGCGACCCGCGATAGTCACGACGCCGCCAAAGGGGACCACCGCAAAAATAACCAGGGCTGGGACCACCGAGAGGTACGGGGCAAGCTTGAACACGAAGCGATCCGATTGCACTGGAATCAGGTCTTCTTTGAAGAATAATTTGATGCCATCAGCCAAAGTTTGTAAGAGGCCAAAGGGCCCGGCACGGTTCGGACCAATTCGGCTCTGCATGTCGGAGATGACCTTGCGCTCGAACCAAATCATCAGCGTCACCGCACCCATACACACAGCGAAGGAGAAGATGATCTTGATGATCACGATCAATAGAGTGATCCAGTTCAACCCCGAAGCGTAGAGCGGGTCCCCGGCAGCGAAAAGACCTAACGTCATGAAAGCGACTCCATGCGAACATCAATCACACGCTCACTCGAATCGAGCAAGGCCAACACCGCGTTCGTTGTCTCATCACCTTGACGCACGTTGAAGTCAATAGCGATGGTCCCACGCGCAACGCCACCGTCGGCTTCAACCGCTATGACCATCGCGCCCTTCGTTGAACGAAGTCGAACCTGGTTACCCGAGGTCGCACCAATACGATCAAGGTCGTAGGCGTTCACCTTGGCTACGGCAGATGCGGCCAAGCTCGACAGCGCGGGTGAGGCACTCGTAGCGGTACCAAGGTCATAGAGCTTGTGTCTTGAGATCAAGCGAAGTGCGTAGCTATCGGGTGCCGGCACGGCGATCGGGTTTCGTTGGGGAAGTTCAATGGCGGCGAAGCTGACGCTAGTTTTGCCCTGTTCTGAAGCCAAGGGCGTTTCCGAAGAAATCGATCCTGTGAAGGAGCCAAGGCCAATCTGATCTGCCGACGCCAGCCCAGGAATTGCCATTGGGTCAGCAGCTTTGCGTTGGCCCAAGATTTCGGTTCCCAAGGGGACAATGATGCCGTCGCTGGCCAACGAGGATGCGAGGAGCGACGTCGTCAAACCGCTATGGCTCGGCGCTAGGGCCGCAATGGCATTGGTTACGTCGTCGAGGCATCCGAAGGGAAGGTCTACGCCGAGTTCGTGCGCTAGCTCGGTAACAAGCATCCAGTCTTCCCAAGCGTCGCCTGGTGCAACAACTTTTTGGCCTAAGCGAGACACGCGACCTTCGAGGTTCGTTGTCGTCCCGCCGCGTTCATGGGAGATTGGAGTTGGCAAGACGACCTGCGCTGCGGCAACCACGCTTGAGCCATTTCCCGTAACCGCGATTAAGGAACTCTTTGCCTGTAAGGCTCGGTCGACGAGCGCGCCATCGGGAACGTCGTGGCTGATATCGGCACCAATCACGACCGTAACGCGCTGCTCACCGTGATCCATCGCCCTGAGTTGCTCAAGCGTGCTGCGTCCCGAGGTTGAAGGGATCTTCGTCCACAACGCCTTCAGTGAAGGCGACGCAGATGTGAGCGTGACGCGTCCGGCAGCGATGCCCGGAGCCATACCCATATCGAGCGCACCATGGAGGTTGCCACGACGAATCGCCGGGAGGAACGTGGCCTTGGGCAGTGCTTGGTGAAGGGCTAAGGCCGCATCTTCGACAAAGGCGGCGTCCTCGGCGAGCGAGGGTCTACCGACCACCACAACCACGCCCGTGCCATCGCTACCGATCAAGTGCCGGGCTCTGTCCATATCCGTGGCGTCAAAGGTTCCACCTTCTGGATGCCGGAGCAAGGCTGCCGTCGCGTCATCGCTACCGAGGAGCGCAGCAGCCATCGTTGGGGCATCGCCGGGACGAAGCGGAAGTCGAAGTGCCGAAACCTTGTCAAAGCATGACGACCCATTCGTGAGGTCAATGATCGACGTCTGCTTCGCCGCAGCACCTGCTCGAAGGCGCAAGAACAAAACAGGAAGCTCTTCGCGAAGGTCACCGGCGAGCACAATCAGGGTGCACGCATCGGCTGCTTCATTGATCGTGGCGCGAGGAAGGCCAAGAATGATCGAAGCATCCAGGCCGTCGCCGAGTTGCGCATCGACCGAGTCAGTTCCGACGATGCCTTTAAGCAAGGTTGCCCAGGCGAAAGCGCCTTCGTTGGTCAGGTTCGCTCCTCCGATAGCGCCAACGGCGTGTGCATCGACACTACGAAGTAAGCCAGCTGCTGTCTTGATGGCTTCTGACCAACTAACCGTAACTAACTCATTATTTTTGCGGACCATGGGTTCAGTGATCCGACGACGTGGGTCTGCCAGGCTGAGACCTTCTTCATCAATGCTGAGGCCGTCGAAGGCGAAGCGACCCTTATCGCACAGCCAGCCATGGTTAACCGTGTCGACATCGACGCCAAGAAGTCGGGTGATACGACCCTGTGAAGACTGAACAGCGACGCGACAACCCGTGGCACATCCGGTGCAGGTTGATTCCACTTGGTCGAGGTCCCAGGGCCGAGCAGCAAATCGATACGGCGTTGCAGTTAGTGCGCCCACCGGGCAGATCTGAACCGTGTTGCCAGCAAAGTAGGAACTGAATGGCTCACCGGGGAAGGTAGAAACTTCAACACGGTCTCCACGACCGGCAAAGTCAATCAGTGGCTCACCGGCAATTTCATCGGCAAAGCGAGTACAACGTGCGCACTGAATACAGCGTTCTCGGTCAAGCAGAACGAGTTCGGAGAGAGCAATGGGCTTTTCGAAGTGTCGTTTCTCCTCAACGAAACGAGTTTCGCCAGGTCCATGTAAGAGCGTCTGATCCTGTAACGGGCACTCACCACCTTTGTCGCAGACAGGGCAGTCAAGCGGGTGATTCGCCAACAAGAATTCCAAGACGCCATCTTGAGCTTTCTTCACCTTCTCGGAATTAGTGACCACACTCATACCTTCGCCAGCCGCAACGAAGCAAGACGGCATCAGCGTCGATCCGCGTGGACCATCAACCTCAACCAAACACATGCGACAGTTACCGGAAGCCGCCATGCGCGGGTGGTAGCAAAAACGAGGAATGTAGGTACCGGCACGCTCGGCGGCAGCAATGATGGCTTCGCCCTTATTGGCAGTGATCTCACGTCCATCAAGCGTGAAGGTAACGGCCTCGCTCGTCGGCTCAGGCATAGGGACAAGCACCTTGGGTGATGTGAGCGAGGAACTCGTCACGGAATCGGGAAATTGCTGAGTGAATCGATGAGGGTATTGACGGCCCAAGCACACAAATCGTCGTTTGTTGCGGTGGCCAACTAAGACCGGGAGCAATGTTGTCACACAGGTCCAGCAGAAGGTCTACATCCTCGATCCGGCCCTGGCCATTTTCTAGGCGCCAGAGCACTCGCTCGAGCCAGCCCGATCCTTCTCGACACGGCGTGCACTGGCCACAGGATTCACGGGAGAAAAACTTCGTAATGCGCCACGCCGCACGAACCATACACGTCGTGGTGTCCATAACCACAATCGATCCTGAGCCCAGCATGGAACCCTGCTCAGCCACTTCATCTTGGCCTAAGGGAACATCGAGCTGCTCAGGGTAGAACCACGGAGCCGATACGCCACCAGGAATGATGGCCTTCACGTCGCCGTTCGGAACTCCACCGCCGAGCTCAGCTGAGAAGATCAAGTCCCTAAAGGTATGCTTCACCATTTCGAGTTCATAGACTCCGGGATTCCGAACGTGACCCGAGAGTGCAAAGAGTCGTGTTCCCGTCGAGCGCCCCGCGCCCAGCGCAGCGAAGGCCGCGCCACCATTGAGCATGATCCATGGCAAATTCGACATTGTCTCAACGTTGTTCACCACGGTGGGCTCACCGTAGAGACCGATCGCGGCCGGGAAGAAGGGGGGCTTAATACGGGGATATCCACGCTTGCCTTCCAAGGCTTCAAGGAGTGCCGTTTCTTCCCCGCAAATGTACGCACCCGCACCGGGATGAACGACGATATCGAGACTAAAGCCGGAATTAAAGATATTGGCGCCCAAGGCTCCGGCCTTGTAGGCGTCATTAATTGCTTCTTGTACACGCTCGAGGCCCAGTGCGAATTCGCCGCGCAAGAAAATAAATGCTTGATTGACCTGCAGGGCGTAGGCAGCGATCGTGACGCCTTCAACGAGCTGATGGGCGTCGCGCTCTACGAGAAGATGATCTTTGAAGGTTGCCGGTTCTGATTCATCACCGTTAATGACGAGGTAGGAAACGTCAGCCTTGCGCAGCATCGACCACTTGCGACCAGCCGGAAACCCTGCGCCACCACGACCGAGCAGCGATGCAGTATCGACTTCTGCTTGGACGGCTGCGGGCGTCATAGCGAGCGCCTTTTTCAGCCCATCGTTCCCGCCAGTAGCCAAGAAACGCTCCATCGTATGGGAGTCGTCAAAGCTGGCTCGCGCCGTAATGATTTTGGGGGCCTCGGTCACGCTCACGATGCGTTCTCCGTTGCGGCTCGATGCTCAGCACGTTCCTTGGCAATGTCATCAGGATTAACCGCAAGGGCCAGGTCACGACGAGTGCGGACCAAGGTGCCGTGACTCGGAATTTCACTCGCACGCCCGCCCTCTCGAAGCTCAGCAACCAGGCCGTCGAACGCTTCGGGGGTCGTCGTTCGGACATAGCGGTGATTTACCTGCACGCAGGGAGCGATGTCACAGTCGGCGAGGCACTCAGTCTCCTCCAAGGTGAACAAGCCGTCTTGCGTGGTGGCTCCGGCGCGGATTCCTAAGCTACCTTCGGCATGCTCAAGCAACTCAAGGCCACCAGCGAGCAGACAAGCGATGTTGGTGCAGACGCCGACGAGGTACTTTCCAACAGGTTCGGTGTGCAACATGTCATAAAAACTTGCGGTCCCTCTCACCTCGGCAGGAGTGATGCCACAGAGCTTCGCAACCTCCACCATGCCGTCTTCGCTTAGGTAGCCGTCTTGTTCTTGTACGAGGTGACAAAGCGGAATCAATGCGCTACGCGCTTCAGGGTACACAGCAATCAGCTGCTCAGCCCGGGCTTGGCGGCTTTCGGTGAAGTAACTCATCGGTCCACCTCTCCCATGACGGGATCAACCGAAGAGATAACGGCAACGGCATCAGACATCATTCCGCCACGGAGCAAGAGCGGTAGTGCTTGGAGGTTCACGAAGCTCGGACCACGAACGTGCATGCGGAAAGGCTTTGAAGAGCCGTCAGAGACAAGGTAGACACCAAGTTCTCCCCGAGGTGACTCAACAGCGACGTAGGTTTCGCCTTCGGGGACCTTAAAGCCTTCGGTGAAGAGCTTGAAGTGATGAATCAACGACTCCATGGACTCATCGATACGACTACGCGGCGGCGGTGTCACCTTAGGGTCTTGGACTCGGTAGTCGCCCTTTGGCATCTTTTCGAGAATTTGCCGAACGATACGAATCGATTCACGAATTTCATTGAGGCGAATGGCGTAGCGGTCGAAGTTATCGCCATAGGTTCCAACAATCACATCAAAGTCGACCTGGTCGTAGTTCAAATACGGCATAGCGCGACGAAGGTCCCAGGGGACGCCGGTCGAGCGCAACAACGGTCCGGTAATCGAGAGCGCCAGCGCTTCTTCCGCGGTCAAGTTTCCTACACCCTCTTGGCGTTCACGGAAGATGGGTTGGCCGGTAAGGAGGTCATCGTACTCGTAGGTGCGCTCAAGGATCGTGTCGCAGATCACCGCAATATCGTCCTCCCAGCCATCGGGAAGGTCAGCAGCCACACCACCAGGTCGGATGTAGTTCGTGTTCATCCGAAGACCCGTGGTCTTCTCAAAGAAACTCAACACCATCTCGCGTTCCCGGAAGGCGTAGATCATCATTGATGATGACCCCATGTCCATACCGTTCGTTGCCATCCATACGAGGTGTGATGCCATACGGTTGAGTTCGCACATCAACATACGGATCCACGTTGCACGCTCAGGCATCTCGATGCCAAGGAGCGACTCGGCGGCGAGGGAAAACACCAGTTCATTAAAGAGCGGACTCATGTAGTCCATCCGAGTGACATTGGTGGAGCCCTGCACATAGGTGAGCGCTTCGGCTTGCTTTTCCATGCCGGTGTGCAGGTAGCCAATGATGGGCTTTGTGCGCAGCACCGTTTCGCCTTCGAGTTCCAACATGAGCCGAAGCACACCGTGCGTTGACGGGTGCTGGGGTCCCATGTTCAAAATCATCGTCTCGTCATCAGGACGATCAATGTCGATCTGCGTAGGATCAAGGACTACGCCATCCGAGAGGCGTAAGACGGCACCCGACTCGCGACCAAGCTCCTCGGCTTGCGTTACGTCACGTCGACGTAACTCCTGGGATCCTTCGGACGTTTCTCGTGTCGACCAAGCAGCCTGATTAGCCTTAATGATGTTGTCCACGACGGCTTCGCTATCACTATCGAGCAACACCGTGTCGTTGTTCACCGAGGTGTCGTCGTTCATCGGGGTCCCGGTGTTTCCTTGAACTGCACGGGAACGCGCCCAATGCTGAAGTCTTTGCGAAGGGGGTGGCCCTCCCAGTCGTCAGGCATCAAAATGCGTGTCAGGTCGGGGTGACCGGTGAAGTTGATTCCGACAAGGTCATAAGCTTCACGCTCCATAGCCTCGCTGCCGGGGTACAACGCAAAGAGCGAGTCGACCTCGGGCGCTGATTCCGCGACCTGAACCCGAATACGAATCCGACGCTTCTGCGACAGTGACAGCACGTTGACTACGACTTCGAATCGCTCAGGTACCACACCGTCGGGCAGGCTGCGACCGGGGTGTCCGAGGTAGTCAACGCCACACAAGTCGATAAGCATTTCGAAGCCTGAGGCTCGCAGATCGCGAACAAGCTCCCGGTATCTCGCTCGGTCCGGAAACACCGTTTGCGTCCCGTCAGCACTGTTCAAGGTCGCATAGCCGTCGAGGGCGCCAATAGCGGTAACGCTCATCGAGGGGTTCCGATCCGGACAGCGGTCGGCTGGGCCGGAACCCAAGGGCTGTCTGGTGTTTCTACAAGGTGGAGCGGATTTCCATCGCGGCGACGCTGGGTAATTTCACCTGTCTTGATCTTTTCGTGCAAGGTCAAGATTGCGTGCATCAGGGTCTCGGGACTCGGCGGACAGCCCGGTGCGTAGACATCTACGGGAACGATCTGGTCGACGCCTTGCACGATGGCGTAGTTGTTAAACATGCCGCCCGAAGAGGCGCAAACACCCATGGATATGACCCACTTCGGTTCCATCATTTGGTCGTAGACCTGGCGTAGTACCGGTGCCATTTTCTGACTCACGCGGCCCGCAACAATCATCAAGTCAGCTTGACGAGGAGAGTTTCGGAACACTTCCATGCCGAAGCGCGAGAGGTCGTAATCAGCAGTTCCAGCCGCCATCATCTCAATGGCACAGCAGGCCAAGCCAAAGGTGGCTGGCCATACGCTCGAGCGTCGAGCCCACTTTACGAGGTCTTCAACGCGAGCGGTGAGAAAGTTATGTTGGAGGTCCTCGAGTCCCATACGCTCCTATGCAGCCTGGTCAGAGGCAGAATCTGCCGTAATTCTGGAAATGGTTGAATCCGAACTGCGCGCGGGCATGCCCTTGGTCAAACGCTTAACCGGTCCCCAGGTCAGGGCGCCGTTAGAAACTAAGAAAACGAGGGACGCAAACACGACTACGGAAAACACCAGAATTTCCACTAACCCGAATGCGCCAAGTTGGCGAAAGACAACAGCAAAGGGGTACAAGAAGACAACTTCGATGTCGAAGATGATGAAAATCATGGCGACTAAGAAGAATCGAACAGGAAAGCGCTGAGGCGGCTCCACGTCGGCCACGATGCCACATTCATACGGCGCCACCTTGGCCGCCGTGGCCTTCTTCCGGGGAGCGAGAAGGCCGGATGCGACGAAGGACCCTGCGGCAAACAGGGCGCCGAGAATGATTAGGCCAAGAACGGGGAGGTACTGGTCCACGGTCATCATTTCTACCACTTACGGGGACGCCACCCGACCGATGTTGGCTCGAAGACTTCTAAGGTGTATTCCATGCTTGAGGCCGCCTCCCCCATCCCCGACCACTGCTACGACGTCGTTATCGTCGGGGCTGGACCATCGGGGGCCTCGTGCGCCCACTGGCTCGCCAAGGCTGGCTTCGATGTCATCGCCCTCGAGCGCAAGGTCTTCCCACGAGAGAAGACCTGTGGCGACGGCCTGACGCCGCGAACGGTGCGCCAACTCCAAGACATGGGCCTCGAAGCTGAGATCGCTGTCGACGGTCATAAATACACCGGCTTGCGCAGTTTTGGCTTTGGTCAATCCCTAGAAATGATCTGGCCTGAGCATCCGAGTTTCCCGAACTACGGCTACTGCCTACCGCGACGCGACCTTGATGAGATCGTGGCCGCGGGTGCCGCACAACAAGGCGCCACCGTCGTCTGTGGCATGGAGGCCCTCAGTCTCATCGAGCACGTACCAGGCACTGCTTCTCGCTTAGGTTCGGTTTCGGGTGTGGTCGCGAAGAACAAAGCGACCGGTGAGACCCAAGAGATTCGGGGTCGTATGGTGGTCGTCGCCGATGGCGCCAACTCGCGCATCGGCCGCGAACTTGGAACCTCGCGCCGTCGTGATTGGCCCATGGGCATGGCACTGCGTGGCTACTACGAATCCCCCATGAGCGCGGATTCCTTTATTGAAAGCCACCTTGATATTCGAAACGCCGACGGAGAGGTCGTCCCCGGCTACGGTTGGATTTTTCCCCTCGGTGACGGTCGCATCAACGTCGGCGTAGGCCTGCTCTCAACCGACCGTCGTTGGAAGGGCGTCAACACGTCCAAACTCATGGAAGCCTTCGTAGATTTTGCCCCGGATTACTGGGACATCCGGCCGGAGACGGCCTGCGGATCACCAACTGGTGGGAAACTCCCCATGGGCTTTGCTGTCGGTCCGCGCACCGGCATCAACGTCATCTGCATTGGTGACGCTTCAGGCGCCATTAATCCCTTCAACGGTGAGGGCATCACCTATGGCTACGAGACAGGGCGCCTCGCGGCAGCATCGGTTGCAGAGTCACTCAACGGTGGCGGCACCGAAGCGCTCGATGAATACAACGAGCGACTCGAGAAAGCGTATGGCCCGTACTACGACGTTGCTCGAGCATTCGTTCGCATCATTTCAGAACCAAAGTTGATGGCGCTGTGCGTCGGAGTTGGTATGCGTTCGGAAACGTTAATGAGCGAATTACTCGCACTCATGGCTAACCTTATGCGCCCCGATGAGCTGGGCCCAGCAGAAGTTGGATACCGAGCGCTGCGTCGTCTCTCCTCGTTAGTCCCCGAGGCCGCGCTTAGCAAGATTTTCGGAGACGCTAACCCGCGCCTCGCTTCAGTTGCGTAGATCTCATTACGCTTGGTAGTAACAATAATTTCGCCAGCGTCGACGTGGTGACCATCGGAAACTGGTGGGCCAAGGAACGCCATCACAAGCAGTTCGTCGCACCAGCGATACGACGGGCCGGCCTCGGCTCGCATTCCGACATGACGAGATTCATCGCTGCGTTCTCGCAACGACGCGGCTAGGCCAGGGACGAAACTGGTCCCGCTTGAATTTTCTTTACGAGTTGATCCACGATGTGTTGGGTCTCGCTAGTTGGGAACGGACCTATGGGTGAGTAGGTATACAAACTCTGCTCGATATGGCCCTGGATAATCAGCGTTACACCAAGCCATAGCGTGATCTTTGTCGAGCCATTGGGGATGGAAAACTTGGCAGTGGCTGATCGGACAAATGCTCCCTCACCGGCGTGAATTGCCACGGAATGCGCTGGCACTGCCAAGGTCGTTGGATTGTTGACGGTGCCCAGCGCGAACATCCGGGCGATAGCTTGATCGAGACATACGGGATAGTTAAGAATCGCCATTTGTGCTTGGTCTTTGGCGACATTAGACGGGTCTGTGTAGTACTGCGTCGCGGTACCGGCTTCATAGGCATGAATCGAAGCGCGTGAAAAGAATGAAGGCGACGGTACCTGCACGAGCGGCAGTATCCCTGCCGCGCCAAAGGTGCGGTCACGGGCGTTGCTCAAACCGATGCATGCCTGAAAGTGGGCCACGATCGCCTGGTTTTGCCTCCGCTGCGAATCAGAAGGTGCACCCGATCCCCCACTGCCCGTCAGGGCTGCAATAGGAGAAGCGCCCGGAACGCTCAGCCATCCGCTGGGCAACTCACCCAAGGTCAACCCCAGCGCACCGGCAACCGCGCTTGCTTGGCTCTTGGTGAGAGGCGGGCTGTGATGGAAAGCTCGAGGGATGACAGCACCAAGAACGATGCCAAGAACGAGTGCGATGGCGATAGGCCATCTCAGAATCCTCAAGCCCTTCATGGGCTTCGGTTCTGCTTCGTACTCCTCAGGGAGCATACCTAAAGCTTCCATCAACGTGATGCTGCAACCTCGAGGGACGCTTCGGTTGCTTTCGCAACAACCTCAGCAAGAATCTCGTCGCTGTGGCTCATTGAGACAAACATGATCTCATACGCTCCAGGTGCCATCGCGACACCGCGACGAAGGAGCGCGTGAAAGAACAGTGGGTAGATACCTTGGTCGATAATGGCCTTCGCCTCGACGTAGTTCGTCGGTGTCTCGATGGGATCTCTACCGGAACCCACGTAGAGACCAAGGAGGGGGCCAACCGAAACAACCCGTGCGCCGATGCCACCGCGTTGAATCGCTGCTTCAAGATCTCGACCAAAGGCTTGAGCTCGCGTCGTAAGTTCAATGTAAGAAGCCGGCGTCACATGCTCGAGCACACTACGTCCAGCAGCCGTAGCGAGCGGATTACCCGACAAGGTGCCTGCTTGATATACCGGCCCCTGCGGAGCAAGCACCGTCAGAAGTTCAGCCTTACCACCGAAGGCCCCCACGGGGAGTCCGCCACCGATGACCTTGCCAAAACACCACAGGTCAGGGGTAACACCGAAGAACTCAGCCGCTCCTCCTTGCGCGAGGCGGAACCCCGTTATCACTTCATCGAAGAGCAAGAGCGCCCCTACGCGGTCGCACTCTGCCCGAAGCCCTTCGAGGAATCCTGGGGCCGGAGCAACTAAATTCATGTTCGCAGCGACGGGTTCGACCAGAACACAGGCAAAGGTTTCGTCAAGCGTAGGAATCACGTTGTAGGGGGCGACGACAGTATCCGCAACTGCCTCTGGCGGCACCCCTGCTGATCCTGGCAGCCCGAGTTCGGCAACTCCCGAACCGCCGGCAACGAGTAGGTGATCAGCGTGGCCGTGGTAGCAGCCATCGAATTTTAAGATTTTCGATCGGCCTGTGGCGCCACGGGCCACACGAACTGCTGACATGACCGCTTCGGTGCCAGAAGAAACGAAACGAACTTGTTCTAGGCCCGGTACCCGCGACGTCATGGCTTCAGCGAGGAGTACTTCACCCTTCGTAGGGGCGCCAAAGGTGCTTCCATGGCGAGCTGCTTGCGTAATTGCCGACACCACCTGAGGATGAGCGTGACCGAGCAAGCTCGCTCCATAGGACTGCACAAGATCGATGTAGCGAGTGCCCTCAACATCAACGACGTAGGGGCCTTCGCCTTCAACCACGGTGTAGGGAACCCCGCCGACCGAGGAGAATGAACGCACTGGCGAGTCGACACCTCCAGGGATGACCACGCTGGCTCGCTCGAACCACGCTCTATTGGTTTCAGCCATCAAGGCGCCCTGCAATATCTTTGGCGAAGTAGGTAAGGATCATGTCAGCACCAGCGCGCTTGACCGCGGTGAGTTGCTCAAGCGCGACTGCGTCACCATCGATCCACCCACGCTCAGCGGCAGCTTTCACCATGGCATATTCGCCGCTGACGTGATAGGCGGCCACGGGAACATCAACGCTCGTTGCCACGTCGGCGATCACATCGAGGTAGGTTAAGGCCGGTTTCACCATCACAATATCCGCGCCTTGCTCGACATCGAGGAGGACTTCGCGGATGGACTCGCGGCGGTTAGCCGGGTCTTGCTGGTAGCTACGTCGGTCACCGCCATTGGAGATGGAAACCTCGGCCGCATCACGGAAGGGGCCAAAGAGCGCCGAGTTGTACTTGGCCGCATAGGCCATGATGCCCACATGGCTAAAACCTGCGTCATCGAGGGCGCCGCGAATAACAGCAACCTGACCATCCATCATTCCCGAAGGAGCAACGAGATCAGCACCGGCATGCGCTTGTGCAATAGCCACATCGGCATAGCGAAGCAAGGTCGCATCATTGTCGACGATGCCGTTTTTATCGAGTAGCCCACAGTGGCCATGATCCGTGAACTCATCGAGGCAGAGATCGGGGATGATCACGACCGCATCTCCAAACTCGCTGTGGAGGCGGCGAAGGGCAACTTGAATAATCCCATGCTCGCTCGAGGCTTGGCTACCGAATGCATCCCTCACTTCGGGAACGCCAAACAAGGTCACAGCCGTAACGCCAGCGCTAGCGAGATCGTGAACGCCTGCGACGAGTGAATCCAGCGTGTGCTGAAACTGACCAGGCATCGAGGGGATTTCGACGGGACTGCTCACGCGCTCTGATACGAAGAGTGGCGCGATGAGGTCGCGACGAAGCAAGGTCGTCTCAGCGACGAGACGACGCAAGGCTGGTGTGCGGCGAAGGCGGCGGGGTCGTATGACGGGGAGATCCACCCCTTCAGCCTAGGAGGTTCAACTCAAGAACTCCACGGCGTGTTGCAGCGCTTCAAAAACGGCTTGGAAATCCGATGATGAAGCCTCCACGACGCGGAAGCCGGCATCGCGAGCAGCACGGGCAGTCGTGGGTCCCGACGCCACGAGCACTGCCGAGGATGGGAGCACATAGCGAGCCAGTGCAGACACGGCCGACGGGGCAGCAACGACCACGATATCCGCCGCTTCAAGAGATTCGAGCTCTCCTGCGGTGAGCTCCCTGGGCACGGTGGCGTAGCTGGCTACGTGTTCGACGATCATGCCTGCGTCTCGGAGTCGTTCCAGCATGCCACCGGCCGGGATCTGGGCGCCGATAAAGAGCAAGGGGCCCGCATCGGGATAGCGAGCAATCAAGAGCTCCGCTAAGGCGACACCCCCGTCACCCGAAGCAACTACCTCAGCACGGTATCCGCGTGTTTCGAGTGCCTGTGCGGTACTCGGCCCTACGCAGGCATACCGGGTTGCGTGGGCGAGCGAGGGATACAAATCGAGTGCGCGAACACCGCGAGCTGACGTGAACAAGATCCAGTCGAACTCATCAATACGATCCGCTGCAGCCTCGAGCGCTAATCCACCATCGAGGGGACCAACACTTTGTGTCAGTGCAAGCGCACTCGCTCGCGCTCCGGCCTCATGGCAGTATCGAACTAACGGGGCCGCTCGCTCAGGGTCGCGGGCAACGACGATACGGCGATCACGCAGGGTCGACACGTCGCTGGAATTCCTCGAGCACCGTGTTGGCAACCAATTGACCTAGTGCTACGGGATCGCTACCGAATTGGCGATCGCGACACAACACGTGGCCATCAACGTGAGCCAGCACTCCTCGCAAGGTGATCGTGTCTCCCGACACGGTGGCCCACGCACCGGCGGGAATGGTGCATCCGCTCCCTAAGGTGGCCTGGAAGGCTCGCTCGGCAAGGACGCAGCGTTCAACCTCTTTATCGGTGATCGCAGCGATGAGTGCTGCGGTTTCGTCGTCTCTTGTCTCCAAAGCCAGGGCGCCTTGACCAACTTGTGGCGTAAAGGACTCTGGCTCGAGTCGCTCGATAATCTCAGGGGTGGCCCCTAAGCGCTCAAGAGCGGCTGCCGACGCGAGAACCGCGTTGATCCCCTCACGGCCAGGAGTGCTTAGCCGTCTCGCCATATTTCCGCGAAGCTCCACCACGTTGAGGTCAGGACGAAGATCGAGCAAGAGGGCACGGCGCCGAGGAGATCCCGTGGCCACGGTGGCTCCTGGCCCTAAACCGGCCAGCGTCGCCCCGACCAACACATCGGCGGGGTCGGCGCGTTCAGGAAAGGCCGCGAGCACGAGACCATCGGGAGTGGCTGAAGGAAGATCCTTGGCCGAGTGGACGGCAACATCAGCTTGGCCCTCAAGTACGGCTCGTTGAATGTGTTTCACAAAGACGCCTTGGCCGCCCAAGACGCGCAAGGGCGTGGTCTGGTCGTGGTCACCTTCGGTTTCTATGACCACGACGTCGCATACGAGATCAGGGTGACAGCGGCTGAGGTAGTTGGCGACTCCCTCAGCCTGGGCCAGCGCCAATGGCGATCCCCGGGTCGCGAGGCGAAGGCGATGCACGCTCACTGCTCAAACAGGGATCGAACCGCATCAATGAGGCGTTCACCACGAAGCGTTCCCGCCGAGTCCTTGAGCGCCATCGTTGGTCCGTGAAGCAACTTTGCTAGCAAGGAGCGCGTGAGCGCGTCTACGACTTCTCGTTGTGCTGGAGTGAAGGAGGCCAAGTCGATGTCGCGACGCTGCAATTCCGCCACGCGAATCTCTTCGAATTGTTCGCGTAGCGACACAATGGTTGGTGCAGCCCCGCGACCTCGCTGATCTTCGAGATAGCGCGTCACTTCTTCCAATACGATCTGGGCAGCTGCGTCGATTTCTCCACGACGACCTTGCATGGCAACGTCTACTTCACGGCCCAAATCCTCTACATCGAGTAGGGAGATAGTTCCCTGCGTCACTGAGGATGACACGGTTCGAGGCATGCCGAGATCAACGATGAGTTGCAGCGATGAACCGGCTACGAAATCATCTCCAATAACGATGCCATCAGCTTCGACCGCTGAAATCAGTACCTGCGCTTGCCTCAGTTCTAGGGCCAGCTGATCAAAGGCGACAGCGCGAGACACCGAGCCTACGACGCTGACCAGCGTTTGGGCAGTTTCGAGCGTGCGGTTCACCACCACAACGTCGGCGGGTGCCGGCACGGACGAAGAATCAACCAAGGCTTTGACAACACCAGAACCGAGCGCGCCTGCGCCGAGGACGACCACCTTGGTCCCTTCGAGACTGTTACCCATGTGGCGTTGTGCCATCGCGACGGCCGCTTGCCCAAAGGAGGCGCTTCCTCTGGCAATCGTGGTCTCGTTACGTACGCGCCGGCCCGCCTGGATGGCACTACGAAACAGGCCCTCGAGTTGCGGTCCCGCGGTACCATCGTCAATGGCCCGCTCGATGGAACGCCGAATCTGACCGAGCACTTCGGTTTCGCCAGGAACTACCGATTCCAATCCAGCTGCTACTCGAAAGAGGTGGATGGCTGCCCCGCGATCAAAGTACACAGACTCGAGCGCTTCCACGTCAGCGTTATCGCGTCCTGCACGATGAGCGAGGAGCGCCGTAGCATCATCGACAGCATCATGAAATCGATCCGCCACGACATAAATTTCCGTTCGTAGACAGGTCGAAACGAGGGCTACTTCTTGAATGTTCTCATTGGCAATTAATGAACGCAGAACATCAGAGATTTCTCGATCCCCAACGGTGACCTGCTCAAGGACATCGAGCGGAGCTTTGCCATGGTCGAGGCCGATAACGACAGTAGGCACGGCTCAGATACTCCTAACGTCCAAGGTTCTTAGAACGCTCGGCCGAAGCCATCACCGCTTCGAAGATGGCCGAGCGTGCCGCTCGAGATTCGAGCGCTCGAAGGCCGGCAGCCGTTGTGCCGCCTGGGGAGGTTACCGCTGCGCGCAGCGCTTCAGCGCTTTCGCCGGTCTCCACGAGCATCTTGCCTGCGCCATAAATAGTCTGTGCAGCCAAGGTTCCCGCCACGTCGCGAGGCAAGCCCGCAGCCACTCCCGCTTCAATCAATGATTCAGCCACCAAGAAGATGTACGCCGGACCCGAACCAGATAAACCGGTAACCGCATCAAGGTGACGCTCGGGGAGACGAATGACCGCTCCTACGCAAGAGAGAAGATCTTCCGCCCAATCGAGGTCTTCCTTTGTGACGTGGCTGCCACCGGAAATCACGGTCATCCCAGCACCGACAAGCGCGGGTGTATTGGGCATGGCGCGCACCACCGAGATGGGACCAGGCAGCGTGGCTTCGAGTCGAGCAGCGTTGACGCCGGCGACCACCGACATGATGCGCTGGGCACCCAGGCCGCCGACAAGGCGGCATACCGATTCGGCGATATCAGGTTTTACACAAAGCAAGACGCCAGTCTTCTCATCGATGTGTTCAATCTCAGGCGTATCGACAAGCGTGACGCCCGGGAAGCTCAGAGCAAGAACGGCGCGGCGCTCGACGCCGGGCTCGACGACGACCACGTCTTCGGGTTGAAGCGAACCGCCAGCGAAGATGCCACTCAGCAAGGCTGAGCCCATGCGTCCACCGCCAAGAACTAAGAGCGTTGCTGCCATGTGTCAAGGCTACAAGACGGTGCCGATTAGACCTTTCTTCGGCGATAACGCTCGGGGAACGCAAGGGACATAGCGGTGGCGAAGTGGTTTTCAACGTAGGCCAAGGTGCACCCAGCAACCGTGTCGAGGGCATCCGCGTTGAGCGTGGTGGCTGGGATCCGACCCATGAGGTAGATCGAGGCTTCGGGCCCGATTGCAAATGCCATCCCTAGCAGCTGGGCATTGCACTTCATCAAGTAGGCCAATACCTGATCCTCATGACCTTCGAGGCAGGGCATGAACTGCGTCTCAAAGCGCAGCGTTCGCTGGTCCAGCGTGAACCAAATCGTAATGAAGTCGCGATCGATCCCCTCAAAGCGAAGTAGCCAGCGATCGAGGCCATCACTTTGGTCGCGAGGAATGTACTCGTAGCCAACCACCGCGTTGTCGGCGACTAAGGCTTGGGCCCACTGCGATACGACAGCGACAACGCGCTCCCTTGATTCATCATCGATGAGCTCAGTAGCCTCCATGGCTCAGCGGCACGTGACGAGCTCGCGCGAACTCAGACGCTCGAAGAGCAGATCAAGGCGCTCAGCAGCAGCACGCCATGAGTAACGCTGCGCATCGAGAACACCTGCCGAGACCATGGCGCCATAGACGCTCGGGTTCTCAAGTAAGGATCTCGCAGCGCGAGCGAAGGCCAGGGGTTCGTGACCTTCAACCAAGAGACCTGTTTGCCCGTCTTGGATGACACTGGTGAGACCCCCCACCGCTGAAGCAACGGTCGGGGTGCCACAGGTTGCTGATTCCAGGGCCACGAGTCCAAAACTCTCCGAGCGCGAGGGGCAAATGGTGAGATCAGCCGCCCGGAAATACGAGCTCAGGAGTTCGTGGGGCTGCGGTGGCCTAAACATGACCGAATCGCGAAGTCCATGGCGTTCAACAAGTTCGTGGACCTCTGCCATCGTTGCTGCTCCCAGGACCCCCGAGGGGCCTCCCACGATGACCAAGGTTGCGTCGTGGCCATTGGCTCTGAGTTCGGCCAAGGTTTCGACCGCGATGTTCGCACCCTTTAACGGTTGGATTCGGCCAACGAAGAGCAAGATTGATCCCGTCTCTGGCAACCCGAGGGCCCGGCGAGCTTGCACACGATTACCCGGAGCGAAAAAAGCGTGGTCGACGCCGGGTGAAACAATCTCAACTTGCTCAGGACGCGCGCCGTAGAGGCTCATGAGTTGCTCGGCCTCCACCGAACACGAAGCCAAGACTGCATCGGAGCAGCCGATAATGGTGGCCTCGGCTTCAGCACGCCATGGTGCATCTTGCTCTTCAGGAACCGCTTCGGCTTTGACGCGATCGAGTGTGTGGAAGGTTGAGATAAGCGGTAAGTCAAGTTCATGCTTTATCAGGTGACCACTCAAGCCCGATAGCCAATAGTTTGCGTGCACAATGTCGAAGGGTCCACCGTCGGCTACGCCGATAGGAGCGCCACTCGGCGTGGTCATCAAGGAAAGAACGCGGTCAGTGAACTCCGGCACCACGGCACC
Organism: uncultured Actinomycetes bacterium; assembly: GCA_903875425.1. Lineage (GTDB taxonomy): Bacteria > Actinomycetota > Acidimicrobiia > Acidimicrobiales > RAAP-2 > CAIQWC01. Next base: position 9,602 of record CAIQWC010000030.1, on the reverse strand, counting down.
GAGATCCTCCTTGGCCATGGCGCCTTCAACACCGGCTTCCACATGGTGCACAACGAAACCGGGTTCTACCACCGCACTCCGAGGGAGTCCGGGGCTCGTCGAACGAGTGAATACGTCGCAGCGATTCCCGCGCCGTGCAAGCGCGGCAGCGAGTTCTCGAACATAGACATTCATGCCACCGCCGTCACCCGTACCTGGTTGCTCGAGCGGCGAGGTATGGAGGGAGAGGATCGCGATGCGCTTCACGTTGGGTCCTTCGAAGATGGAATCGTCGCGACGACACCATCGGGTTCACCGACAAAGGATCGGTAGATCTGAATCAGTGCGTGGCGCTGGTCAGCGTTTAACTTGGGGTCTCCCAAAATGTGTTCTACAAGGTCACCAGTCTCTTCGCGGTCCAATATCCCCGCTCGCACATAGAGCGTTTCGGCGGAAATTGCCAAGCCGCGCGCAATTTGTTGGAGGATCTCGGCGCTCGGTCGGCGAAGTCCTCGCTCAATTTGAGAGAGGTAGGGGTTAGAAATTCCGGCAACTTCTGAAAGGCGACGCAGGCTCATGCGCGCACTCGATCGTTGTTGGCGAATAAAGTCGCCAAGATCAACGAGACGCTGGGTCGGGTCGTTGCGCACGCTTCCAGCCTAGGAGCATCCCCTAGGGGCCAGCCCGGTTGTATCGCCGAACCAGCACCCAGCGCAGTTCCGAGAGCGGAATCGAGCCAAATTCCCGGCTATCAGTAGAGGCTGTGGTGTTATCCCCCGCCACCTCAGCCAGCCCATTGTCAAGAGAAGCAATGCGCTTTACTAGCCATCGATCCTCGCCGCGTCGAGGATCTTGAAAGCAGACCACCATGCCCACGGCCAAGCTCGACGATCTCCACACCCGTCGAAATAACAGGCGATCCCCTGGGAGCAAGGTCGGAACCATCGAGTTGCCCTCCACTGCTACGCGGAGCAAGAAGCGATCGAAGGCCAGCCCCAAGGCCCCCACGACAGCGAGCGCGATACTACGGCGTAGCCACCGGCGCGTTGAGGTCGCTAAGGTCTGAGGCACACCATTCATTATCCACGGTGGCCGCCACCTAAGCGGTCAACCATCACTGACAGGAGACACGATGCGCCTCATCGACCGAGTACTCACCATGGCTGACCGGGTTTTCGTCCCGGCCACCGTTTCAGCCCACTGCGATCTACCCTGTGGTGTCTACGATCCGATTCAGGCTCGTATCGAAGCCCAAAGCGTCAAGGCAGCGCAGGAGAAGATCACCGCATCTGATGACCGCGACTTCATCACGCGAGCCATCCTTGTCAAGGAAGAGCGCTCCGAGGCCGTCAAGCACCACCTCTGGGTTCTTTGGACTGACTACTTTAAGCCCGAACACCTTGAGAAGTACCCCAACCTCCACGACCTCGTCTGGAAAGCCACCAAGACTGCGGGAGAGACGAAGAAGACCAATGATGCAGCCGTCGGCCAGCGCCTCCTCGACGAGATTGACGCCATCGCCGAGATCTTCTGGGACTCCAAGAAGTAGCGAGTATCTCGCTCACCATATTGGCCAAACGGCGGCTGAGTCTCTGGCGACGTGCTGGCGACTCAGCCGTCGTTTCGCGTCAACGCACACGTCGTGCAACGAAGGGCTGTGGCGTCGATCTCTAAGCGCTGGTCATCGATGGCGCTCGCGCAGACTTCGCAGGTTCCATAGGTACCATCATCGAGTCGGGCCATAGCGGCTTCCACCGCATCAAGAGTTCCTGAGAGTTCGTTTAGTTCGCTCACCATCTCAGAGACTACTCACCTTCGCTGACATCTTGATCCTTTGGCGTCGTCGGGTTCATTCTGATCGCCCCGAGATTCCCGACCAAGAGCGCAACGACCGTAACCAAGTAGAGCTGGCCGAGGATGGCTTCGAGGACCCCGAGGGTGCGGCCCAGATTGGCCGCCGCAGTGAAATCGCCGTAACCCACGGTAGTCATGGTCGCAAACGAGAAGTAGAGGAAGGTACTAGCGGTACCCCTTCGATGGTCCGTGAAAAACGCGACGTTGCCAAGGTCTTGGACTACGTGAAACACCAAGGCGAACAACAGCCCAAGCATGATGTACAAACTCAAGGCGGCGAGCACGGTCTGAACATTGAGTTGTCTCTCGCGAAGAACGCCGCGGATAATCACAACGGGACCAACAATGAGCAAGAGTCCCGTTAGGACCGCGGTAGTAGTGTCCGCCCACAGATTGGTGGTGAACAGTTGCACGACACCCCCAGCGACACCGAGTGCGCCAGCCCCCCACGCAAGCAGGAAATACACATGGTGTGCCCCCGACGCCGCCAAGACCACCAACAAGGTAGCCGCCAAGGTTATGGACATAATGAGCGGTAAGGCCTGAACATTAGGCAGGGCGCCGGCCACAAAGAAGGTGACCATTAACAGGCCCAGCACAAACGAATAGCGGTACGTTGCCTCATGGCGATGCAAGAGCGGTCGGCGTGACGACACCGTCTTCATGTTCCCCTCACGCTCTGGATTCACTGATGCCATCGCAGTCCTCCCTCCTCCCATGTTTCTAGATAACACCGCGCTACCGGGCGATAGGTGGGATCATTGCCTTCTTGCCCAGAGATCGCTAGCGTCGCCAAGGATGTTCCGTCGCCTCCCCCTTGCCGTCATGCTCCTCAGCGGATCTCTGGTGCTCGGAGGTTGCTTCGCGAGTTCTCCGCCGCCAACGACTACCACCACCTTCCCCAAAACAGGATTAGCGGTCGAAGCGCCCAGCCGTATTCTCTACAAGGCATGCGGATCAACGCGCGATGTCTCAAGTGCAACGTTCACCACCAGCTTCTTGCATCCCGCCCTCTCGAATAACTACCTATCAGGAACTTGGAAGGTGGGGCCTGGGGGGAGTGTCGGCACGATTCAGACCAAGGGTATGGGGCAGGCTTCGATTATCTCGACTCCGCTGACGGTCTACCTCAAAGCGAGCGCGGCATTTTGGACGCAGCTCAGTGCTTCCGTATCCGCTCACGCAAAAGCGTTAGCAGGCACGTGGGTGGCGGTCAGTATTTCATCACCCTTATTCCCCGCCGTTGCTCCCGTCGCGGCGTTGGGCTCGATGTCACGCTTCCTCGCGGGTTGCTTCAATCCGCCAAAGCTTGCCGGCCTTGGCAGCGTTAATGGCATCCCAATCATCTACCTTCACGTCCATGGAGGATCTGGCACGCAGGCCCTCGGCATAGCCCTCAAGGGCGACCCATTGATCTTGTCAATGACGCAGTTCTCGGGGGCCCGGACCTTGTCAACTACCTCCATAGGAGCGTTCAATAGCGCGATCGCGATCTCGGCTCCTACGAATGCCACGCCCATCGCTGATCTCTTGAAATAACGTCTCTATGAAGCGTGTGCTTGCTCTTCGCTACCGTGACAAGGCGGCGGCGTTGCCGTGTGAGCAAGCGCTCGGGGTCAGCATTGTTGCAACGAGCCGATAGGAAATCACCATGGATCTTGAACTAAGCGACCGAGTCATTCTCATTACCGGAGGTACCGACGGCTTGGGGCTCGCTACCGCCAAACGCCTTGTGGGAGAAGGAGCCACCGTGGTGATCTGTGGCCGCGATCAGCAGCGCTTAGAGCGAGCGCTCGGGGTACTTTCGCATACGCCTGGTTCCGTCATCGGTATCCAAGCAGACGTCTCGAAGGCCGAAGATATTGAGCGCATACTCACCACCATTGAGGACGATCTTGGGCGACTCGATGGATTCGTCTCCAACGCTGGTCAAGCTAACGCTGTCAGTGTCGAACAAAGCACCGACGAGATATGGAACGCCGACATCGAGCTCAAACTAAGCGCCGCGATCAGACTTGCCCGCCGCGCCGTAGCGCTTCTTCGTACTTCACAACAAGCAAGTATCGTGAACGTACTGGCCTTCGCGGCTAAGGCACCGGCCGCGGGATCAAGTCCTTCCTCGGTTACTCGAGCGGCCGGCATGGCACTAACCAAGGTTCTTGCCAACGAGTTGGGCGCAGACGGCATTCGCGTTAACGCGGTACTGCCTGGCCTGATCGAATCTAGCCAGTGGTCTCGACGTGCCGATGCGGCATCGGTCGATATCTCCGAAATCTACGCTGCGTTGCTCGGTACTAACCCCGTGCCGCTTGGGCGTTTCGGTCGGTCTGAAGAATTCGCTGACGTTGTTTCTTGGCTCCTTTCACCTCGATCAAGTTACGTAACAGGCACCGCCATTAATGTTGATGGTGGCCTGAGCCCCGCGACCTAGCACGCAGGTTCTACCAGGGAGCCGCGCAATAGGCCTAACAACAACCAAGCTTTTCTCCTCGATCATTGGTCCGGGATCCTCTCTATTGACTCAGTAATACGAACGACTCATGGAGGACATCAAGGCTCAATGTTCGAGACCCGACCGCACCGTGTTAATTTCCTTATCGTTCGATGTAAGTGTTTCGCGTAACCAACTAATCAAGGAGTGAAGGCAATGAGCACATTTCGCGTAGTGGTGACTGACCAAGTTTTTCCCGATATCGAAATCGAAAGAGCGTTGATCGAACAAGCTGGCGGGACGATTGAGGTAGCGAGTGGAACGCGCGAAGAAGTTCTGGCGACGATTGAATCTGCCGACGCACTCCTCAACACCTACTTCCCCATGGACGCAGACGTCATCGGCAGCTTGAAGAACTGTAAAATCATTGCTCGATACGGCATCGGCGTTGACAACTGTGATCTCGAGGCCGCGAAGGCAGCAGGTATTGCCATTACCAACGTCCCCGACTACTGCGTCGAGGAAGTTGGAGTTCACACCGTTGCCATGATTCTCTCCCTGATCCGCAAACTTCCTCAAGGCGACGTGCTCGTCAAAGCAGGTGAGTGGGGTTCCGTTCACATGGGCGAGATCCGCCGACTCTCCACCATGACTATCGGGCTCCTTGGATACGGACGAATTGGAAGTTACGTTGCCGACGCTATGCACGCTCTTGGCGCTGACGTTATCGTCTACGACCCTTACGTCTCTAGCATCGCGAATGGTCGACTCGTTGCCTTACCCGAGCTCTTCGAAGCGTCGGATGTTCTCTCTGTCCACTGCCCGGCAACGCCTGAAACCATTGGCATGATTAACGCCACGACGCTCGCGACCATGAAGCCAAGTTCCTACGTCGTGAACTGCTCCCGTGGCCCCATCATCAACCTGGCAGACTTAGTCGATGCTCTCAAAAACGGTGTCATTGCTGGGGCAGGTTTGGATGTATTCGAGACTGAGCCGCCTTCGGCTTCCCTAATCGAGGGCACGCCACATCTTCTGGCAACACCTCACTCGGCATTCCTCTCCGTTGAGGCTCTTCAAGAATCACAGAAAAAGGCTGCGACGCAAATCCTTAAGTGCATGGCAGGCGACGAGCTCGATTATCGAATCGTCTAGTGCGCTAGATAACAGTTAGAACGCAGATTTACAGGTCATGGATTTCTCGAGCACATTACCAACTCGACCAACCTCTTTCGACTGAGCCTCCACCGAAGTCAGCATTGCTGCCGAGCCGTCGTAGGCGTAAAGCTGCGTCGCTAGGGATGAGAGGGCTTTTGACAGAGCGTTTACGTCACTTTGAGCAGCGCTAGGCCAAGAAGCGCTGCTTAGTACGTCGCTGAGATTCCGCGCTGTGAAGCCGTAGGCCTTTGCGTTATTGAGCGTTGGATGAGCCCCGAAGGTGAAACCTTGCGTGCCGAACGCGGAGCCTGCCCCCGACGTTTGAATAGCAGTTAATTGTGCGCAACCGTCCGCCAACGTCATCGGCGCCGTTGTTGTCGTCGTAGTCGGAGGGGTTGTGGACGACGAACTACACGCCGACGTGAACACTCCGAGCGAGAGTACTGCCACGAGCACCGCTACTTTGCCCTTCATTGATCCACCTGTCCTTAGTTGGGCGACGAGGAGGAGGCTCGTTGCTGGGTACCAATCATCTCAGACTCTGCTCCCACTTACTAGCCACGGACAGCATTCATGATGAGTGGGTAGGCGGCTGGATCAACCCGGATATCAAGGACGGTGGGCCCCTGGAAGGCGATGGCGTCATTCAACGCGGCCCGCAGCTCTGCCTCAGTGGCAACTCCAACGGACCGAATCCCCATTCCTTCCCCCACTTGGGCAAAATTGATAGGTGCGTAGTGGACGGCATTATTTCCACCTTGACCCTCAGGCTTCTGCTTAATCTCGATCAGGCTTAAGGCCGCGTCATTGAAGACGAGAACAATAACATTGAGGCCCAGACGTGCCAAGGTTTCTAATTCAGCCAGAGCCATATTGATGCCACCATCGCCGGTAAAGCAGAAAACGTGGCGATCGCGGTGCACCAAGCCAGCGGCCACGGCCGCGGGTAGTGAATACCCCATGGTGGCCAGTCCGCTCGAGATGAGGACTTCCCCAGGATTCTCGACATCCCATAGTGGCATTGTCGACAGCATGTGAGCACCGGCGTCCACGGTGGCAATGGAGCCAGCCGGAGCAAGATCTCGAACGGTGAGCGCAACTTGCTGGGGGGTAAGGCCTTTCGGCGCAGCCGAGGGAAGAGCCGCGAGTAATTTCTCTCGCGCGGCGGTTCGATATGTTGAGGCTGCGGCGGTATCGCCTTCCACGCTGAAGGCGCCATCGAGCGCGCCAAGCAAACCGAGAAGGTCCCCCGTGAGTTCCGTCGCCTCTTCTCCAAAGTACGAGCAGTTATCGATCGCCCATGAATTCACGAGCAAGACCTTTGCTTGGTACGGCCATGGCGCGGGAATCATTTCTACGGGATCAAGTCCTATACCAATAACCACGTCAGCCTTCTCCAGCACCGGGGCTTCAATGGTCGCTCCCGTGAAGATGCCAGCGAAACCAGGTGCGCTATCGGGTACGACACCCCGTGCCTTGTAACTTGTCAGCGTCAAAATGTTCTGAGGCATCACGAATTTTCTGATTGCGGCCACGATGTCGGACTTCTTATCCCAGCGTTGCGCATAGGCCCCAACACCTAAGATCACAACGGGATTCTTGGCCCCAGCAATCAAAGACCGCGCAGATTCGATTGCTTCGCTACTCGGGACAGGTCCTTGCGGGACCACAAACGCATCGCTACTAGGTACCGTCGGGTCAATGTCGAAATGGACGGGCCCAGGCTGACCCGATTGTGCAATCTCAATGGCCGAGCTCACGAGGACTTCACCATGGGCGCCACCGAGGGTCCCCGACGCTTTCGCTACAGCCGAGAACATGGTCCGTTGGTCGACACGCTGATGGGAATTACGAAATGAAGAGCCGTGATTAACGCAGTCGGTAATCATCAAAATGCCTTGACGTTCCAGCAGGGCTTGGGCTGAACCGTTAGTAGCGCTCGTCGCGCCGGGACCTCTCGTGACGACAGCGCCCGATATACGACCAGTTAATTCGCTCACGACTGATGCCATGACGCCTGCTGCATTTTCCGTATGGACGAGCACAAATTGACAACCCTGCTCCTCAAGTGCGCCAACCGTATCGAGATTGGAGCCCCCACCGGGCACTCCGAAGAAGAGGGTTCCCCCAGCCGCAGCAACGTTTTTAGCCAACAAATCCGATATTTGTCTACCTTCCAACATAGACGACACGATGAATCTCCTCTGGGTTCGAAAACGGGCTTGGGGGTTCAACTTTAGTGATCACTGACCCACCTCGTAACCAGGCCAACAGCCATCGGATGGCGGATGGCGGATGGCGGATGGCGAACCTTGAAACTCGAGCGGAGCTGCGCGCCTCAACTCACTTGATTTTTCGATGCATCCCTAGTAACTTGCCCAACGCTTAACCATCTCGTAACCCTAGGGGGAACCATGACCATCAAAGTTGCACAATTTCTAGACGTCGCCGACGGTCTCCAGGAGAATCAATTCGCCGTTGGAAGCCATGGGGAAGTTAATAGCCTCAATGACCTCAACCCTATTTACCGTCAGCTTCTGGACAACCCTTCGCACTGCATCATCGGCCTTGTCGGTGGCGACGGTGGCGTCAACATGACCCCAATTTGGTTTGACTACGAAGACGATACCGTCTTGGTAAACATCGCTTCTCAGCGTAAGAAGTGCGAGTGGATCCGTGCCAATGGCCGCGTTTCCTTGCTTCTTATGAACCCAGACAACCCGTACCACTGGATGAGCATCAAGGCCACCTTGGAGCGTGAAATCAGCGAGGATGACCCCGCCGAAGGCCAGCGCGTCACCGACCAGCTAAACAAGATCTGGGTGAAGTACATCGGCGACGGTGACACCTACCAACTTCGTGACCCTTCCATCAACGAGCGTCGTAGCTTGTTCGTGTGCAAGGTGACCCGCGTAGCCCTCTTCGGCAAGCCATAAGCGTCCTTTCCCCCCATCCCAACATGGACGCAAACCTCAAAATTGGCATTGTTGGCGGTTCGATTGGTGGACTGAGCGCTGCGCTCTGGCTCCGTGACGCAGGTTTTGACGTCACGGTGTTTGAGCGCTCGCCAGTCCCTCTCGAGCAGCGAGGAGCCGGCATCGGTTTCTTAGACGAAACCTCAAAGTTCCTCGGAGAACGTGCTGGGGTAGATCTCGATACCATCAGCGTGAAGACGGAGCTCGTTCACTTTTTGCACCGCGACGATACGGTGAAGTACGAGAAGAAGCAGCCTTACCGATTCACGTCTTGGAACACGGTTTACCAAGAATCTTTGAAGGCCTTCGGCCCTGAGCGCTACATGCTCGGCAAAGAAATGATCGGTTTTAGCCAAACTGACAGTGATGCCAGCGTCCAATTCTCCGATGGGACAACCGAAAGCTTTGACCTCGTCGTTATGGCCGATGGCGTCCATTCTCAGGCGCGTAAAGAGCTACTCCCTGACGTAGTGGTTCACTATGCGGGGTATGTCGGCTGGCGAGGTCTGACGGCGGCTACTGATGTCTCAGAGGCAACTTTCGACAAGATTATTGACAAGTTGACCTACTACACCTTGGCTAACAGCCATATCATCGTGTACCCGATCCCAGGTCACAGCGGTTCAGTGAAGCCTAAGGATCGACTCCTCAACTTTGTTTGGTACCGCAATTACCTCGAAGGTGATGACTTTGACGACGTCATGACTGATGCCACTGGTATCCGACGTCCCGTTTCCATCCAACCTGGACAGGTTCGCCAAGTGCATGTCGATGAGCTCCACGCTTCCTCGAAAGCACGACTGCCAGCGTTGATCTCTGAAGTTGTTTGTGCCGCCAAAGAGCCCTTCATCCAAGCACTCGTTGACTGCGAGATACCGAAAATGGCCTTTGGTCGGATTTGTCTCTTAGGAGACTCCGCGTGGGTGGCACGATCGCACGCCGCTGCGGGAACAGCCAAGGCAGCGGACGAGAGTTACTTCCTGGCCCAAGCCCTTCTTGAGGCCGATTCGGTTCCCGAAGCGCTGGCAAATTGGGAGCCAGGACGGCTCAAATTGGGTAGGGAGCTCGTCGATCGTAACGTCCGCGTAGGACGCCGATCCCAAGTTGACGGCAACCACTCACCATTTGACCCTGAAGTTACCTTCAGCCTCTATCCACCGAAGCCATAATCATGGAAGCTCGCGCTCAAATAGCCCAAGAGATGG
>CAIQWC010000029.1 GCA_903875425.1 uncultured Actinomycetes bacterium | reverse complement strand
CTTGGGAGCGGTACAAGAGCTGGACTTCTATGAGATCTTCAGCGTCATGAATGCTCTGCCCGTAACGGTCCGTCTGCTTGATCCACCCATGCATGAATTCTTACCGTCGACCCAAGAACTCAGTATCAAAGACGCCACGAAAGGACTGACGAGATCGGAGCGCCGACTCTTCGAGGCCGCACGTGCTTGGGAAGAGGTAAACCCTATGCTCGGAACCCGCGGTATCCGACTCGGTGTTATGAAGCCTGGTCTCTACACCATGCAGGTGAGATCGGTCATTCGCGCTGCTAAGCGGCTAGCCGCCGAAGGCGGAAAGCCCATCGTTGAAATCATGGTTCCCCTGACCGTCACCAAAGGAGAGCTCATCCTTGCTCGTCAATGGGTAGACGAAGCAATCGCCTCGCTTCCCGGAGGCCTTGGGCGCTCAATGAAGCTCTCGGTGGGCACGATGATTGAGACACCACGAGCCGCACTGCTGGCTGATCAAATCGCTCAACATGCAGACTTTTTCAGTTTTGGTACTAACGATTTGACCCAAATGACCTTTGGCTTCAGCAGAGACGATATCGAAGGTCGAATCATGAACACCTACCTTGATAAGGGACTTCTCAAGCACAATCCCTTCGAAATTTTTGATCACGAAGGTGTCGGTTCTCTGGTTCGTATGGCCGTAACACTTGGGCGTAGCGTTAACCCAAACCTTAAAGTTGGTGTCTGTGGTGAGCACGGTGGGAATCCTGAGTCCATCGAGTCATTCTTAGAAGCAGGCGTTGACTACGTGAGTTGCTCACCCTTTAGAGTTCCCGTTGCTCGAATCGCTGCCGCCCAAAGTGTGATGAGACGAAGGCGCTGAGCGCCGCTACCGTAACCAGGTTCAGCGTACGGCTAGGTGCTACCGATATGGTGAGACCGTGGCACACTGCTCGTCATGTTCTTACCGATGAAGGTCGCTACGCTTCAGGTTCTTCGTCAGCCACCCGAGCAACGGCGGCTACCGCTTGTCCATCATCGAGGTTCATCACCCGAACACCAGTCGCGTCACGGTTCTGCGACGAGATTTCTCGCACTGCTGTGCGGATCACGATGCCCCCCGAGGAAACCAACAAGATCTCTTCTTCGAGACTCACCATAAAGGCAGCCACCACGCGACCTCGAGACTCAGGCAGGCGAATGCCTCGAACGCCCTGGCCTCCCCGAGCCTGGCGGTTAAACCGGTCCAGCTTGGTGCGCTTACCAAAACCAGCATCGGTAACAATAAGAATGTCGGCCTCGTCACGCGCCACGTCAAGAGACTTCACGCTGTCGTCGGCGCGAAGTTTGATGCCTCGAACACCAGCAGCCGCCCGTCCCATTTCTCGGACATCTTCCTCAGTAAAGCGAATGGTCATGCCTTTTTCGGTCACGATAAAGCAGTCTTCTCCGGCGTGGGTCTCGACGACGCGAATTAGTTCGTCACCGTCACGCAAGTTGATAGCGATGAAGCCATCTCGACGCGTCTTGTCATATTCACTAAAGGCGGTTTTTTTGACTTGCCCTTGCTTCGTCACGAACATCAGCCATGAGTCAGTGGGGAAATCACGCGTGGAGATAATCGCTTCAATACGTTCATCGGGAGCGAGGTTGAGCAAGTTAACGACGGCGGTGCCCTTGGCGGTGCGCTCCTTCATCGGGATCTCGTGGCCGCGTAAGCGATATACCTTGCCGCGGTTTGAGAACAAGAGTAGGTAGGCGTGACTTGAAGAGCTGATGACTTGGTTCACCAGATCTTCATCCTTCAACTTTGCACCCGCTACGCCTCGACCACCTCGGCCTTGGGTCCTAAAGGATGCAGCAGACACGGACTTGATGTAGCCGCCCGTCGTCATCGTAACGACAATCTCCTCGTCATCGATCAGATCTTCGACACCGAGCTCGCCTGGGTCGTGCGTCACGATGCTGCGACGCTCGTTGGCGAAGCTGTCTCGAACATGGATCAGCTCATCTGAGATGACCTTACGAAGTACGACCTCATCGTTGAGCACTAAGAGGTAGCCCTTAATCTCCTCAGCCAACTTGGTCATCTCATCTTCAAGGTCAGTTCGGCCAAGACGCGTCAAACGACCCAAGGTCATATCCAAGATGTGCTTCGTCTGCTCCTCGGAGAAACTAAAGGGCTCAGCCATCAACGAGATCGTTGCCGATGGTCGGTCGTCCGAATTTCTAATCGTCGCGATTACTGCGTCGAGCATGTCAATGGCTCGTAAGAGACCTTCGACAATGTGCGCGCGGCGCTCGGCCTTATCAAGGCGGAATTGGGTGCGCCGCGTGATGACTTCGACCTGGTGAGCAATGTAGTGCGTAAGCACTTGCGCCAAGTTGAGTGTGCGGGGTACGCCGTCGACGAGGGCGAGCATATTCACGCCAAAACTGGTTTGTAACGCCGTGTGCTTAAAGAGCTTGTTGAGCACCACATTGGCGTTGGCGTCGCGCTTCAGACGAATAACGAGGCGGGGCTTGCGGCCAGCCGAGTCATTTTGAAGCGCCGAGATTCCGTCGATATCGCCGGCCTTAACGAGATCGGTGATCTTTTCTTCAATAACTTCGACACTTACCTGGTAGGGGAATTCGGTAACGACAATGCGCGTGCCGTTCTTATCCTCTTCGATCTCGGCGACCGCGCGCATCTTGATAGAACCGCGACCGGTGCGATACGCATCCAAGATTCCTTGTCGACCAAGAATTTGTGCACCCGTTGGAAAGTCGGGACCCTTAACGAAGGCCATCAGATCATCGGGTGTTGCCTCAGGATTAGCAAGCAGATGCAAGGTGGCATCAATAACTTCGCCCAGGTTATGAGGCGGGATATTGGTAGCCATACCAACGGCGATGCCTTGAGAGCCATTAACCAGCAAGTTCGGATATTTAGCTGGCAACACCGTGGGCTCTTCGTCGGTGTTGTCATAGTTCGGCGTGAAGTCGACGGTATCTTCGTCAATGCCAGCCATGAGTTCAAGCGCCAGGGGAGCAAGTCGAGATTCGGTGTAGCGCATTGCTGCGGCGCCTTCATCGGGGCCCGTTCCACCAAAGTTTCCGTGACCATCGATGAGCGGGTGGCGCATGGAGAAGTCTTGAACCATGCGGACTAAGGCGTCGTAGATCGCCGAGTCACCGTGGGGGTGATAGGTACCCATGACTTCACCGACGACCTTGGCGCACTTGGTGTGCGGGCGGTCAGGGCGAAGACCCTGATCGAACATCGAGTAGAGAATACGGCGGTGAACGGGTTTTAGACCATCTCGCACATCGGGTAAGGCTCGCGAAACAATGACCGACATGGAGTACTCAAGGAAGGAGCGCTCCATTTCCTCTTGAATCTGAACCGGCTCAATAGAGGCTTCAACCTCCATGGGCTCCTCATCAGGCGTCTCGTTAGTGGGTTTACGTGGTGGTGTCATCGTTCTCTCTCGTCCGCCCTAGATATCTAGGAAGCGAACGTCCTTCGCGTTCGTCTGAATGAAGTTGCGTCGCAACTCCACATCGTCACCCATCAGTACACTGCAGACCTCGTCAGCGAGGGCTGCTTGCTCAACGGTGATCTGGAGTAGCGAGCGTTTGGAGTAATCCATGGTGGTGTCACGCAGTTCGTCAAAGTCCATTTCTCCGAGACCCTTAAGGCGCTGAAAATCGTTTTTATGGTTGGGATTCTCGGCCAGAAAACGTTCTTTAGCCCTATCGTCTTTGAGGTAGGTCTTTTCTTTACCCACCAAGGTTGAATACAGCGGAGGTTGGGCCACGTACACATGTCCAGCTTCGACAAGCGGTTTCATCTGGCGGAAGAAGAAGGTTAAAAGCAGCGTTCGGATGTGGCTGCCATCGACGTCGGCGTCGGCGAGCAAAATGATCTTGTGGTAGCGGATCTTTTCGAGGTCAAAATCTTCAGCGAGTCCTGCTCCGATTGCCGCAATGAGTGCTTGGATCTCCGTGTTCTTGAGCATTTTGTCAACACGTGCACGCTCAACATTCAAGATCTTGCCTCGGATGGGCAGAATCGCCTGCGTCTTGGGATTACGCGCATCCTTAGCGGAACCACCTGCTGAGTTTCCTTCCACAATGAAGATCTCGGAATCACGAGGGTCACGGCCTGAGCAGTCCACGAGCTTGCCCGGCAGACCCGCTCCATCAAGCGCGCTCTTTCGACGCGTTAGGTCTCGAGCGGAGCGAGCAGCGAGCCGCGCACGCGCCGCGATGATTGCTTTTTGAACTACCTGATTGGCTTCTCGGGGGTTTTCTTCAAACCATTCGGCGAGTTTCGCGTTCGTTGCGCGTTCAACGACTGAACGCATCGGAACATTCCCGAGCTTGGACTTGGTTTGACCTTCGAATTGAGGCTCGGCCAAACGCACGGAAATGATGGCGGTTAACCCTTCGCGAATATCTTCACCAGTGAGGTTGTCTTCTTTTTCTTTCAGTAAGTTTCTGGCACGACCGTAGCGGTTAACGGCATTCGTCAGCGCTTTTCGGAAGCCATCTTCGTGCATCCCACCCTCGGTGGTCGAAATCCCATTGGCGAATGAGTAGATCGACTCGTTGTACGACGTGTTCCATTGCATTGCAACTTCAACTTCCATCGACTCTTCAATTTGTTCATAGTTTGCAACCTTGCGAAACAGCGATTCCTTTGCCGCGTTGAGATGCTTCACGAAGTCAACGATGCCACCGCTGTACTTGTACGTAATTTCTGACTCACGGCCTTCGCGTTCATCTTTAAATTGAATCTCAAGGCCCTTATTCAAGAACGCCATGATCTGGAGACGCTCGGTCACCGTTTGTGCCCGAAACTCAATCTCTTCGAAAATGCTCGGGTCCGGGTAGAAGGTCACGGTGGTACCCGTACGACCCCGGGGAGCCTTTCCGTTAACGGCTAATCCAGCTTGCGCCTTGCCGCCATCGCGGAATTCCATCTGGTAGTGATCCCCATTGCGATCAATTTCCAAGATCACCCGGGTGGAAAGGGCGTTCACCACGGAAATACCAACGCCGTGGAGTCCTCCTGAGACCTTGTAGCCCCCGCCACCGAACTTCCCTCCGGCGTGGAGCACGGTCAGCACAACTTCCGCGGCTGACTTTCCGGGATATTGGGGATGAGGGTCAACGGGGATGCCTCTGCCGTCGTCCGACACGCGAACCCCACCGTCTTTAAGCAAACTGACATCAATGCGGGTGCAGTGACCGGCCATTGCTTCGTCAACGGAGTTATCAACGACTTCCCAAATTAGGTGGTGGAGCCCCGTTGGACCGGTCGAACCGATATACATACCCGGACGCTTACGAACCGGGTCCAATCCCTCAAGAACAGTAATGTCACTCGCCGAATACGTCGGCTCCTTAGCTTGCCCCTTGGCCACAAAACACCTCTTGCTATCGCTCACAACAGGGCGCGAGGGCGCGCCCATGGAACGTATCGAACGCAGTCATCCTACTCGCCGGCTGTGTCTTCCGGAGGTTCTCAGATGCTGCGACGAACCACCCGGAGCGTGCTTGGCGCACCGTCACCGAGCGTGCTCAATGCCTTCACGATGGCTGGAGTCGCTAGCGTCACTCCCGAGAGCCAGGGCCCCGGATCAGCGGCGATGGTGAGTTCTCCCCCCTGTAGTGCCACGGCCTCACAGTGGTCGCGCAACGGGGCCTCAATCAGCTCATGCCATTGACTCCTTATCGCCGCCAACTCCACGATGTTGTTCTTAGGGATAGACCGGGCTGCTCGTCCAATGAGCTCCGATATCGGCGTTGGCCCCTCGTTGGAGTGGCGACTCATGCGAGTAACGCAGCCACATCAACCACCAAGCTCGGCTTGATATCAGGGGGAAGCGGTGACGCTGTCGACAGCAAGGCTTGGCCTTGGGGAAGCTCAGTGAGTAGTCGGCGGGAGCGTTCGGGATCTAATTCTGAGAAGACATCGTCAAGGAGCAAGGTCGGCACAATACCAAGAGTTTTCCCTGCCGCAACATGGATAGCCAGTCGAAGCGACAAGGCCAGGGTCCGCTGCTCACCTTGAGAAGCTTGAGTCCTGGCATCCCCTCCATTGAGTAAGAAAACGATGTCGTCACGGTGCGGCCCTAGTGAGGTCGTAGCCCTGCGGAGGTCATCTCGGCGCACCTCGGAGAGGGCCTCACGGAGACTCGTCGTCGTTGACGATTCATAGTCGGTCTCGATTACGGTTTCTTTTGTCTCGCCGCTCAACGCGCGATAGCTGTGATTGATCTCGGGGCTTAGGCGGAGCAAAAGGTCGCGGCGTGCCCGAACGATTTCATCACCTGCTTGGCCGAGGCGCTGATCCCAAATGTCGAGCGTGCTCTCTGCTTCTGGGCTGAGCCGACCGCTGAGTTGCTTGAGGAGCGCATTTCGCTGTTTTAATGCTCGCTGATATTCGTCCAAGCTGGCACCGAGTTGAGGTTCGAGGAGCGCTAGGGCATCGTCGAGCATGTCACGACGACCTGAAGGAGAGCGCTGAATAACATCGAGATCCCCAGGACAAAAGGTTGAGATGGGTGCGGCTTCTGCGAGCTCACTGCGCGCCCGACTCACTTGTCGGTTGATCTGGGTGCGGCTTCGACCCGCCCGAGAGAAGCTGGTTTCGATAAGCACGTCGCGCTCGGGATGAATGAATTGGCCTCGTACGACAGCAGTGTCGTCGCCGTTTCGAATCATGGTTTCTTTGCTTGCTCCACGAAACGATCGACCAAGTCCGAGTAGACCAGCTGCTTCGAGGATAGAAGTTTTACCAGTTCCGTTTGGTCCTACGAATACCGTGATTCCTTCAGTGGGAACCTCAATGGTGGTGTGTTTGAATACTCGAAACCCCAAAATTTCTAGGTGTTTCAGGCCCATTGCCGCGTAACTTAGGAAACTCGAACGGGCATCAGCAAGTAGCGGTACCCGTCGGCCTCGCCGGCACGAATGGTGGCCGGTCTCGTGCCGTCAGAGGTCTCAATGATGACCTCATCACCCTTGACCGCTTCGATGCCGTCGATGAGATATGAGGGATTAAAGGCAATCACGAGGTCTTCACCCGTGAAGTCCCCATCTACCGACTCGGCCCCTTCACCAACTTCTTGGGATACCACCTTGAGATCAACACCGCCTTGGCGCATGGACAAGCGAACTGGCGTTGTGTTGTCTTTGACTAACAGGCGGACTCGACGAAGCGCGCCAATGAGCGTTTCTTTGCCTAGATGGAGCCGGTTTGGATAACTTTCGGGAATCAACTGCCGGTAGTCCGGGTACGTTCCAGAAATCAAGCGCGTGGAGATGGACACCTTGCCAACCGAGAAGGTGATCTCAGATGTCGTGGCGGTGACGCCTACGGTTTCGTCGTCGTCACCGGTAATAGCCCGCTGTAGTTCGGTTAGTGCTCGTGAGGGAACCAAGATGTCTTGCTCGCCTAAGGCGGCGGTTGATCCGTCAAGGTCTCGCAGAGCAAGGCGATATGAGTCGGTTGCAACGAGTCGGAGTGCACCATTGTGGGTGGTGAGTAAAACACCCGTAAGGAGGGGGCGGGCATCGTCATTAGACGACGCCCGAACCACCTGGCGCAACGCATCGGCTATGGCTGCCGAAGGAATGTTGAGTTGGCGATCGGAGGTGATCTGGACCTGAGGGAATTCGATAACAGGGAAGGTTCGCAACGAGAACTGTGACCGGGCTGCCGAAATAGACACCGATTCATCCGTTGCTTCGATGGTGACCGCCCCTGGTTCGAGCGATCGAGCAATATCGTTCGCCAACTTGGCTGGAATCACCGCCGATCCATTCTCGACGCCAATCACCTCTAGCTCGACGCGGATTGATAAGTCCCCATCGGTTCCGGTGATGACGAGATCGTTATTGGTGACCGAAACAAGAAGTCCAGCCAGTACCGGCATGGCCAGGCGGGAGGCGATGGCGCGGCCAGCAGCACCAAGAGCTTCAACGAGCGAGTCACGCTCTGCACGAAATTTCATGGTGACTTCCTTTCACAGAACCCCAGGTTTTCTGGGGATAGTTATACAAGAATGGTTATTAGTAATAGGGGCTGGGGATTGGGGATCAAATCCCAAATCCCCTAGTCAGAACCAATTTTAATATCCCCAACTGTTGCTTATGGAGTGGATAACTTTTGACCTTTTGGAAAATAATTGAATTTACTGTGGATAACTAAGCATGTTATCCACACCAAAGCAACGAATTTCCTATCGAGACACAAAGTTTTCCACAGAGTTATCAGTTCCCCTTGAGTAGGTGAATCAGAGAATTTACGTTTTCGTAGATCTGCCCACGCTCAGTCATCTGGCTTTCGATTTTCTCGACAGCACTAATACACGTTGAGTGATCACGGCCACCAAAGAGCTTGCCGATCGATGGGTATGAGTAATCCGTGAGATTACGAATGAGGTACATGGCCACGTGCCGGGCGGCTACGAGCGGCCGGGCTCGACGGGGCCCCACGAGCTCTTCACGATCAAGATCGTAGTGACGGGCCACAGCCTCAAGGATCATCTCAGGGGTGATCATTTTGGGCTCAGCTGAAATATCAGACAAGACCCGCTGGGCTAATTCTAGTGAAATTACCTCGCCATTTAGCGACGCAAAGGCCACGACCCGAGTGAGCGCACCCTCGAGTTCTCTGATGTTGTCCTTCACATTGGTTGCGATAAAGTGACCGACGTCGTCAGGCAGTTCGATTCGCGCATGAGAGGCTTTCGATCGCAAAATGGCCAGCCGCGTTTCGAGCTCGGGGGCGTCAATTTCAGCCGAAAGTCCAGAGAGAAGTCGGCTCCTGAGTCGATCTTCGAGGGTTTCGATGTTTCGAGGAGCCCGGTCAGAGGTAATCACGATCTGCTTACCGGCTGCGTGAAGGTCGTTGTAGGTGTGGAAGAGCTCTTCTTGAAGTTGTTCTTTGTTCTGGATGAATTGAATGTCGTCAATCAAGAGCACATCACACTCGCGATAGCGGGTCTTGAAGGAGAGGTTTGACTTGGTCCGAATTGCTTCGACAAAGTCATTCATGAACGTTTCGGTGGTGACGTAGAGCACTCGGTAGGTGGGGTAGTTCTGCGTGACCCAGTTGCCAATGGCGTGAAGAAGGTGGGTTTTGCCCAAGCCTGACGGCCCGTAAATAAATAGTGGATTGTAGCTCCGACCTGGGGTTTCAGCTACGGTGAGCGCCGCAGCATGGGCCAAGCGGTTCGAGCTTGCCGGAACGAAAGACTCGAAGGTCTTTGAGGGATTGAGCTTCACCGAGTCACGACTTCGCTCGGCGGCGGCCATATCTGCCATCGACGTGGCGGGGCTTTGCACGGGCAGTTGCGTGGTTTCGCCGACGGCGTCTTTGGGTTCGAGCTCCTCGATGACTTCAATGGTTAAGTGGTAATCGCGTCCGGTGATTGTTCGCATCTCGTCACAGATGAGATTTTGGAAGCGATCGACGATGCGGCGCTGAATAACAATGTTGGGAACACCAAGGGTGAGATTATCCCCAGAGATATCCACAGGTACGAGTTTGGATAGCCACATCTGCCATACGGCCGTTGTTACCGTTTCCTTTAACGAACTGGATGTTTTAGTCCAGAGCGTGTCGATATCTTCCACAGAGATTCCCTTACAACTACTGTTTCCCACAGGCTAATCCACAGATGTGGAGCCTTATTTATCGCAATAGGGAAAGTGACCATAGCCCAAGAATTCATTGCGGACTAGTGGCAACCTAAAATCTGGCCTAACATGGCACTCCAACTCGTGCACCGGGTCCCAGCCGCCTGGGCCCCAGAGCCCCAACCCGCTCAGGTGCCGCCAAGTCACACAGTAAGGAACGCATCGTGAAGCGCACGTATCAGCCCAATAACCGCAAACGAGCCAAGACCCATGGCTTTCGTGTCCGTATGTCCACTAAGGCCGGGCGGGCTGTATTGAGGTCCCGCCGCCTTAAGGGCCGTCACAAGCTCACGGTCTAGAGCTGATGGGCGGTCGCGCCCTGGGACGAGTGACCAAACGGGCTGAGTTTCAGGAGTTTCGCCGGCCAGATGGTAAGGGGCGAAGCGGCCCTATCGCTGCGTCATTCGTTTCCCAACTCGACCAAGATCCCCCTATTCGCATGGCTTTTGCGATCTCAAAGCGGTGTGGGGGTGCGGTTGAGCGCAACCGCCTGAGGCGCCGACTCAGGGAAGCGGTCTCGGCGCTCAGCCTTCCGGTTGGCCCAGGTCGCTACCTGATACGCGTAGAACCCGAAGCCACCTCGCTTTCATATGAAGAAGTTATCCACAGCTTGGGTCAGGCGATGAACCGAGCAAGTCAAACTAGGAAGGAAAATCATGGCTGATCAGGCTAAACAAGGCTTCGCTGCTCGCCTGATGCTCAAGGCTGTCGGGGCGTATCAGAGCGCAAGAAGTAATCACGTCTCCCCGTGTCGCTTTATTCCAAGTTGCTCAAGCTTCGCCGTGGAAGCCATTGAAGTACACGGAGCCCTTAAGGGCGCTTCCATGGCGATGTGGAGAGTCATGCGTTGCAATCCCATCGGTGGCCACGGTGTTGACCTGGTCCCCCTGAAGGTAGGAGAACACCAGTGCTAGCAAGCATTACCCATAGTATTGGGGCAATATTTCAGCCAGTCTTCAAGCTGTTTGCGCTGGTGCTGGCCTTCATTTACTCGATCGTGCCGAACTACACCCTCGCGATCACCCTGTTGACGATTCTCATTATGGGCATCTTGACCCCTTTGACCGTCAAGTCCACCAAGTCCATGATCAAGATGCAAAGTGTGCAGCCTGAGATCAAGAAGCTTCAGCAAAAGTACAAGGGCGCCGAAAATCGCCAGCAACTCAATGAAGAGCTCATGCGCCTCTACAAAGAAGAGGGCGTGAACCCAGCCGGTGGTTGCTTACCGATGTTCATTCAGTTCCCCTTCTTGATCATTCTCTACGACATCATTCGAGGCCTCACCAATATTTCGAAGACAGCAATTCCTGTGAACCCGGCTTGCCATCTCGGCATTGCCTACACTCATGTTGCGCCCCGTTACATCCCCAATAGTTCAAAAATGTTCTGTAATTTGGTTGCTTCTAATGGCAAAATGATGTCGTTTGGAATGGACATGGCCCTCAAGCCATTCTCCCACCACAGCTCGATCTGGGCCGCGGCGCCATATTTCATTTTTGTTGCTGTAGCAGTGTTCTTGCAGTATTTCCAGATGAGCCAGATGAGTAAGCGCAACCCCGCTAGTCAGGCAAATCCCCAGATGGCAAAGATCCAAAAATTCATGCCGATCCTCTTTGCTTATATATACTTTTTGATCCCAGCTGCGGTGTTGGTATACATGATCGTCAGCAGTGCCATTCGCATCGCCACGCAAGATGTGCTGTTCCGAACAGGCATCGCTCAGCCCGTCGGCGGCGCTGGAAAAGTGGTAGAGGGTAAGGCGACCGAGAAGGTCGAGAAGGCCAAGACGGTAGAAATTGAAGCGCCAAAAAATCAGAAGTCGGCCGCAACGAACCGGTCAAAAAATAAGCGTAAGCGAAAGGGCCAATAAGCCGTGGAGTGGGTAGAGGTAACAGCAAAGTCCCTGGAAGATGCCAAAGTACGGGCCTTGAGCCAACTGGGCGTGGCGGAGAAAGACGCCGAAATTCAGGTGCTCGAAGAGCCCAAGACGGGCATGTTTGGACGGGTTAAGGGAGAAGCACGGCTTCGGGCACGCGTGACCCCATCGGTCCCCCGGCCCAGGCGTCAAGGTGGAGGCCGCAATGGCGGGCGTAACCGGAACCGCAGCGAAGAGCGCGGAGACGGTGGTCGTAAAGAGCAAGGCGAAAAGTCCCCAAAGCAGAACAGCAACAAGAAAAAGAACGATCGACCGGCAAAGCCGAAGACAGAGGAAGCGGCACCAAAGCGCCGTAACGAGAAGGAGCAAGACATGGCAGACGGCATTACCTTGGAAGAGCAGGCCGCAGTGGGCAAGGAGTTCCTTGAGGGTTTGGTCGCAGCTTTGGGCCTAGAAGCCACTGTGGAAATCCGCCCCTTAGAAGATGACCTCGTTGAGCTGGCCCTTGACGGCGCTGAAGGACTTGGCGTTCTAGTGGGCCCCCGAGGAACTACCTTGGCAGCCCTGCAAGACGTAACCCGAACCGTGGTTCAGGGTCGCTTTCCCTCGAAGACTGACCGCATCTTGGTGGACGTCGCTCGTTACCGCGAGCGTCGTGTCGCCGCGCTGGGTCGTTTCACGGCCCAGGTCGCGCAAGAGGTGGTGGCCTCTGGAGAGGCACAGGCCCTTGAACCCATGTCTCCTGCTGATCGTAAAGCTGTTCACGATGCCGCCAAGGACATTGAGGGTATTGACACTCGCTCAGATGGCGAGGGTCCCGGTCGCCATGTGGTGATCGCACCCGCCAACTAAACCACCACCATGGGAGACCTCAAGGAAGCATTGCTTGAGGTTCTGGATCGCAGTCGAACCCTCGGGTTCCTCGGACCTGGACCCGTAGAAGATCACCTCCACCACGCCCGGGCCTTTGCCCGGGCGCTGGACGTAAGCGGCCCCCCTCAACGGGTGCTTGACCTAGGTAGTGGCGGAGGTGTTCCGGGGCTTGTTCTGGCGGCGGACTGGCCAGAAGCCAGGTTTACCCTTCTTGATGGCTCATTGAAGCGTTGCGACTTCCTCCTCGAGGCTGTGGAGAAGCTCGGTTGGAGCGATAGAGTCACGGTGCTGTGTGGACGAGCCGAGGATCTCGGGCATGAGCTGATGCTTCGGGCTAGTTTCGACCTGGTGGTCGCCCGATCTTTTGCGGCCCCGGCCGTGACGGCTGAGTGTGCAGCGTGCTTCATGGAACCAGGTGCCATGCTGGTTGTGTCAGAACCCCCTGAGGACCTGGCAGGTGATCGCTGGAACCCTCAAGGACTCGCTGAGCTAGGGCTCGGCCCTGCAAGGATCCTGAACGAGGCTCCTCGGTTAGCGGTCATGGAACTCGTGGAGATCTGCCCGGAGCGCTTCCCTCGCAGGGTGGGTGTGCCCAGTAAGCGGCCCCTGTTCTAGGAATTATTGCTAGCCCCCACCGATGTTTCACGTGAAACATCTTTGGGGGTTAGACCAGATAGGGCTCTTGCTCTGT
Organism: uncultured Actinomycetes bacterium; assembly: GCA_903875425.1. GTDB lineage: Bacteria > Actinomycetota > Acidimicrobiia > Acidimicrobiales > RAAP-2 > CAIQWC01. The sequence continues at coordinate 30,984 of CAIQWC010000029.1, read as the reverse complement.
TACAGCCCGCCACCACGCAGCAGCGTCTGTAAACCTAGGTAGGGGCCGACGCTGAAACGGGGATGCGACGAGCCGCTCTATGCCAAGCCAATCACATTCCGCCGCTGAGGGGGTAAATCGGCCCCCGACGGGTGGATGAGTGTCAGGTTATGTTTCACGTGAAACACCTTGTGAGCCACGTGTGGCTCGAGCCCGAATGTTTCACGTGAAACATCGTTTCAGTACTTGACGAACACACCCAATACAGGGGAGGATGGCAGGCGTGAATCCCCTCCCATGGAACGCCACGTAATGGCGTTGTTTCGACGACCCTCCCGCCCCGAAGATAAGGCAGTTATGAAGCAGATGCCAGATGCTGAATTGGCCCAGCCCGAAGCGGCTATCGAGTCCGCCCCTACTCCCCTGGCCCCCGAGGTGCCTCCCACCGCGCTTGATGGCGAGGTCGAATCGAATCCGGAAGCAGATGTGGTGGTACCCATCGCCAAGGTAGCGCCTTCAGAAAAACCGGTAAGAGCCCTGCCTCGGGTGATCGCTATTGCCAACCAAAAAGGTGGGGTTGGCAAGACCACGACGACCGTGAACCTGGGCGCAGCCCTCGCCGAACTTGGCTATCGGGTACTTGTGGTGGACCTAGATCCTCAGGGCAATGCGACTACGGGACTTGGGATTGAGCGGCGCAATTTTGAGTTTTCGATGTACGACGTCATTATGAAGGATCATCCCCTTGAAGACGTGGTGGAAGCCACCTCTGTTCGGGGCCTATTTGTGGCTCCGGCCACGTTGGACCTTTCGGGTGTGGAAATTGAGCTCGTCTCCATGTTCAGCCGCGAACTTCGCCTCAAGCGAGCCATCGAGTCAGTCATTGACGACTACGACTTTGTCATTATCGATTGCCCGCCTTCGCTTGGGTTGATCACCATTAACGCCCTGACGGCCGCAAGAGAAGTTCTCGTTCCTATTCAGTGCGAGTACTACGCCCTTGAAGGTTTAACGCAACTCAGGGCCACCTTGAAGTTGGTGAGTTCTAATCTGAATCCCGAACTAGAACTCTCAACCATCGTTTTGACCATGTATGACTCGAGAACGAGACTTTCGGCAGACGTGGCAGCAGATGTGACGGAGCATTTTCCTGACCAGGTGTGTGCGACCATCATCCCGAGGACGGTGAGACTCAGTGAGGCCCCCTCCTTCGGGCAGCCCATCACGGTCTTCGATACCAATTCAAAGGGTGCCAAGACGTATAGAAAGTTGGCAAAGGAGGTGAGCAATGGCGCGCCGAAGCGGGCTGGGTAAGGGCCTCGGGGCTCTCATCCCCACAGATAATGCCGAAGCTGCTCAAGAAGGAGCACTTCGAGAGGTAGCGATCGGATCGGTACGGGCTAACGCCTACCAACCACGGGACTACTTCGACGAAGATCGAATTGCCCAACTAGCAGACTCGATTCGAGAGTTGGGCGTATTACAGCCCATCTTGGTCCGTGAGATTGATGACGAGCCGGGAACCTTCGAGTTGATTGCGGGAGAGCGCCGGCTTCGTGCCTCAAAGCGAGCTGGACTAGCCACAATTCCAGTCTTGGTGAGAACTGCCATTAACGACCAAGAAAGTCTCGAGCAGGCACTGGTGGAGAATATTCACCGAGCCGATCTCAGCGCCCTTGAAGAAGCCGCAGGATATCAACAGCTTATTGATGAGTTCGGCCTCACTCATGATGAAGTCTCAACCAGAGTGGGTAAATCTCGTACCACCGTTACCAACACCCTGCGCCTCTTGCAACTTCCTGAGAGTGTGAAATTGGCCATTAAAGAAGGGCGAATCAGCGCGGGCCATGGACGGAGTTTGCTCGCTACGCCGGACCGGATTCTTCAAGAATCCCTAGTGGAGATCATCGAGTCTCAGGGTTTATCGGTGCGACAAACCGAAGCGCTTGTCAGGGGAGAGAGTCTCGAATCAAGCGTGGACGGAGACGATGGGCAGACCCCACCCTTGCCTGGCGCTGGCGCTGGTACCCGATCTACACCACGGCGCACGGCTCCGCGCCCTCTGCCACCCGCCGGTTTTACAGAACTCGAAGAGCTGCTCTCGAACTACTTGAATACGCGATGCAAGGTCGATATCACGGGCCGTAAGGGCCGGCTCGTGGTTGATTTCTCGGACATCGCAGACCTTGAGCGGATCTATCGACAAATAATCCCAAGCTGAGGCTAAGACTTACCTAGACCATAGGTTTATGTTTTCCCCACGCTGTGGGTTACCTTGTGGATATCTCCACCGTGGCTTGAGGGTAACGAAATACTTATTGTTATTCACGACCTCAAAACGCCCCAAGGTAAGGGCTTTTGGGGTTGGACCTCAGCGATGCTCCGTAAAGGAAGCCTATGACCGTGACGAGCCAGCGGCCCAAGCAATCATCGCTGAGGTGATGGCGCTAGCGATGGCCTCGGCCAACTCTAAGCCAAGGTCAAGCGCAACGAGCTCAACCACAATGGCCACCATGCTTGTTTCGCGCAGTAGCGAGAGGTACATACCCTCAGCAACAGCATGGATGCCATCTACCGTGCTGATTGCGGTCGCTACTAAAGCGGAGAGCTCGCGGCCGGCTACGGACTCGTAGGAATAACTCCGATAGTGGGCCACGCGAGTCTGCTCGCTACTGTGGAGCGCCAGGAGTAGGTCAATATTGGATTGATTCGCCTCGCTGGCTTGTTCGGACTCAGCGTGGCCAGCCACGGGAATCACGATCGCGCCAGCATCGCCAAGGTATGTGGCCATCGCCGAGGAAACCGCCGATAAGGTGTTTGTAGAAATAATACCTATACGAAATCCTTCTAAACCAACTGAGGATTGGTATCGATTGGCTTGTTCCCTCACGGTCGTTACCAGCCAGGGATTTTCTTTTTGAGTCGTGATACGAGTTAGTTCCTCAAGCGTATTTCGCCCAGCGATGCCGTCTACCGCCAACTTGAGATTGCGTTGGAACTCAGCCACGGCCGTAGCCGTATTATCGCCATAGATTCCATCAACTCGACCGGTATCAAAACCGAGTGAGCACAGCCGCGTCTGTAGATCGGCCACATCATCACCACGGAGTAAGGGGTGAGCACGATACAACTGTCTGTCACCAAGTGAGAGTCCAGCTTCGACCAGCGTTAACCAGGTATGGCGACCAACAATGCCGTCAATACGAAGTCCGCGTTGGCGCTGAAAGGCCTCGACCGCTGCTCTCGTGGAGGCCCCAAAGGTACCGGGAGTATCGCTGAGTGGAGACGTGACAATACGCGTCAGGCGATCCTGGAGATCACTGACGTCTGGCCCCGTGGCACCTTCGGAGAGGGGGAGGTGGTTCAGTCCAGGTATGGGCTGAGCTCCTGAACAAGGGCGCCCTTGGGCTTAGCACCAACCATGCGAGTCGCGACGTCACCGTTCTTGAAGAGCAAGAGCGTCGGGATACTCATCACGCCGAAGTCTCGGGTGACGTTGAGGTTCTCGTCAATATTGAGTTTGGCGATCTGGATTTTGCCGTCGTGCTCAGCGGCAATCTCTTCGAGAATGGGGGCAATCATCTTGCAAGGACCGCACCACTCGGCCCAAAAGTCCACCAATACGGGGACATCTGAGCTTTGAATGGTCTCATTGAAGGTGGCATCGGAAAGGGTGATGATGTCGGCCATGGTGGACTCCTGTCTTGTTGCTAGGACTCTATTCAACACGCCACGCGCTATGAATGTGCCCCTTTTGGTAAAGAATGCGCTAGTGACCCTGCGTCTCGAGCCACCGCTCGGTATCGATGGCCGCCATGCAACCAGAGCCCGCAGCGGTAATGGCTTGTCGATAGGTGTGATCAGCAACATCACCGCAGGCAAACACCCCTTCGATGGAGGTCAGTGAACCGTCGTGAACTTTCAAGTAGCCATTATCGAGTAGCTCAAGTTGGTCGGCGAAAAGATCAGTGTTGGGCTGGTGGCCAATAGCGACGAAGACACCTGAGACTGCTTCGACGCTTTCGGCTCCGCTGAGCGTATCGACGATTCGAACTGACTCGACCTTGGTGTCACCCATAATCTCGGTCACTTGTGCGTTCCAGCGAACGTGGATCTTGGGATTCGCAAAGGCGCGCTCTTGCATGATCTTGGACGCACGAAGCGTGTCGCGGCGGTGTACCAAGGTTACTGAGCTTGCAAAGCGCGTTAGGAAAATAGCTTCTTCCAAGGCCGAGTCGCCACCACCAACCATCACGATGGGAAGGTCGCGGAAGAAGAAGCCGTCACAGGTCGCGCAGGTCGAAACGCCGTGACCGAGTAAGCGGTCTTCACCAGGAACACCCAACATCAGGGAACGCGCACCCGTCGCGATGATGACCGAGGTGGCTTCGTACGTAGGTTCACCCGCGGGCTCACCCACCCACGCCCTGAAGGGACGCTGGCGTAGATCGAGTTTGGAAACTTTAGCGGTCACGATTTCAGTACCGAAGCGTTGGGCCTGTGCGCGCATATGCACCATGAGTTCTGGACCCATGATGCCATCAGGAAATCCAGGAAAGTTTTCTACCTCGGTGGTCAGCATTAACTGTCCACCAGGCTGATCAGAGGTAGACGATGGCTCTCCCTCAACCATGATGGGGGAGAGCTGAGCTCGGGAGGTGTAAATCGCGGCGGTCAAGCCTGCAGGGCCTGAGCCGACGATAAGGACGTCGGTCTTGGTGGTCATGGGGTTCCTATTCGGTAGTAGTTGCGCCACGCTTAGCCCAAAGAATCAGGCCAATGAGGCTGAAGATGCCAGCGAGAACCAAGTATGAGGCCCAGATAGCAGTGGGGAAAGCGTACACATCAAGAATTCGTAAGGTCATGATCGCAGTGCCCACCGCAGCGACCACCAAGAAGGTGGCGATCAAGATGCCAAAGACGATGCCCCTCGCAACCAGAATGACGGGGCGGACGACGCGGTCATTGATCGTATCGACAACGGTATCAATGAGACCCAGAGCCTTGTCAGGCAGGTCGGCCGCGAGTTTGCGCGTGAATTGCTCACCCATCAGTACCTAACTTACTCGCCAGGGCGAGTGACTAGACCTTTTCAATCCAGCAAACACCGATAATGCCCGGACCGGCGTGGGTTCCCACCACGGGACCGATATCGGTGACGACAAGCGGCGTGTCACACTCGATATGAGCGAGCATGGTGATGAGGCGAACTGCATCGTCAGCAGCACCGTGAACAACGGCGAGTCGCTCGAAGGGTGACGCTTCGGCGGCGTCACGCGCGAGGTGATCGAGCGCTTTGGCGCGAGTACGTTGACGACCGTCTTCGACGACTTCACCATCTCGCAAGGTGAGGAGTGGCTTAATCGAGAGCATGGAACCGAGCAAGGCCGCAGCAGAACCAATACGTCCCCCACGCTTGAGATGCTCAAGGGTATCGAGCGCACCAACCACGCCAAGGCGAGGAATAAGACTCTTGGTTAGGGTCACACATTCATCGAAGCTCGCTCCCTTCGAGGCCGCTTCGGCGACGGTAATGACTAAGAGCCCTTCAGCCATCGTGACGGCTTGGGAGTCGATAACTTCGACGGGGTAGTCACCCATGGCTTCTTTGGCGGCGAGGGCTGATTGGTAGGTCGCGGAGAGTTTCGATGAGATAGCGATGACGACCACACCGTCGAAACCATCAGCCTGAGCCTGCGTGAAGGCGTCTTGGAAGGCGCCAGGTGACGGTGCCGCGGTCTCGGGCAACGCGTCGCTTGAAGCACAGCGTTCCCAGAATGCGGTGGGGGTAATGTCACGACGATCAACGAATTCTTCATCGCCAAAGCGAATACTCAAGGGAATGACGTCGACGTTGAGCCGCGTTGCTTCGTCGACCGGCAGGTCAGACGCGCTGTCAGTGATGATTTTAATTCTGGCCACAATTCCTCCCAAGGGCGTTGAGCAACAGTCTTACATCCTTAGCGCAAGGGGGTACGCCGCCGACGTCCCAGCAGGCTGATGACGCCCAAGTAGGCGAGGCCACCCACGATCAATGATCCAAAGACCCGTTCCATCAAGCTCGATAGTGAGGTGCTCGCCGAGAGGTTTGAAAACACCACAATGACGATACCCATGGCCACCGATGCCGTCACTACCCGTAAGAGTGCGCGGTAGCAGCGGGGTGGGCCGAGGTGCCCGAGGTGTGCGTGGAGGTAGGCGAGGCCAAGAACCGCCGCGACGGAATAAGCGATGGATACCGACAAGGTGATGCCGGCAAGACCAAGAGGATGCATGAGCAACACCGCCAAGCCGATATTGATGGCGTTTTCAATGAGGTAGAGCACGAAGGCAACCTTGACTGAACGCATCGATTGCAGCGCTCGGATGACGTATTGAAACGCGGTGAAACCGACGAGACCCAGGGACAACTCGGCGAGCGCGACGCCCGTGAGGCGAGTTTGCTCGGCACTGGCGTTGCCATGACCCAAGAGCAGTTCAATAATGGGTTTGGCCAAGAGGAACATAGCAATTGAAGCGGGGATCATGATGGCCAAGGTGGATCGCAGTCCCTTCCCAAAGCGTTTAATAAAGGCGTCAATATCCTTTTGGGCGTGATGGGTGGCGAGATCAGGCGTGACGGCGTTCATGACCGAAATCGCCACCACGGCATAGGGCATCTGCATGAAGGCGTAGGCGTAGGTATATGACGAGACCGGGCCGCTGCCACCCGTTCCAAAGGCAAGGGCGATAACGACGAAGAGGGCGATCTGGTTAGCAATAACAAAACCGAAGGTCCATGAACCGAGTTGGACGACCGATCGAACGGCACGGTCGCGGAGGTTGAAGTTCCAGCGCAGGCGGCCCAACTTGGCTCGCAGCAAGCTAGGTGTGAGTAACAAGAACTGGATCGCGACTCCCGCGGTGGTTCCTGCTCCTAACAAGACAAGTTGGCTTGGGTGCATCGAGACCGACGCGAGGCTTGGCGAAGGCGCTACGGACGCAAAGGCAATCAAGACGGCGATACAGACCAGATTGTTAGCGATAGGAACCCACATGGGGGCGCCGAAGCGGCGTCGAACATTGAGGAGTGCGCCACCAATGCTGAGTAAGCCATAGAAGAACAGTTGGGGTACGAACCAGCGCAGTAAGACGGTCGCGATGTGGCGTTGCTGAGCGAGCGATTGTGGATCCTTGGTGAGTTGAACGTGATCAAAAGCGGTAAAGGCATTAATGAGCCACGGTGCTGCGGCGAGGAAGATCACGGTGGCACTGGCGAGGATGACGACGGCCACGGTTACGACCGAGGAGATTGATTCCCATGCCTCATCTTCGTTTTTGGCGTGTGCAAGCCGTTCAATGAATACGGGAATGAAGGTCGCACCCACAACACCGCCGATAACGATGTCGTAGAGCATGTTGGGAATGGTGTTGGCAAGGTTAAAGGCGTCGGCGAGAGGGGAAATGCCAAGCACATAGGTAAGGACCAGGACGCGAAGGACGCCGGTGCCACGAGAGACCACCGTACCCATAGCCATGGAACTAATTGCTCGGCTGCTGCCCTTTGTGGTACTCAATGTCTCCGTCGCTTCTTCTTACGGCCCGTCGTCCAAGTCCGAACCCACCACGCAAGTAAGACAGCTAAGGCACCAATGGTCAAGATGATGGCGACGATGGACGTCCGAGACGCCACGACCAGCAACCTGGCGTTGGTAAGGATGAGCCCACCCTTGGGAGTACGCAAGGTTACCAATGCCGTAAAGGAACCGGTAGTGGGAGCGCGGGTCGGTATTCGAATGACCTTGGTGGAACGAGCGATCGTTACGGTGAAGCGCTGCCCGGAGGGAAAGCGGAGTTGGTCGCTACTAATGGTGATGATGCCAACAATGGGGTAGTGAGCTGTTGAGGTAATCGTGATGGGAATGGATTCGCGAAGTGCCGTGGTCGTTATTTGAGCTGTTGAAATAGAGAGTTGATCGCGTTGTGCGTTCAGGGCGGCAGCGGCGTGAGCGATAACGGTTGAGCGTCCTGCCACGTTGAGATGGAGATCAGCGGCGTCAAGGAGAAGGTCATGGAGAGCGTTCGTGGTGCCAAGCGCTGATGGTGTCGCGGTCGCAAAGTGGGCTTGACGAAGTTGTTCAGAGCGAAAGCGAGAAGCTTCCCAAAGCGGCCACGGTGTCGCGGTTCCATTACTGAGTTGGCGAATGCCCGCTGCCCCGTTAGCCCCAACGGGAACGGTTGTAAACAAATGAGAAAGGGTGCTCGGCCTCAAGAGTGGATTGTGGCTGAGACCACTGAGGTACGTCTCGAGGAAGGGTACTGAAGGTGTCCACGAAGGAGGTGTCATCACCACGATGCCTTGCGGTGTCGTTAAGCTCGGCCGCTCGAAGTGGTGGAAGGCTAAGTCAGCAAGGAGTTGATACGCGCGGAGTTGAGGGTCCGAAGTAGCAAGGGTCTCTGCGGTAATCGTCGGATCTACGGCTAGGGCAGTGGTCGTTGCTGGCGCGCCGTAGACCTTGAAGGGCTGGCCCCAGTAGAGCCCGGACGCCGTGGGTTGGCTCAAAGCGGTATCGCTCACCAGAACTCGAGAGAATCCCAACTGGCTTATTCCAGTCAGCGTCTGGGGACTGGGTGAGCCGGGAGCTACCCAGCCGCCGCTGCGAGTAACGGTGGTCAAGCCTGAGGCGTCACTGATATCGGTACCGCGTTTGATTACCTGTGCTGAGACGGCATCGAGTCCTGAAGCACGAAGTACGGCGGGATCAACCGGTACGAGGGGAGTGTCGAGGAGCTCATGCTGGCTCGATGCTGTGGCCCAGTGAGTCAAGCTTCGTAGCGAAGCAGCCGACGATGTTTCTGCGGCCAAGGTTTGTAACGCACGTGGAGAAGCGGAGAGATCTACGGGAACACCTTGCTCGGCACCCAGTGCAGTACTAAGGCTGCTGAGCGTGTGAGGAGCGCCTGGGCCAGGCGCCACGCTTACGAGGGTTGCCACGCGAAGGGCTTGGGCGACGTGTGAACCAATAACCGTAACGAACGTGACGAAGCGTCGCGTTGGGGTGGTCACCGCGAGGGGGTACACCCCACCGCAGGTTTGAGCTGCGTTAGAACAGGCCAGCGCGATCTTTGCCATGGTCGGCTGACAGCCAAGTGGACGCGAAGTACCGCTCGCCAGAAGCGAAATAGAAAAGCTATTCGCCGAGCTGCTTGGGGAGCCACAGTGTAAGGCGATGGAATCGCTATGCCCGAGGGGCGCCCCCAGGCCATGGCCAGCCTCGGCCGCGAGCAAGCCACTTCGAGTAGTGAGCGCAGGATAGAGAGCAAAGGCCACGGTGTCACTCCGGGGCCCGGCGAGGGTGATGGTGAAGTGTGCGCTCCCGGCAGCGTTCATGGAGGCAACGACACTTTGGGAGAGGAGCGTTACGGAAGAGACACTCGAAGCCGAAGCCGAAGCCGGGGTCGCTGCTCCAAGGCCAAGGCTTGCAAGCAGGGCGACCGCGGCGCTGACCCATGTGACGGTACGGCTCATGGATAAAGACGCTAGACGGTGATGCCGAGGGGATCGGGGCGAACTAGCGTTAGCGCGTGCCTGAGGCCACCTATCCCGCACGATTTGAACCTCTCGTTGAGGCGACGAAAAGCCTTTCGGAGCGATTCGAGAAGGCCGGCTACCGCCTGTATTTGGTCGGTGGCTCGGTACGTGATGCCCTGATTGACGCTGAAGCGGACCCGGCTGGGCCGAGTGATCTGGATCTAACGACGAATGCGCACCCCGACGAAATCGAGCGTCTCGTTGCTGGCTGGGCCGATGCGGTTTGGACACAAGGCAAGCGCTTTGGAACCATTGGCGCTAAACACCAGGGTCGTACCTACGAAATTACGACGCACCGTGCTGAGTCCTATGCCCCCGATTCGCGTAAACCTGAAGTCGAGTTTGGTGACTCGGTAGACGTTGATCTGTCTCGTCGTGATTTTACGATTAATGCTATGGCGCTAGCGCTGCCAAGCATGGAACTCGTTGACCCTTTCGGTGGCCTTGGCGACTTGATCGCGAAGAAATTACGAACCCCCCTCGATCCCCGAATCAGTTTCGACGACGACCCCCTACGCATGCTTCGCGCCGCGCGTTTTGCCGCGCGTTTTGCGATGACACCTGAACCAGCATTAGTAGAAGCCATGCGTGAGATGGCGGGTCGCCTTGCCATTGTCTCCGCCGAGCGCATCCGTGACGAGCTTGACCGTTTAGTGATGCTCCGTGTCCCCTCGGTGGGGCTCTGGATGGTAGTGCAGACCGGATTATCAGCGCATTTCTTACCTGAACTCGATGCGATGGAACTCGAGCAAGATCCGATTCATCGACACAAAGACGTGCTGGCGCATACCTTCGCGGTAGTTGATAAAACCTCGCCAGATCGCCTGCTGCGCTTGGCTGCACTATTCCACGACATTGGTAAACCCCGGACCCGAGCCTTTGGTGACACGGGCGTTTCCTTTCACCACCACGAAGTAGTGGGCGCCCGTATGACGAAAAAACGAATGGAAGCGCTCCGCTATCCCAACGATGAGGTCGAGATCGTGACGGAACTTGTCAATCTTCACTTACGGTTTCACACCTATCGTCTTGGTTGGAGTGATAAGGCAGTTCGTCGCTACGTCCGCGACGCTGGACCGTTGCTGAAGCGCCTTAATGAACTGACTCGTTGTGACTGTACGACGCGTAACGCCGCGAAGGCCAAGATGCTGAGTCGTCGCATGGATGAACTCGAAGAGCGCATCGTGGAACTTCGTACTCAAGAGGAGATCGACTCGATACGTCCTGATCTCGATGGTGAGGCCGTTATGGCGATTCTAGAGATTGGACCAAGTCGCGCTGTCGGGCAGGCGCTTGATTTCCTCCTTGAGCTACGCCTAGACGAAGGCCCCCTCGGTGAAGAGGAGGCCCGTCGTCGATTACTGGCTTGGTGGTCAGCGCAGGCTTCGTAGCGCGCTGACGCGGTCTAGTCCTCGGGCCACCTCGGGCCAGGGTCACCGCTCGCGAAGGCCTCGACCATTTGGTGACAGACGTCGTCGTGGTATTGAACCGGTGGGGACTTCATGAAGTAGGCCGAAGGACCCAGCAAGGGACCGCCGATGCCGCGGTCGAGAGCCAATTTGGCGCAACGAACCGCGTCGATGATGACACCCGCCGAGTTGGGCGAGTCCCAAACTTCAAGCTTTAGTTCAATGTTGAGGGGCACGTCACCGAAGTTCCGACCTTCAAGTCGGATGAAGGCCCACTTGCGGTCTTGCAACCACGGCACATGGTCAGAGGGCCCGATGTGAACATCGTCGTCTGGCAACTTGCCGTGGTCCATCTGTGAGGTGACAGCCTGAGTCTTGGAGATCTTCTTCGATTCCAAGCGATCACGGTCCAACATGTTTTTGAAGTCCATGTTCCCGCCGACGTTGAGTTGGTAGGTGTGATCGAGAGCCAAGCCGCGGTCTTCAAAGAGTCGAGTCAAAATACGGTGCACGATGGTGGCGCCTACTTGGCTCTTGATGTCATCACCGATGATTGGCACCCCGGCATCGCGGAACTTTCGTGCCCACTGTGGATCAGAGGCGATGAAGACGGGAACGGCATTGACGAAGGCCACACCTGCGTCAATAGCGGCCTGAGCGTAGTAGCGCTGAGCGTCTTCTGAACCTACGGGGAGATAGGAAACAAGAACCTCAGCGCCGGCGTCGCGCAATGCTTGGGCAACGTCCACCGGAGCGGCGGGCGACTCTTCAATGGCTTCGCGGTAGTACTTAGAGAGACCATCCAAGGTGGGCCCACGCTGTACTTCAACACCAATGGCGTCAACATCGGCAAAGCGAATCGTATTGTTTTGACCGGCCCAAATGGCCTTCGTCAACTCTTGGCCAACCTTGGAGGCGTCGACGTCGAAGGCCGCTACGAAGTCGATGTCGCGGACGTGATAGCCGCCGAGCTCAACGTGCATGAGTCCTGGTACAAATTGAGTGGGGTCAGCGTCGCGATAGTACGAAACCCCTTGAATGAGCGAGTTGGCGCAGTTACCGACTCCGGCAATGGCCACCTTGATGCGGCTCATAGTGATCTCCTTGTTCCCTCTTCCGACTTCTATGCCGGAGTATTTTCAGTTGCCGTTGGTACGGCAAGGTCTTGGTTGTGCGTGGCATTACGAGCTGTTTCTTGAGCGATGAGCTGGTCGAGCCAGGCGATATCACGCTGTATCGAATCGACGGCGTGATCGATGACGTTCTTGGCGTAGTCATCGAGCTCGCTCGAATCTCCAGCCTCATCGAGGCGGGCGACGAGTTGACCACGACGCCGCTCTAGGAGAGAGATGCGCGCGTTGGGAGTCAGGTAACGAGCAAAGCTCCACCGAAGACCAAAGCTGCGCGAGTCATCACCTTGGGGGCCGGCATTCAAGAGCGAAGCAAAACTTGCGCGACCCTGGTCGGTGATTTGGTAGGCCTTGCGCGCACGGCGGCCTCGAGGACTCACTAAACGAAGGGAGCGCTGACTCGCCCGCTCGCCGCTCAGCGAACCGGTAGCGGGGGGACCCGATTGGGGCTCAGCGTCAACGACCACCACGTCACCAGATTTTTCAAGTCGGGCTAAGGCTGGATACAAGGAACCGAAGGAAACGCTCGAGATCGATCCCAATTGAATACGAAGCCGACGACGGATCTCATAACCGTGTAGCGGTCCGTCTCCGAGGAGGCCTAATATGGCGAGGTCAAGCACATGTCCAATATAACGCATCGATATAGCGTTGTGTCATATTTTAGCCTCAGTCTCATTGAATCAACGGGCAGATAGGGTGCTTCCGATGGCACGAGGTGGTTCAGGAACAGAAGCGTCGGTTGAATACCGACTTGTCCGCGACGGCCTCGCTCGTCAGGTACGGACTGGAAAGCGCTCACGAGAAGACGTGTGCGATGCCCACCCTGAGTTACTTCGTGCAGCCAAAAATATTGGTAAGCCGACGAATGAACCCTGCCCAGTCTGCGATGAGGCTTCGACGAGGGAAGTTACCTATGTATTTGGGGCCAAACTTCCCCCTGGTGGGACCTGTCCCGCCACGAAAACTGAATTAAACAAGCTGCTTCGGCGAGAAGAGCCGGTGCTGGTCTACAGCGTCGAAGTCTGTGTTGCCTGCAAGTTCCACCACCTGATCCGGCGTTTTCCCGGGGGCGGCGAAAATGCTCCGGCTAAGCGTCGCAGCCGCGCATAAGGCTCGGACTAGACCTCGGGCTAAGACTTCACTACGCTGAAGATCGAAAGACGAATCGTCATCCAGATAAGCGAACGGCACTCAGAAGATGGGGCTGGAACGTTGGAGGCAAGACCATGACACTGTTAGCTGGTTCTGTAAGGACCCACCGCTACGGCTACGCATCATGAGGGAACGTCGAATCTCTATACCCGCGATCCGTTCCATGAAACGAAGCGATGGTGATCGCGCCCTATCGATGGTGACTGCGTACGACGAACCGTCAGCTCGCCTTGCGGATGCAGCCGGCGTCGACATGATCTTGGTTGGCGATTCTGTAGGCAACGTGGTTCTGGGTCGAGAAGACACCTTGGACGTCACGATGGACGAGATGATTCACCACACCAAGGCCGTAATCGCCGCGCGCCCTTCGGCGCTGGTGGTGGCGGACTTGCCGTGGTTGAGCTACCACGTCAGTGTCGACGACAGCGTGCGTAACGCGGCGGCGCTGATTCGCGCTGGCGCAGACGCCGTGAAACTTGAAGGCGGGGTGCAGAGAGTCTCTGTCATCGAGGCCATCATCGGGGCCGAGATCCCCGTGATGGGCCACCTCGGCCTCACTCCCCAATCGGTGCGAGCCATGGGCGGCTTCAAAGTTCAAGGAAAGTCGGTGGAGGCAGCCGAACATCTCTTGGCTTCGGCCAAAGCCTTGGAGGCTGCTGGATGTTTTGCCATGGTCATAGAAGGGGTTCCTGAGGTACTCGGTACCGAGCTGACCCGCATAAGCGGGATTCCGACTATCGGTATTGGCGCGGGCCCCCACACGGATGGTCAAGTACTCGTTTTCCATGACCTTTTAGGGCTTTCTGCCTCGCAATCTCCGAAGTTTGTGCGCCAGTATGCCGATCTTGGTGCCATCGCTATCGAGGCCCTGCGCGCCTATGTCGCCGACGTTCAAGAGGGTAGATTCCCCAGTGAGAGCGAGTCTTACGGGGCTAGCCAGGCCTTGAGCGAACACCTCGAGAACTAGCGAACAACTTCCAGCAACTATGCTGGCAAGTCCCACTCGGGAGAGTCGGGCCAATCAATACCCTGCTTCGTGAGGTACACGGAGCCCGGTCGATAGACCGGTCCAGAGGGAGGTACCAACCGTGCGGCACTACGAAGCCGTCATTATCTACGACGTTGCCGTCGAGCCCCAGGCCATACAAGCCAGTCTCGATAAGGCACTCGACACCATGCGTGCGAACGAAGGCAACCCCGGTGCCATCGACCGTTGGGGTCGTCGCGCCTTTGCCTACGAGGTGAACCATAAGCGTGAGGGCTACTACGTCATCGTGTCGTTCACCGGAGAGCCAGCAACCGTTGCTGAGTTAGATCGCTTCCTCGGCCTCGCTGATGAAGTAATCCGTCACAAGTTGATTCGCATTCCAGACAAGGTCATCGCCGCGCGCAGCGCGGTGGTGGCATAGCGGTACGAAACCATGGCTGATAACACCGTGACCGTCGTGGGTAACGTCACTCGCGACCCCGAACTTCGCTTCACCAACAACGGCCAGGCAACGGCGCAGTTTGGTGTTGCCGTTAACCGCCGTTGGCAGAACCGCCAGACCCAAGAGTGGGAAGAGGCGGTTTCGTACTTCGACGTCGTGTGCTGGCGCGAAATGGCAGAGAATGTTTCTGAGTCACTGACTAAGGGCACCCGTGTGGTGGTGTCTGGTCGACTCGAGCAGCGCTCATGGGAGACCCAAGACGGTGACAAGCGATCCAAGATCGAAATTGTTGCCGACGAGGTAGCTCCTTCCCTGCGCTGGGCCACCGCGTCGATAACGCGTAACCAGCGTGGCGACGCCGCGGGTTCAGCCCGACCCGCGACAACGCGTAGCACCCCTAACGAACCATCTGAATTTAACGAGGAGCCCTTCTAACCATGGCCCGTAACAACGACCGAAACACATCAACGAGTACCAAGCGTGCGCCTAAGGAAACGGGACGCCGCCTCAAGAAGAAGCCGTGTCAGTTCTGCCGTGAATCCAACACCTGGATTGATTACAAAGATCTGAACACGCTTCGTAAATTTATGTCGGACCGAGGCAAGATCCGTGCCCGGCGCGTCACGGGTACCTGTGAGCAGCACCAGCACGACATTGCCGAAGCCATCAAGACCGCGCGCGAGCTCGTGTTGCTTCCCTATACGCAGCGCACGACGACCGAGCGCGCCGGAGGCCGTGGTGGCCGTGGCGGTGGCCGTGGCGGCCGCGAGGACCGTGAAGGCACCCTCGATGCTGTTCCCGAGACCAACGCTGGTAAAGACGTGGAATTACTCGAAGCCGTTACTGAGGCAATCATCGAAGAAGTAATCATCGAAGAGATCGTCGTGGCGGTTGAGGAAGAAGAGGTGCAGGCATAATGCAGGTACTACTCCGTCAAGATGTTCGAGGAGTAGGTCGCCGTGGTGACCTCGTCGACGTTTCAGCTGGTTACGCCCGAAACTTCCTCGTCCCCTCAGGCCTAGCGCTTGAGGCCACGTCCGGAATGGCATTTCAGTCCGAGTCAATGAAGCGTGCCCGTGGTGTTCGTGACGCCCAGGACCGCGAGGCCGCCCAAGCCCAGGCCGCAGCGCTTGCAGGTGCCGTTATCGGCATTACTGCTCGTGCAGCGCAAGGTGGACGACTCTTCGGTTCGGTTAGCGAGATCGATGTCGCCAAGGCCATCAAGGCCCAGAAGGGAATCGAACTCGACGCCCACAAAGTCAACCTCGGTGAGCACCTCAAAGAGACCGGGAGCCACAGTGTCAACGTCGAGCTCTTCGATGACGTCTCCGTGACGGTCACCGTCGAGGTCATCGCCCAGGGCTAAGACCCAACATCGCGGTATTGGTGAGGACCGGGGGCGCTACGCCCCCGGTCCTTTACTTTTCTTGCTGTTACAACGGCATGGGATGATCCATGAAGGAGATACCCGTGGTTATCCACATGCTTATCCACACCAATTACACGGGTTGATCTACTTGTATTCAACAGCCTTTATGGCAGACAGTTGAGACCTGATGGTTCAAGCCTTTAACGACACCCAGCCCCGCCGGATTCGGTCCGCCCCCGTGACGGGACTCCGCGTCCCGCCTAACGATACTGATGCCGAGAAATCATTGCTCGGCGCGATGCTGTTATCGACCGATGCGATTTCTGTAGGGCTCGAGCAGTGCCATGCAGACGACTTTTACCATCCAACGCATGGCAATCTCTTTCAAGCGATAACTCGGCTCTATGAACGTGGTGAGGCAGTCGACGCCGTCACGGTCACCGACGAACTACGACGATCCATGGGGCCTGAATCGGTAATTGATCCCGTCGAGTTGTTGTCGATGCAGTCTTCTACGCCGTCGTCGGCCAACGCTAGTCACTACGCCGAGATTGTTCGAGAAATGGCAACCCTGCGTCGCTTAATTGCCGTATCGGGTGAAATTGCCGATTTGGCCTATTCCGCTCCTGGCGATGTGGTTGCAGCAGTCGATGAAGCCGAACAAAAGATGCTCGAAGTTTCTGATCGACGCAAAACCGATACCTTGAGAGCGATTTCGCCGCTACTCGACGAATCGCTAAGTCGTATTCAAGAGCTGGCGGAGAGTTCTCAGTCCATCACGGGAACTCCTACTGGCTATAAGGATCTCGACAAGATCCTGATGGGGCTGCAACCAGAAGCGCTCTGCATCGTGGGTGCTCGCCCCGCCATGGGTAAGACGGCCTTTGCCCTAGGTATTCTGAGTCACGTCGGCGTTGTGGAGCGTCGACCGGCACTCTTGTTCTCATTAGAAATGAGCCACTTAGAACTCACGCAACGCCTCTTGTCATCGGAAGCCAAGGTTGATGGGAACAGGATGAAGATTGGCCGTTTGAACGACACGGACTGGGCTCGGGTCTCTAATGCGGTAACCAAATTCTCAGAAGCACCGATTTACATCGACGACAATCCTCACCTTACCGTGATGGAAATTCGTGCTCGAGCCCGTCGTCTTAAGAAGCAGCATGGTGAACTCGGTGTCGTCATCATTGACTACTTACAGCTGATGTCGGGACGCTCCAATGCCGAAAGTCGCCAGGTGGAAGTTGCTGAGATGAGCCGCGGTCTTAAAATCTTGGCTCGTGAACTTAAATGTCCCGTGATTGCGCTGAGTCAGCTCTCCCGTGGCTTGGAAGCTCGCCAAGATAAGCGACCGATGCTGTCGGACCTTCGTGAATCGGGCTCCTTGGAGCAAGATGCTGACGTGGTCATATTCTTGTACCGAGAAGAAAAGTATGATCAGGATTGCCCACCCGACCGCAAGGGTATTGCCGAGGTTATTGTCTCAAAGAACCGAAATGGCCCCACGGCCTCGGCGGATCTGGCCTTCATCGCCAACTACGCTCGATTCGACAATATGGGTAATTACGGGGTCTAATCCTCATCGAGGAATCTTGGATCCTGAGGGCCGAAAGCGTCAGAGTCCTATCTCGCGCGCTTGCGCGAGGGCTGGCTCGTAACCATCGCTGCGGCCCGACAGCATTGGCTGCCAAGGCGAATGAAGGTGGCTACCTCTAGGGTGGTTTCGTGGCAACGTTGCTCCCCCCTGAATTCAAGGTGCTTCTCAAGGGTCCGCTTGGCTGGTTTTATCTCGTCACGGCTATCCAATCCATTGGTTTTGGCCTCTCTTTGGTATTGACCGTGGTGTACATCCATGACATTCGTCATTTCTCCGTATTCTTCGCTATGACGCTTTTGGCCATCAATGCTGTGATGGGTCTTTTAGTCTCACCGGCAATCGGAACATTCACTGACCGATTCGGTCCGGTTCGGATATACCTTGTCCTCGTTGTGATCTCGGTTTTGGCCGAGGTCAGTTGGGCATTTGCTAACAATGCACCGTGGCTGATTGCTACGTCACTGGTTATGTCGGCAACTGGTGGAGCGATCTTTGGTCCCGGTACCGTGATACTCGCCCGACTTGTTCCGGAAGGCCTTCGCCAACAGAGTTTTGGTACCAACTTCATGTTGCTCAACGCGGGGATTGGTATAGGCGGTGTCGTGTCGGCAGCCATCGTGAACTTGCATGACCCTTCCACCTTTATGGCGCTGTATCTCGGCACGGCGGCCTTTAGTTTTCTGGCTATTTTTCCTATGTTGCAACTCCGTTCTCTCGGGGGGCCGGTCTCGGAACAAGAGCTCAGTGACGAGCAAGCCAGGGAAGGTTGGCGTGATGTGGTCAAAGATCGCCGATTGCTATACCTGATTGTCGGCGCTGTCGTGGTGCTTACCTGCGGATATGGATCGCTCGATTCAGGGTTCTCCCTCTTCGTCGTTGATCAATACCACCTCCCCTTACGATTGGTTTCGGTCACCTTGGTCTTCAATACGGTAACCATCGTGTTCGCGCAGCTCTTCATTCTTCGACGCGTGGAGGGAAAGAGCCGAACCCGCGTCATGGCGCTGGTTGGCGTGTTCTGGGCGCTGTGTTGGTTAATCATTGGTATCGCAACGCACGGTTCTCATTGGGTCGCGATTATCTCGCTCTGCGTTGCTACGGAGATCTTCGCTCTTGGCGAAACACTGTGGTCTCCTATGGGTCCCGCTTTGGTGAATCAAATAGCTCCCGAGCATCTTCGTGGTCGCTATAACGCAGCCTTTGGAGTTACGTGGGGCCTATCAAGCGTCTTCGGCCCCTTGCTTGCTGGAGTCTTTCTCGGTTCATCGCGTGCGGGCCTATGGCCCTACGCCCTGTGCGCGGGCGCACTGGGGGGAAGTTTGCTCATGCTGTACTTACGACGCCAACTCAGTCCGACGGAAGATGGACTTGTCCTGGCCTAGATACTCGACAATATGTGGTGAACCTCGACGTAGTCCCGGCTGACTCGCCTAGCGTAAAGGTGTGCAAAGTCGCTACCAAGTAGAGATAGAGGAACTGAGTGAACTACTCAGTGGCGAACCTGCTTTCCGGTCTCGGCAAGTCTTTGAGGGTCTTCATCAGGGTTTAAAGATTCCTTCAGAAATGACCAATCTCCCCAAAGCGCTCAGGGGACGAATTGATGAACTCATTCCACCCGCGCTGACCGAGCGAGTCAAGCTCGTAGGGGACAAAGGCGCCACGACGAAGTGGGCCTTTGCGCTTCACGATGGGGCAGTCATTGAGACGGTGTTGATGGAGTACCGAAATCGAGTCACGGTCTGTGTTTCGAGCCAGGCTGGCTGTGCCATGAACTGTTCGTTTTGTGCGACTGGCCAAGCGGGATTTTCGAGGCACCTGACGACGGGAGAAATTGTCGAGCAAGTCATGGTGGCTGCTCGAGAGCTAGCGCCGCGGCGTTTGAGCAATGTGGTCTTTATGGGTATGGGAGAACCACTCGCGAATTACAGCAATTTGATTCCAGCGCTTCGCCGTCTCGCCGGACCTATTGGTATTTCAGCTCGCCACCTGACGGTGTCAACCGTTGGCATGGTGCCGTCGATTCTTAAACTTGCTGACGAGAAGCTACCGGTAAGCCTGGCAGTATCGCTACACGCCGCTAATGACCTATTACGGAACGAGTTAGTACCAATTAACAAACGCTATCCCCTCGAGGTACTGCGAGAAGCCTGTGCTGAGTACTTCGATAAAACGCACCGCCGTATCAGTTTTGAGTGGGCCTTGATTGATTCGGTCAATGACCGTGATCAAGATATCGTCGAGTTAGCTGACTACGCCTTTGATCTTCATGCACACGTGAACCTCATCCCCCTCAATCCAACGCCGGGATACTTAGTAAAGGGATCTCGCACTGAGCGGGTTCGCGACTTTGCCAAAGGTCTTGAAGATCGAGGCGTTACGGTGACGGTACGAAATACTCGAGGACGTGAAATCGATGCTGCCTGTGGTCAGTTAGCCGGTAGCCAAGCGGTCATGATTCGATCTGAGCGGTAACCTCCTCAGGCTCATCGTCAGGCGTCTCGTTCCAGAAGTGCGGCATCAGTCGTGCCAGTACCAAGGCGCCGACCACACAGGCGATACCTCCAGAGATTACGGAGAAACCAGGGCTGCTCAGTGAGGCGACGGCACCAGACTCAGCATTTCCTAGCCGAGGCCCACCTTGGACGACGGCCATCTGGAAGGAAGAAAGCCTCCCTCGGAATTCATCGGGTACGTGTCGTTGCAACATCGTGCCGCGCAGCACTGCCGAGATAACGTCTGCCCAACCGGCTACGGCTAAGAAGACGCATCCGAGCACCAGCCAATGCGTACAACCAAAGGCCGTAATGGCGAGGCCCCAGACGATGATGGCAATAACTATGCCTCGGCCACGCCGACGGACTGCGGCTACCCAACCCGTTGTCCCAGCACCAAGAAACGCACCAATTGCGGGAGCAGCGTAGAGCAAGCCAAGGCCCGTGGGCCCAACCTTGAAGACGTCTGCGGCTAAGGCCGGGAAGAGAGCAACGGGTGCTCCAAAGATCATTGCGTCGAGATCCATGATGTAAATACCCTGAATAATTTGACGTCCCTTTAAGAATCGGAAGCCCTCGGCGATGGCGCCAATACCAGGGCGACGAGCGCCGGGTGTGGGAGGCAGCGGCTTCATCATCCACGTTGCGAAGACGTAGATCAAGAAGGTAACCGTATCAATGGAGTATGTCCAAAATAGACCCGCTGAGGCAATGATGACACCGGCAAGTGCCGGTCCAATAATGGATCCAATTTGGAAAGTCATTTGATTCAGTGAGTTTGCCGCGACTAAGTCCTCGGGCTCGATAAGCATAGGAATCGCTGATGCGCGAGCTGGGTTGGCAAAACCTAAGAAGAAGGCGGCTGCGGCGCTAATCACGTAGATAGCAGCGAGGGAGTGAAGCTGTGCGGCATTAATGGTGAGGCCCAGCGCTGTTATGACGGACGCTAATGACGCCACCATGATGATGGAACGACGATCATGAGCATCTCCGTAGGCACCACCAAGCAGTGAGCCGAGGACGAGAGGGATGAGTTGTGCGAAGGAAACGAGCCCAACTTGTAGCGATGAGTGTGTTAATTGATAGGTCTGGAACGGAATGGCCACGATCGTGACGCTGTTGCCCACCACGCTTATGGTCTGGCCTATAAAGAGGTAGCGGTAATCGGGGCTCTTGCGAAGGGGTGCTACGTCGACGAAGAGTTTGCTAGCCATTCATGTAAGGCTAGAGAACCAGACGCCAACTCGCCGACGCCTTAGTCTCTTGAGAGGAGAAGGATGAAACTCTTTGCCGTATTGCTAGGTGGTAGCGGTGTTCCCGGCCGCCTCAGCGAAGACCACGAAACGGTATTTGTGATAGCGGAGGATGAGCGCTCAGCTAAGAAGGCTGCCAAAGCAAAATGGGCCGGGTATGGTCGGCCTCACGTTGACGCCTTAGTGTCGCTAGATCACGTCGATGGTTTTGATATCTCGGTCGTACCTGGGGGGACCGTTCCCGAAGGTGCATTCGTCTCTTACAACGACCTACCTCACGACGAAGAAGATTGAAGGTCGCGTAACGCCGCTAAGGCATCGTCGGCATGGCGATTCATAGACAGCTCAGAATTGATCACTGCCACCACGCGACTATCGGTGTTAATGACAAAGGTCGATCGCTTGGTGCGCAGTAGGTTGAGCGCTCGTTTCACGCCAAAGGTTTTCGCAATCGCACCGTCAGAATCACTGAGCAGGGGATAGTCGAGGTGGTGCGTGTCAGCGAAGGCGGCTTGCTTGGCAACGGTGTCCATGCTTATCCCCAAGCGCTGAGCGCCCAGTGCTTCGAATTCAGCCTTGAGGTCTCGGAAGTGGCAACTTTCCATGGTGCAACCCTTGGTGAGGGCAGCGGGATAGAAGAAGAGAACGACGGGCCCATCGTGGAGAAACGAGGATAAATCTCTGACGGTTCCGCTCTGGTCGGGCGCTGAGAAATTGGGGACGAGGTCGCCTTTGTTCATAGCTTCACCCTAACGTGAGCGAGCCGTATTATCTAGGCATCGAAGCGAAAACCCACGCCACGGACCGTGACGATTTGTTTATCGTCACCGACCTCAGGTTTGAATTTTTGTCGGAGGCGCTTGATGTGCGTGTCAAGTGTTCTTGAATCGTTGAGATCTTTGTCCCACCACAGTGCATCGATACATTGTTCACGGGTAACGACTACACCGACGTTGGATAGCAGTAGCCAGAGTAACTCGAATTCTTTACGGGTTAAATCAATAGGAGAGCCATCAAATAAGCAGGTACGCTTTGAGCCGTCAATGACAATATCGTTGACGGTTATGACTTCCTCTTGCTCTGCTTGCTCTGCTTGCTCGGCGCTCCGTCGCAGCACCGCCCTGATTCGAGCAACGAGTTCGCGTAGTCGGTAGGGCTTGGGAACGTAGTCGGTTCCCCCCATTTCAAGACCGAGCACGATGTCAATTTCGCTACTCTTTGCTGAAACAAAAATAATTGGCACAGCTGAACGAGTGCGAAGTTCACGACAGAGATCCACACCGTTACCATCGGGTAAGGTGATGTCAAGCAAAATAAGATCGGGTGTCCGTAATTCAAAGTAGGTAGTGGCTTCCGCTACATCCGCAGCAGCGTCGACACTAAAACCTTCAGCGGTAAGTCCGGCAGTGAGCGCATCACGGTACGAAGCTTCATCATCAACAACCAATATGTGGGCGGTTTCACTTATCGAGTGGCCACGAGGAGGAGCACTTGGAGAGAGCATTACCACCCTGTTCCCCAGGTGGCGCGTTCACGCGATGAAACACGCTGGATAAATACTGTGCACCTATCAGGCTTTGAGCAGATGTTCTGCAAGCAAGTTGGCGCAACCGGAGTAATACGTCGCGTTGGAGGAACGCGACGTCTTGCCCAAGCAACCGGGGGGGTAGTCGTTGGGCCGAAGGGTGACTCAAGCGAAGGAACATGGACCTCACGAATCACCACGTTTCTAGGCTACGAATGAGAAGTTAACAGACTGCAACGTTTTGGATATCCCCAGATGATTCCTGGGTGAATTAATGCGTCAGCGCAGTAGTCACGTTTGTTTTTCTAAAGTGTCAGAAGCACAGAGGAAGAGATACTTATGAATTTCGCCATTAATCATGAAATCAGCGCTAGCCGTGAAGCGGTGATTGCGGCCATGATCAACCATTCCTATTACGAGTTTTTAGGTTCTCAGGTATCTAATATCCATGCCCCTGAGCTGCTCGTGGTAACGGAGGAGGGAAATTTAGTAACGATGGAGGTACGGTACGCCTTTGCGGGCGCCTTGTCGGGACCTGCTCGAATGGCGGTGGATCCTACAAAGTTGACGTGGGTGATACGTACCGAACTGAACCGCGAGAGCGGGAGCGGACAGGTAACAATGACGCCTGATCACTACAACGGACTGCTTAGCTGTAGCGGGTCCCTGCTCCTTGAGGAAACAGCGACTGGTTGCACTGAATCGCTAAACGGCGAACTCAACGTTCATCTGCCCTTGATTAGCCATACGGCTGAGGTGGCCATCGTGCAGGGACTTCGTAGCCACCTGAAGGATGAAGCCGTTGCTATCGCAGCCTTTTTACAACTACCGCTCCCGTGATCGCCACCGCCACGACGGGTAGCAACCTTGTGTTGGTGGTAGCGGTATTTCTTGCCTGTGTCGTGGAGATGGTGGAAGCGCTAACCATTGTGGTCGCGGTTGGGAAAACGAGGAGTTGGCGTTCAGCCTTGGAGGGAGTAGCGGTCGCGATCGCAGCGCTGACGCTTCTGGTGGCGATCTTTGGTCCCGCACTCGCCACCATACCCTTGGGTAGTCTCAGACTGATCATTGGTGGCATTCTTCTGATTTTTGGTCTGCAATGGCTTCGTAAGGCTATTTTGCGCTCTGCGGGTTATATCGCCAAACATGACGAAGATGTGATCTTTGCTAACACCGCCGCGCAACTAAGCAATGCAGCGGGTAATCGAGATCGAGTCGCCTTCATCGTGAGTTTTAAGGGAGTATTTTTAGAAGGCCTTGAAGTAGTCGTGACGGTACTGACGTTGGGTGCTTCTTCGCATCAACTCGGCCTCGCCTCGGCAACCGCAGGGGTAGCGCTGGTTTTAGTGGCTGCGGTTGGCGCCATCGTTGCTCGTCAGCTCTCGAATGTTCCTGAGAATGCTATGAAGATGACGGTTGGCATCATGTTGGTGAGCTACGGCACTTTCTGGTCTGGCGAGGGACTCAAGCTTGCCTGGCCAGGGAATAATGCCATGCTGCCCATTCTGGTTGGCATCTACGCCTTGGTCTCGTGGTTCGTGATTGCGCTCTTGAAGCACGATCCGGTTGAGGTACATGAGGCGTCGCTATGAGTGAAACGAAGCAAGCCCTCGTTATTCGGATCATCAAAGGTTTCGCTTTCTTCTGGTGGGATTTTCTTGTCGGCGATACACCCGAGCTTTTTGTTGGAACGGTCTTGGTCCTTGGCATTGCTGCCATGACGAGTCTGCTTGGCCACCTCCGAGTGCTTACGGTCATTGTGCTGCCAGTGAGCGTGTTGCTCATGCTGCTCGTATCGGTGCTGAGAGTCGTGAGAGCCAAGCGGTCCTCGTAGGATCGGCCTCGACTCGGAGGAGCCCAGAGTCGGTGTGAATAAATTGCGGCCCGTGCAAAGGCAACCCTGGAGGTCGTTTGGTGGTGGCTGCACCATCATGGTGGCTAGCGTCTCGATGGCGTCGTAGTGTTGGTGAAGAGTCGAAACAGTGGGAACGCTAGGGCGAACTCGTACTTAACCCCCTAGGTCCGTTTGCTTTTGGGCGGAGGCTGAACGCATGGAAACCGACATCTCTCCAGAAACCGCATCATCGCTAGCGAGTAAGGCCGGCTGGAGCTTGGTTGCCTTTGGCGTCATCCTCGGGGGCTTTGGCGCGGCGGGTGGTTGGGCCACCGTTCCGTTCGAGGCGGTGGGCTCCCCCCTCATGATTGCCGCTGGTCTCGGAGCCATAGTGCTGATTTGGCGATCAACCCAACCCATGACGAGAGGCCTTGAAGTCGGGATCATGGCGCTCGCTACGGTCACGGCTTTCCTCAACCAACTTGTTTCTATCCTTGGGCGCTCCTACTACACCACCGACTCAGCAGCCTTCAATGAGGCGGCAACACGCATCATGCTCAAGGGTCATAACCCTTACCAAACATCCCTACTGCCCTATGCGTCACAACTACTGAAAGACATCAACGGATACTGGACGTACACCTTGGGTGGCGGTCACGTATCAACGGTCTCGTATCCTGCTGGCGCGTTTCTCCTCGAAGCCCCCCTTCACGGGCTTGGCATCAATCACCTACCCGCCGACGTATTGGATCTCATCGCTGGGACGCTTGCACTGGTGTTCTTGTGGTTCGTACTACCGCGATCTATTCGGTGGTTGGCCCCCGCCCTCTTGTTGTCCTTTATTTACCTAGGTGGCTTTGCCAATGGAGGCACCGACGCCCTCTTTATTCCTTTTCTGATGGTGGCGGTGTGGCAGTGGGATCGTTTTTCGGACCACACTCGCAACCTGGCCTTGCGCTGGGCAGGCCCTGTGGCGTTGGGTATTGCGTGTGCGATTAAGCAAAGCCCCTGGTTCGTTGTACCTTTTCTTTTTATTGGTATTGGGATTGAGGCGCGTCGCCACCAATCTCGGGTGTGGTCCAGTGTCTTGGGCTACGCCAGTGCCACGCTAGGTACCTTTGTTGCGCTGAATCTCCCCTTCATCATTTGGTCCCCGAGCGCATGGTGGCGAGGCATCACCTTGCCCCTCACCAAGCCCTTGGTGCCCGATGGCTCGGGATTCGTCACCTTGGTGCTCCACGGCTTCTTGCCGAGTGCGCGCATCAGTTACCTATCCATCGCAGGATTCGTTTCGGAAATTGGACTTCTCGTAGCCTTCGTGTACTGGTATCCCACCATGAAACGCATTTGGCTCTTTGTTCTTCCCCTCGTGTTCTTCATCCCGGGACGAAGTCTGTCGAGCTACCTCGTTGATTTTCTCCCCGTAGCGCTGATTGCTGGGCTAAGCGTCACGAGGGTGGATGCGGGGCCGGGGAAGCGGTGGCCAAGGATCTGGACATGGATTGCCCTTGGTGTACCCACGACGCTCGCAGCGCTCTTCATCATTCTGGCCTTCTCAATTCCGGTGCTGTCGGTTCGTACGCTCTGGGCAGCGCCAGGGGATGCGGGCCAATCGATTATCGCGGTCCGCGTGGCCTTACACAATGAGACCAACAAGACGATCTATCCCTTCGTCATGGTTAACACCAGTACGCCTCATCCTTCGGGGTTTTGGATCCCTGCTCACCATCAGCGCCTGGTGCTTGGTCCCCGCCAAACCAGGGTCGTTACCTTGTACCCACCAACCTGGGTGTGGGCGCCAGGACGCGGACAGTCCTATTCGGTACAGGTGTATACAAAAACACCGGCAAGCGTCAGCAGCGATACGCCGACGCGCTGGATGTATGGCAAGCCCCCGAATTAATCGGGACGACCGCTATTTCATCAAATCGGGAGCAACTTCCATGCCTTTGTTCCATACGGAGCGCGCAACGATCTTGGTGAGGTCAGCCCGGTCGGCGTAGCGCTTACCGACGTCACGCACTTCTTCGAGGAGTCCTTCGCTGAGCGTGGTCGGGTTGAGACCAAGGCCGAGGAAACGCTCGCGAGTGACGTTGAGCTCGTTTTCGGCGGCTTCTTTACGCGGGTTAGGAAGCAGCGCGATCTCCACGCCGGTGAGGCTTGAAATCATCTCGGCCAATTCGATAACGCGATGGGTCTCGGTGACTTGATTAAATACTGAGACCTGCTCGAAACTCTTTGGCGGGTTTGTTAGCGCAATCTCGATACAACGCACGGTGTCGCGAATGTGGATGAAAGCGCGGGTCTGACCACCGGTGCCGTGCACGGTGAGGGGGTGACCGATTGCCGCTTGCATGAGGAAGCGGTTGAGCACCGTTCCGTAATCACCGTCATAATCGAAGCGGTTAATGAGGCGTTCGTCAAGGGCTGTCTCAGGGGTAGCGGTTCCCCACACGATGCCTTGGTGGAGATCGGTAATTCGCAATCCGTCGTTTTTGGCATAGAAGGCAAAGAGCAACTGATCGAGCGTCTTGGTCATGTGATACACGGAGCCAGGATTGGCTGGGTGAAGGATTTCCCGGTCGATTTCACCGTCGGGTGTCGGCACCTTGACGGTGAGGTAGCCCTCGGGGATGGGGGCGCTACCGGACCAGCCATAGCCGTATACGCCCATGGTGCCGAGGTGAACAACTTGAATATCTTGGCCGGTTTCGACAATCGCGGCAAGCAGGTTGTGAGTGCCGCTGACGTTGTTGTCAACCGTGTAGCGCTTTGCCTTGGCGTTGCGCATCGAATACGGGGCGGCGCGCTGCTCTGCGAAGTGGACAACGGCATCGGGCTTTTGGGTGAGGAGGATGTCGACGAGACGGTCGTACTCCTTGGCTAGATCTAGGTTGATGAAGCCAATGCTTCGACCCGTTACCTCTGTCCAAACGTTGAGGCGCTCGTGGATGGGGCGAATGGGGGTGAGTGAGTCAACCTCGAGTTCGACGTCAATCATTCGACGAGAGAGATTATCGATGATCGTTACGTCGTGACCGCTTGCTGAAAGATGAAGAGCGGTCGGCCAACCACAGAAGCCGTCACCACCGAGAACGAGAACATTCATTATTGAGCTCCTAGTAAAAACACCCTGGGGTGGGATTTCGTTGGCCAAGGCTAGTGAAGTGAGGTGGTCGATATGGATGTTTTCTCAAGCGCCTCAGCGTTCTAAGCGATGGCTTTGTTCTAAAAGTCCCTAAAAGTAGGGCGGTTTCAGAAGAAAGCTCCGCCATGAGCCAGAAACACAGAAGTGTGAAATTTTTGTTATGAAACGCCCAACGAACGACATCATCGCAGCCTGAGGAGACGCTGTGTTAGCAGTGCTGGTCATTCTCTAAGGTAAGAGCGTGACAGTACTTTCCCTCCATGAGGTTGCCTCGGTAGTCGAAGGTTCCACGGCCCAAGAAGCCCTTGAGGACGTCACGACGGTGGCTATCGCAGCGGAAGCCGCTGGCCTACACCGAATTTGGCTCGCCGAGCATCACGGTATGCCAGGAGTTGCAAGTTCTTCTCCGTCGGTCTTAATTGCGCACTTAGCTGCTCTCACTACAAGGATCCGTGTTGGATCTGGCGGCGTGATGTTACCCAACCACCCGCCATACATCGTGGCTGAACAGTTCGGTACCCTCGAAGCGCTCCACCCCGGTCGTATTGATCTTGGCATTGGCCGCGCTCCAGGGTCTGATCGCCGCACCATGCAAGCAGTAGGTCGGCATAATCCGGAGAACTTCACCCAAGACCTCATGGAGCTCGTCAGCTACTTTCTTGGCACCGGCCCGGTGCTCGCTATGCCCGGTATCGGTTCGCTCCCTGAGTTGTGGCTTCTTGGTTCGAGTACCTATAGTGCACAGGTCGCCGGAGCTATGGGTATTCCGTACAGTTTTGCGTACCACTTTGCACCCGAGCTACTCGATCAGGCGGTAGCGCTCTATCGAGAATCGTTTCGACCATCGGCTGTTCTTGAGAAGCCGCGGGTGATGGTTGGCGCAACGGTGGTATGCGCTCAAGAAAGTGAACACGCTCGCTTTCTTGCAGGCCCGGCCAGGATGTCATCACTGTTCATTCGTCAAGGTCGTCCGGCTCAGTTGATGTCGCCAGAGAAAGCCGAAGGATTTGAACTCCGTGAAGTCGATCGTGTCTCGCTTGAGCGCGTGAGCGCTAACCACATTGTTGGTAACCCCGAGGAGGTCGCTCAGGGGATTGGTGAGCTTGTTGCAAGAACGGGCGCTGACGAAATTATGTTGTCAACGCGAATACACAAGGTTGAGGATCGCATTGCGTCTATTTCGCTAACGGCCAAGGCGTGGGCGGCGCTGAAGGCTTCCTCGCTTAGCTCCTCTAACGGTTTGTAACGGCGTAGGCTACAGAGCGGTTTGTAAGCAACGAGGAGTACCTATGTCATCGCCCTTTGAATCGGTTGCCTTCATGCGAGGCCCAGCAATGAAGAACCGCCTGATGCTGGCTCCATTGACGAACCATCAGAGTCATGAAGACGGCACTTTGTCGGATGACGAATTCCACTTCCTAACCAAGCGTGCGGAGGGTGGCTTTGGCATGGTGATGTCTTGTGCAAGTCATGTTCATCCTCTCGGGAAGGCCTTTCCTGGCCAACTCGGATGTTGGGGTGATCAGCACCTCGAAGGCTTGACACGATTGGCTCGCGCTATTCACGATTCTGGATCTATGGCGTCCATGCAACTGCACCATGGTGGTCGTCGGGCCTCTGCAGAACTCATAGGGCAGAGGCCGGTAGCACCGAGCGAAGACGCTAAAACCGGGGCTCGTGCACTAAGTACGGAGGAGGTTGAAGAAGCGATTGAATCCTTTGTTGCAGCTGCGCAACGCTGTGAGGAGGCAGGTTTTGATGGCGTTGAGATTCATGGGGCCCATGACTACCTCCTCTGCGAGTTCCTCAGTCCTGAATTAAATCGTCGTGAGGATCGTTTCGGAGGAAGTCGCGAGGCTCGCTACCAAATTTTTGTTGAGATTCTCGATGGAATCCGATCTCGATGTAATCAAAATTTTCAAGTCGCTGTGAGACTTTCGCCCGAGCGCTTCGGGCTTAATACTGCTGACATTGTGTGGACTTTTGAGCAACTCATTGCCTCAGGTCAGGTTGACATGATTGACCTCTCGCTTTGGGATGTCTTTAAAGAACCGCTTGATCCAGCGTTTTCCGATCGAAGTCTTAGTGAGCTCTTTTTGTCGGTGGATCGGGGCGACGTCAAGGTTGCGGTAGCGGGCAAGCTCTACGACGGTGCGGCGCTACAGCGTGCGTTAGACCTTGGCGCTGACATTGTGGCCTTAGGTCGTGCTGCCATTGTTAATCATGACTTCCCAGAATTATTGGTAGCGAATCCTCTGGTTGCGATGCGCGAACTACCGGTAAGCCGAGCGGTATTGCGCGACGAGGGCCTTGGCGAAGCCTTTATTAGCTATATGGATACTTGGGATGACTTTGTTGCGCCCGAGATCGCTTAGGTACTCGGACTAGTCAGCACTCATCCCGCCACCGTGAAGCGCTGGCTGGCCGGTGGCGCGCATGCGCTTTAAGACGCGATGCGTCACTAGCGCGGCATCAGGGTGAAGGCCGCCATTGGACGTAACCTTGGTATCCCAGGCAGCTTGGCGTTGTGTCACAGTGGTGTCGTCATTCAGTTCTAGGCAGTCAAGTCGGTCCTGGTTGATGTCAACGACGATGGTGTCACCGTCTTCTACGAGGGCGATAGGGCCGCCGATAAAGGCTTCGGGTGCTACGTGGCCGATAACGAGGCCCACGGAGCCTCCCGAGAAGCGAGCGTCAGTCATGAGTGCGATCGTGATGTTGCGCTTTCGGCACAGCGAGGTGATCTTGGATGTCGGATCAAGCATCTCAGGCATCCCTGGAGCTCCGCGGGGTCCTTCGTAGCGGATTACCACCATGTCGTTATCCGCGAAGCTGTCTGAGTCTTCATCGAGGGCGTCGATCAGGGAGCGTTCCCCATTAAAGACCCGAGCCTTTCCGGTAAAAATACCGTCGATGATGCCGCTCTCGACTCCGGCGAGTTTTAAAATCGCGCCTCCGTCGGGGGCTAAGTTCCCGCGAAGCAAACGTAGGCCGCCAGTCGCTTTAAAAGGTTGCTCGACCGAGAAGATCACGTTGTGGTCGGCAGCGGGAGGAGCGAGACGCTCGATTTGCTCGCTCAGCGTTTCCCCCGT
>CAIQWC010000028.1 GCA_903875425.1 uncultured Actinomycetes bacterium | reverse complement strand
CTGATACATCAACAACAGCGTGGAAGCCGTTGAGTTAATCGTCATCGAGGTGGTGACCTGATCGAGGGGAAGATCTTTGAGGAGCAAGCGCATGTCGGCCAAGGAGTCGATGGCGACACCCACCTTGCCCACTTCACCCTCGGAGCGAGCGTGGTCGGAGTCGTAACCCATTTGCGTGGGTAGATCGAAGGCACACGACAAGCCAGTTTGGCCAGCGTCGAGCAGGAACTTGAAGCGCTCATTGGTCGACTCAGCGTTACCAAAGCCGGCGTATTGGCGCATCGTCCAGAGACGGCGTCGGTACATCTCGGCGTGGACGCCACGGGTGTAGGGAAACGATCCGGGTTGACCGAGCTCAGTGGCGGGGTCAAAGGTCGCAAGGTCTGCCTCGGTGTAGAGCGCCTCGATAGGGATGCCCGAATCGGTCTGGCGCGAGATGTCTGATGGTTGCGTCACGGCTAAAACATTAGATCCCCCTTGGCGATGCACTGACAGGGGGCGTAATCTCTCGAAAAATAAGAGGTGGGGCTCGACAAACTAGGTAGGGTCATTCCAGCGCTTGAAGGAGCACCATGACTGCCATTCCCTATGACGAGTTCTCTTACCTCGCAGACAATGCCGCCGACGCCGGACTCTTCCTTGACAACGAACCACGGGTCGCGAGGGTCAGCGCTACCCTCGGCGACGGTCGCCTCATCAGCGCCATTGCCTGGCAGCTAGCACCACCAGAACTTGTGCTCTTACACGGCGGGGCACAGAACGCCCATACGTGGGATACGACCATGCTCGCACTCCAGGAACCAGCACTCTGCATTGATCTTCCTAGTCATGGCCACTCTGGACCACCGCGAAAGGCCGCCCACGATGTCGTGGGCAACGCTGACGATCTCGCCGAGGTGATCGCTGCGCTCGCACCTGCTGCGGACACCTTGGTAGGAATGTCGCTCGGTGGATTGACGGCGTTGGCAATGCTCGCCAATCACCCGCTGCGCTTTGAGCGCCTCGTCCTCGTCGACATCACTCCCGAGCCCAACCCAGAAGCCGCCAAGGCCATCGTTGACTTCGTGAACGGGCCAGCGAATTTCGCCAGCCTCGATGCCATGCTCGAGCGCACCATGGCGTTCAACCCGACGAGGAGTGAATCAAGCCTGCGTCGAGGCATCTTGCACAACGCGGTGCAGCTCGATGACGGCTCGTGGGTATGGCGACACCGCCGTGGCGAATTCGAAGCCTTCGCGATTGATTACCACGCGCTCTGGGGATTAGCCGAAACGATCACCATCCCCGTCTTGCTATGCCGTGGCATGAATAGTGGCTCGGTGATTACCGACGAGCTCGAAGCCGAATTTCTGCGCCGTATGCCCAATGCCCGTGTGCAACGCTTTGAGAACGCTGGACACAGCATCCAAGGAGACGCACCGCTGGCCTTGGCCGATGCCATAAGGAGCTTCCATGCCGCCACACGATAGAAAAGCAGACCGCTACTCCCATGGCCACCACGAGTCCGTCCTGCGCAGTCACCTATGGCGTACCGCAGAGAACTCAGCCGCATTTTTGCTCCCCCACCTCTCTGACGATGCGAGGCTGTTAGATATTGGCTGTGGGCCTGGCAACATCAGTGCTGACTTAGCCACCGTGCTCGCTAAGGGCTCGGTCGTCGCCATTGACCGTGCGGAGGAAATTATTGATCGAGCTACGCAATCGTTTCCCGCGAAGGACTATCCAAACCTCAGCTTTGCCATCGGTGACACCTACGCCCTCGAATACCCCGATCACTCCTTCGATGTGGTGTACGCACACCAAGTCCTCCAACACCTCAGTGACCCCATAGCTGCACTCAAAGAAATGCGTCGGGTCCTCGCCTCCGACGGCCTCCTTGCCGTTCGCGACACGGACTACGCCGCCTTTGTGTGGTGGCCACAAGATCCCCGTCTCACTCAATGGATGGAGATCTACCACCGCATCACCCAGGCCAATGGGGCTAACGCCGACGCCGGTCGACAACTTCGTTCCTGGGTGCTCCAAGCCGGCTATCGCGAGGTCACTGCTTCTTCTTCGACGTGGACCTACGCCGATGATGATTCGGTTGCGTGGTGGGGAGACCTCTGGTCCAAACGAGCGCTCAAGAGTGAGTTTGCCATTCAGGCACTGAGCCAGGGTTTCGCGACGCACGATGATCTCAACGACATCTCGGAGGCCTTCCTTGACTGGTCACGGGCCAAGGATGCCAGCTTCATCGTGGTTCACGGTGAAATCTTGGCTAGGCCCTAAGCACGTAAACTCCCGAGCCTCCCCTAGCCAAGGAAGCCTCGAGCGACCCCAGGTGCCGAGATGGTGGAAGCCGAGGGTGCCTAGTTGCCGTGAGGCATGCAGAGATCGTCATAGTCAGCAATGACGATCTCGCCAGCATCATCGCCACAAGCCGGACACGCTGGGTCGCGACGCAGTTTGAAGGTTCTAAACGTCTCTTCGAGCGCGTCGAAGGCCAAGAGGCGTCCAACGAGTGAATCTCCAAGATCCAAGATCATCTTGATGGCCTCGAGGGCCTGAATAGATCCCACGATGCCTGGTAGTACGCCGAGCACCCCGGCTTCGGCGCAACTCGGAGCCAACTCGGCGGGTGGAGGTTCGGGAATCATGCAGCGGTAGCAGGGGCCCACGTAAGGGTGAAAGACCGTCACTTGGCCTTCGAAGCGGAAGATGGAACCGTGGACGACGGGAATCTTTTTGAGCAGGGAAGCGTCATTGACGAGGTAGCGCGTGGGGAAATTATCTGTCCCGTCCACGATGAGGTCATAGCCATCGATGATGGCAAGGATATTGTCAGCGCCGAGCCGGGTGTCATAGGTCGTGACCACCAGATCAGGGTTTAAGAGCTCAAGGGTCTTTTTCGCCGAATCAACTTTACGCTCACCGATACGGGTGGTGTTGTGGAGTACCTGGCGTTGCAAGTTCGAAGCATCAACAACATCCATATCGATGATGCCGATCGTGCCAACTCCCGCGGCTGCGAGGTAGAGGGCCGCGGGCGAGCCCAAACCACCAGCGCCGAGCATTAAGACCTTGGCGTCGAATAATCGCTGTTGGCCTTTCTCGCCAACTTCGGGTAGGAGTAAGTGGCGCTGGTAGCGGTTGCGCTGATCAGCGTTCAAGGTGCGCGGCGTAACCCACGTAAGACCATCGTCTTTCCACTTGTTAAAACCACCAATGATCGAAACCACCGAGCGGTAGCCGAGATCGCCGAGGGTCTTAGCGGCGAAGGCTGAGCGAACACCACCCGCGCAGTAAACATAGATGGGCGCTTCCTTGTCAGGAATGCGGCCTTCAACTTGGAACTCCAGGTGACCCCGCGGGATGTGTATGGCACCAGGCAGCGCGCCTTGCTCGTACTCGTCGGGCTCGCGCACATCAAGGAAGGTAGCGACACCTAGTTGGTCTAAGACCGAAGCCGGTTCGGCTTCGACAATCTGGCTTTTGGCATCATTGAGGAGATCTCTCGGGGTGGCCATGGCTCGCTCCGGTACTAGGGGTGGGATGAAAGACTACCAGCGACATCGGATTTAACCTAAGGAAGGGTATGGAACTAAGAGAGACACTGGAACGCCGGCGTATGCGTCGTGCTTTCACGCCATGCGAGATCGATCCCGATCTTGTCAGCGGGCTCTTTGTTGAATCGCTGCGGGCTCCAACGGCCGGTAACAGCCGAGGTATCTCCTGGGTCACGCTGCTGGGCAACCATGAGGTTGCCCGCTACTTCGAGGCCGCAACCGATGAGGCGTGGCGTCAATCTTCTCCTCGCTACGAGGGCCTGCGACACGCCGGCGCAATTGGCATCTGCGTGGCTAATCCGGAAACCTATCGAGAGCGCTACGCGGAGCCCGATAAAGCGCGCTCAGGCCTCGGGGCAAGCATCGAAGCCTGGCCAGTGCCCTACTGGATCGGCGATGCCGGCGCCGCGAGCTTGGCAGCGCTCTTGCTCATAGAAGATGCCGGTCTCGCGGCTTGCTTCCTTGGCGCCTTCCGCAATGATCAAGCACTAAGAGCCGAATTAGATTTGCGTGCCCATGAGGTGATCTACGGTGCGGTACTCCTTGGCCTGCCGAGCGATGACGACCACCGATCGGCATCGCTCACTCGGCCCGGCCCCAGCCGAGCTGATCGGGTGCGCCGAATCGCGCCCCGCGGCTAACTGAGGGTGCGGAGGTAGCGAAGTAGCGTCAGGAGACCGAAGGCAGTTCCTCCCTTGGTCACGAGCCCAGCCGACTTCTCGGAGCGGCCAGGCCCAGCGATGTCAAGATGAGCCCAGTTCGTTTCCCTCACGAAGCGACCCAAGAAGAGTGCGGCTGAAATCGTTCCGGCTTCACCGGCTGAACCAATGTTTTTCATGTCAGCGATCTCTGAATCAATGTGGCTTTCGTAGTCTTCCCAGAGGGGAAGCTCCCACAGTGCCTCAGCCGATTGGGCCCCGGCTTCTATCAGCTGCGTCGCCAAGGAACGTGGCCGCGCCAACACAGCGCCAATTTCGCGGCCGAGCGCCACCGATGCTGCGCCCGTCAAGGTCGCAATATCAACGATGGTGCTCGGGGCCATCTCCTCGGCCAAGCACAGAGCATCAGCCAAGATCAACCTTCCTTCAGCATCAGTGTTGAGTACTTCCATGCGTAATCCGTTCCGGGCTACGAGGACGTCACCGGGCTTCGTCGCCGATCCGTTCACCATGTTCTCGGTCATGGGGGCGATAGCCGTCACCTTGACCCTTACCCCAAGCGCATCGAGCGCCCCCAGAGCGCTCACGACCACTGCTGCACCGGTCATGTCGGTTTTCATCGTGGTCATGCCCGCAGCAGTTTTGAGCGAGAGGCCGCCAGAGTCAAAGGTGACGCCTTTGCCGACGAGCACGACGTGTGGCGTCTCGTCGGTGGCGGCCTCGGGTCGATAGGTGGCGATGAGCAGGCGAGGGTCTTGCGAACTCCCCCGCGAGACGCCGAGTAGTCCGCCCAGGCGCTCGTGTTCAATCTTGGCCTTATCCCAGATCTCCACCTCGACGCCTCGGGCACCTTCGAGCTGGGCTGCAAGAGCCGCAGCAAGGATGGTGGGGGTCATCGTCGACGGCGGTTCATTCACGAGGTCTCGAGCTTGTGACACGGCATCGGCGATGGCGCGACCACGCACGAGTGCCTCCTCGGCCACGCTCAACGCGTGCGAATCATCAAGCATGATCAGTCCTACATCGCCCGACTCTTGGGCTTCGTCGCGACGCTTGGAAAACGAATAGCTACCGAGTAATACTCCAACGGCACTTGCTTCGACTGCCGTTGCACTGCCAGGAATGGCAATGCGCACCACACGCTTCGCGTTATCGCGCACCACGGTAGCGATGGTTGTTGCCCAGTCGGCCCACGAGGCATCGTTGGATCCAATGCCCACGGCAATCACCGTGGTACTCCCTGGCTCTTGCCGTAACACCAATCGATCGCCACGCTTGCCCGCGAAGCGTTCTGGGGCAATGGCTTCGGCCACGAGTCGCTCGGGAAATTCAAAGTCACCCATGGATCGCACCATGCCCGAAGCCAATACCGCGTCAGCGCCGTCCATGACGTAGGGCACAACGGCCACATCAACTCGTTCGGCGCTCTGGTCGCCAATCAGCAGCGTAAGTTCAACCTGCTTGGGCACTAGGAAGGAACCCCCTTAGCCATGACGTGCTCGTCACCCTCTTGCCAGCGCGCCATCATCCAGACATAGTCAGAGAGTCGGTTGAGATACGCACCGGCGAATGATCCTTCGATGGGATAGGAGACGTTGAGCCGCTCAGCTCTGCGAATAGCGGTACGAGCAACATCGAGCGCTGCGGAGGTGAGGTTTTGGCCGGGCACCACAAACTCCTTGGGCATCGCTACCCGCGTGGCGAGCTCATCGATACGCTCCTCGATACGATCGACCATGCCCTGAGAGACCATGGAGACCTCCGGCGTCAACTTGTCACGGTTCTCTGGCAAGGTGGCAATTTCAGCCATTAGGACGTAGAGCTCCCGCTCAATCCGGGTCAGCATCTCGTCGAGTTCCGCATCAGCGCGGCCATGAGCTCTCGCCAAGCCCAGCGCGGCTTGGGCCTCGTCGACCGCCCCATTGATCTCAATAGGATCAGAGTCTTTGCGAACCCGCCCCCCATAGAGCAGTCCCGTCGTTCCGTCATCGCCTTTTCGCGTGTAAATGGTCACCTGCGGGATGCTATCGGTAGCCCGGTATCCTTGACGACGATGCCTCTGACTATTCCCATTCTCCCTCGCCTCACTGCGGACAGCGATGGGTACCTTGCCGCCGTCAAAGACCGGGTCATTGTCTTTGACGGAGCCACGGGCACCAACCTTCAGATCGAGGACCTCAGCGCTGAGGACTTTGGTGGGCCCAACCTCGAGGGCTGTAACGAAATTCTGGTGGAAACACGTCCTGACGTGATTGAACGCCTCCACCGAAGTTTCCTTGACGTGGGTGCTGACGTGATTGAGACCGACTCCTTTGGCTCGTTCTCCGTGGTCCTCGAAGAGTACGACCTCGCCGATAGAGCCTTTGATCTTTCTAAGCGATCAGCCGATATCGCGCGCCGGCTCGCCGACGAATATTCGACCTCGGCGCAGCCTCGATTTGTCGCAGGATCCATGGGTCCTGGAACCAAATTCCCCACCCTCGGACAAATCCCCTACGAGCACCTAGCCCTCTCCTATCGCGATCAAGCCCTTGGCTTACTTCACGGAGGGGTCGATCTCTTAATTATCGAAACCATGTTCGACCTACTCGGCGCCAAGGCCGCCATCAATGGCGCCCGCCTCGCCATGGCTGAGATAGGACGCCACGTTCCGCTTCAAGTACAAGTCACCATCGAAATGACCGGCCGCATGCTGCCCGGCACGGAAGTCGCCGCCGCCTTAACCGCCATGGAGGCGATGGGCGTCGACATCATCGGGCTTAACTGTGCGACCGGGCCCGTCGAGATGGGCGAACCACTTCGGTACCTCAGCGAACACGCGACCATTCCCATCTCGTGTCTGCCGAATGCTGGTTTGCCGAGCGTGGTGGATGACAAGATGCACTACGACTTAACGCCTGAGGCGCTCGCGAAACACCTCAGCCAGTTTGTTTCCGAACTTGGTGTTGACGTTGTCGGCGGATGCTGCGGCACCACCCCAGCGCACCTCGCTGCCGTCATCGACGTTTTGGGCTCGACGACCAAAGCTACGCGTCGGCCGGTGAGTGAACCGTCCCTGACGTCGATTTACACAGCCGTGCCCTTCCACCAAGACAGCTCTGTCCTCTTAGTCGGCGAGCGCACTAATGCCAATGGTTCGAAGAAGTTCCGAGAAGCCATGCTCGAGGGCGACTGGGAAACCTGCGTGTCCATGGCCAAGGAACAGGTCAAAGAGGGTAGCCATGTCATCGATGTTTGCGTTGACTACACCGGAGCCGATGGCGTCGCCGACATGGAAGATCTCATGCGTCACCTCGCCACGCAGTCAAGCGTTCCCATCATGGTGGACACGACTGAGGCCCCCGTTGCCCAGACCGCTCTGGCGTGGCTTGGTGGCCGTCCGATTCTCAACTCCGTGAACTTAGAAGAAGGAGATGATCTCGGAACACGCTTCGATAGCTTCTTGCGTTTAGCCCGTGAATTTGGTGCGGCGGTGGTGGCCACCTGTATTGACGAAGAAGGTCAAGCGCGAACCGCCGAGTGGAAGCTTCGAGCAGCCAAGGCTATTTGCGATCTCGCCGTTGAGCGATACGGGATGCGACTCGAAGACATCATGATCGACCCCCTTGCCCTGCCACTGTCGACAGGCATGGAGGAATCTCGTGGCGACGGTATCGCCACCATTGAGGCCATCCGCATGATTAAACAAGCACTGCCTGGCGTTTCAACCATCATTGGCCTCTCCAACGTTTCCTTCGGTCTTAACCCCGCCGCTAGGCAAGTGCTGAATAGTGTCTTCTTGCACGAGTGTGCCGAAGCCGGCCTCGATGCGGCCATCGTGCACGTCTCAAAAATCTTGCCCTTGGCCAAGATTGACCCCGCGGCTCGTGATCTGTGCCTCGATCTCATCTATGACCGACGAAGCGAAGGATACGACCCCCTCAATGAGTTGCTCGCTCACTTCGATGGCGCCGTCATTGAAAGCATTTCCGATACTGATCTTGCGGCCCTGCCCCTTGATGAACGGCTTCGCCTGCGCATTATCGACGGGAACCGCACCGGCCTCGAAGCCGACCTCGATGAAGCCATGGCCTCGGGTCTTGCGCCTTTAGGAATCGTCAATGACATTTTGCTTGAAGGCATGAAGACCGTCGGCGAGCTCTTTGCCAGCGGTGAGATGCAGCTGCCCTTCGTCCTTGGCTCAGCGGAGACGATGAAACAGGCAGTTGCCCACCTCGAGCCCCACATGGAGCGCATCGATGCCCAAGGTCGCGGCACCATCGTGCTCGCCACCGTCAAAGGCGATGTCCACGACATCGGTAAGAATCTCGTCGACATCATCTTTACCAACAACGGCTTTGAAGTGATCAATCTTGGTATCAAAGTTGGCATCAACGAAATGATCGCGGCCGTCGAGGAGCACCAAGCGGACGCTCTCGGCATGAGCGGTCTCTTAGTCAAGTCCACCCTCATCATGAAAGAAAACATCGAAGAGATGGTTAAGCGTGGCCAGGGCCACGTTCCGGTCTTGCTTGGTGGAGCCGCCTTGACGCGAACCTACGTGGAGCGCGATCTTCGCGCGGCCCATGAAGGCCCGGTCTTCTACGGGCGCGACGCCTTCGAAGGTCTCAACGTCATGACCGAGATCATGGAACAGAAGCGCTCGGGGGTACCCGACCCAGACTTCGGTCGCGTTCTCTCCACGCGTAACGTCACGCGTCGCTTCCGTGTTGAGCGTGAATTACCCGCGGATGCTCCCCGTCGTGCCCCCGATGTCTCCGCCTTCAACTACGTTCCCACGCCCCCCTTCTTGGGAAGCCGCGTGGCTAAGGGCATCCCCATCGATGAGATTACGAGTTACCTGAACTTGACGGCGCTGTTTAGGAATCAGTGGGGCTTCCGACCAGAAAACGCTGAAGATGACGAAGCGTTCAAGCTCCGCGTCTCAGCGACACTACGCGAACAACTTAGCGCGGCCGTGGCAGAGGACCTCCTTATTCCGCAAGTTGTGTGGGGTCACTTCCCCGTTAATGCTGACGGCCAAGACCTCATCGTCTACACCGATGACACGCGATTAGTCGAACAGTGTCGTTTTCGCTTCCCGCGCCAGGGTGAGTCCCCATGGTTGTGTATTTCGGACTTCTTCCGCGGTATCGAAACCGGAGATGCCGATTACGCAAGTTTCATGCTGGTAACCATGGGCTCACGGATTTCTGAGCGTTGCCTAGAACTCTTCGAGGCTAATGAATACCAGGACTATCTTTTCCTCCACGGACTTGGTGTCGAGATGGCCGAAGCCTTAGCCGAGTTGTGGCACTACCGGATTCGCCAAGAGCTCGGCATTGACGATCAAGAGGGTCAAAACTTGGCCGGACTCTTTCGCCAGCAGTATCACGGCGGTCGCTACTCCTGGGGTTATCCGGCCTGTCCCGATCTCAACGACAATGCCGTGGTTGCCGAACTCTTGGAAGCATCTCGCATTGGCGTCGAAGTATCGGAAGGTTTCCAACTGCATCCTGAGCAGACAACCGATGCCATCATCTGCCATCACCCTCAGGCCAAGTACTTCATTGCCTAGTGTCGTAGAGCCTCTGAATCTGCGGCGCGAGGCTTCGCGAAGAAGCCAAAAACTTTTTGTTTAGGATCTGGAGCGGCGCTGTCTTGCTACGGCGAAGAGTCCAGCCCCGAGCCCTAGCAATGCGAGTGCTACGACGATCAAGGCCGAGCTGTTCGTTCCTGTGTTGGCCAGTGCGATCGATACCGTAGGTACCGTCGTCGTGGTCGGCGCCATCGGCGTCACCGAGGTCGAACTCGATGCTAGGGAATTTCCGGCACTGTTACTCGCTGACACGCTCACTACATAGCGTGTTCCATTGTTTAGGCCGGAAATAACACAACTCGTCGTCGTTGTCGTGCAATATTTTCCTCCCGGTGAGGCAGTCGCGACGTAACGGGTGGCCTCTGAGGACGCCGTCCATGACACCTGCGCAGCGCCGTTTGACGGCTTTGCACTGACGTGATTTGGTGCAAGCGGTGGGCTAAGGACTACCACCGCGAAGGAATAGAGCGGCAACGCCGAGCCACCCCCTATTGCCGTACCAACTGCCACGCAACGCTGTAGCGACGAACACGACAACGAGACCGGCCACAGTTGATCGGGGGTTGGTGTCAAATTCGTCGTTGGAACCTTTTCGTTGGTCCAAGATCCGTTTGCCAACTGAGCGATGAACGCTCCGTGTGACGAATTGTTTATTGAAACTTCTCCCGAGAGCACGCAGTGTCCGACTGCCGCGCACGAGACGCTTATCGCTACAGCATCCGCGGATCCGTCGACGCTCAGCGTGCTGGCTGACCACGTGGCGCTCGTCAAAGTGCCAATGTATCCGCTCGTATTGGTCCCTAACTCCGCCCCTACCGTGACACAGTCGCCCACGGCCGGACAAGAAATACCAAGCGGGATAACCATATCGGTCGGCGGACCAATACGGGGTAGTGAGGAACTACTCCACTGACCATCAGGACCTTGAGAGGCGCTAAACCCCCCGGAAGCGTCGAGGCCCACCATCTCGCAACTCGTTATGGTCACACACGACATACTCTCCGATGTTAAAAGTGCACCTATTAACGTCACTTCATTCACAACTCCCTGTGGAGGCGTCACGACGCTTCCAAGAGGCACCGCTGTCCATGTACCATCCGACAGGTTCGCGACATAATTGCTATATGACAGATTGTCTATAATGACGATGCCGCTTCCGACGCACGAACCTACGGCCGGGCACGAAAGGCCCGTCACGATTGTCGCAATCCCGCTAGCGCTGAGCGCCGCTTCGTTCTGCACCGTCCAATGACCATTGGATAAGGTCACGCTAAAGATGCTCAGCGGTCCTTGTGCCCCTCCATATTCGCCTACGGCCTCACAATAGGTTTCGGTCGGACACGAGAGATGGATAAAGGGGTATTGAGTTCCGAACATCCCAAGCCCAAAAGTCGACACGGGTGGTACCAGGTTCGCTAAGGAAAGTGTCTGAACCGACCAGGTCGACCCTTGAAGCGTCCCGACGAAGAGATTCGCTCCAGCCGTCGATGGATACTGTCCAATTGCAGCACACCAGCCGCTCGTCGGACACGAGATACTCGACGTTGTCAGTGGGCCGGTGGGAGCGGGACTGAGGCCAACGGTG
Source organism: uncultured Actinomycetes bacterium (assembly GCA_903875425.1). GTDB lineage: Bacteria > Actinomycetota > Acidimicrobiia > Acidimicrobiales > RAAP-2 > CAIQWC01. The sequence goes on along the minus strand of CAIQWC010000028.1, from coordinate 5,279 downwards.
GGAAGGATTGATGCCGTTACCGCAACGGTCGGGGTCGTCGACGTTGCTTGAGAAGCAGGCGGCCACCCAACGATTCCGCCGCTTACCAACATCACACTCAAAGCGATACTGCCAACGACCTGGCGCACTCTCATGCTGCTTGCTCCTTAGGGTCGGGGAAGCGTTGACGCCGACATTGCAAGCCTACCGGAGCTGTCGCTCCCAAGCGGTTTTCGCATCAACGGAGCAACACCTATGTTCGGCGCGAGGCCTAGCGTCTCCTATCGGCTTCTTAGTGCTACCGCTACGCCACGGGCTGTTTCGGAAGCTTGCCGAGCGTGATAACTCGATCTCGTCAGCGGTGACGACTGAACGTGAGCGAGGCCAAAGGAACGACCAATCTCGGCCACGGCCTCAAAGACTGCTGGATCCGCATAGCGAGCAACCGGCAGGTGCTTGGCCGTCGGTCGCAGGTATTGGCCGATGGTGACGATACTGACGCCAACGGAAGCCAAGTCACGAAGGGTTTCAATCACCTCTTCGTCGCTTTCACCAAGACCAAGCATGAGGCCCGACTTAGTGGTGAGGCCCTGCTCAACCGCTCTCGCTAAGACGGTCAAGCTTCGCGCGTAGCCAGCAGAGGGGCGAACGGCACGCTGTAGGCGAGCGACGGTTTCAATGTTGTGGTTCAAGACGTCAGGTCGGGCGTCAAAAATTAACTGCTGAGAAGCACGATCACCCTTGCAGTCAGAGATCAGTACCTCGACATGGGTCTCTGGTTGACGATCCCGAATCGCCCTAATGGTCTCAGCGATCGCACCTGCTCCCCCGTCACCAAGGTCGTCGCGAGCAACGCAGGTAATCACTGCATGGGCGAGACCCATACGCTCCACCGCTTCGGCGACGCGCTGCGGTTCAGTCGCATCGAGCGCTAAGGGGTGGCGGGTGTCGACCAGACAGAAGCCACAGGCCCTCGTACAGCGCTCTCCATTTACCATGAAGGTGGCGGTTCCATCCGACCAGCACTCTGAGATATTCGGACATCCGGCTTCTTCGCACACCGTGACGAGCCCTAGGTCCGAGACTACCGATTTCGTCGCCGCAAAGCGTTCGCCTAGCTGCATCGGTACGCGTAGCCACTCAGGCTTGCGTTGCGAGATCTCCAAACCCTGATCGGGGTCTACGCCAGCGCCACGTAGTCGACGACGTGACATGGACTCATCGGCCATCAACACCTGATCACGCGCTACCCGAGCATCTACGGATACGATTTCTCGTTCGCGGCCCGGAAAGAGTCGGTCGCCCAAGGCGGCTGCCAAGGCGTCAGCCACATCTCGAATATCAACCGATACGCCCAAGGCCTGGAGCGACGTCACGGCTTTTCCTGAAATCCCGCAGGGCACGATGGCATCGAACAAGGTCAGATCAGTCGTGACGTTGAGGGCGAGACCATGCTCAGTGCGGCGGTAATTCCCACGGCGCTTATTTCGTACGCCGAGTGCTGCGATTTTTGCCGGCGAGTCACTACGGATACCCACCCACACGCCCGGGTATCCATCAAGCCGACCAATACCGTCTACGGCCGCTTCGTCAACGAATTGACCCACGACATCAATGACCGCTTGTTCCATATTGGTCACATGGGCCGCCACCGCTTTAGGGTCGATATCAATCGAGATCACCGGATAGGCCACAATCTGGCCCGGTGCGTGAAGGGTGACGTCACCGCCTCGATCTGTTTGTACCAACTCGGCGCCGATACTCTGGGGATCAACCAACACGTGGCGACGCTCAGCATGCACACCTAGCGTGATGACGGGTGGGTGCTCTACGAGCAGGACGTAGTCTTCCTCAGAGCTAGCAAGGGCTCGCTGCAGATCCCGCGCTTCGGCGTAGGGAACCCTACCGAGGTGCCTGATGCGCAGCGCTGGGGTCATTGTTCTCGTGACCAATCCCTGGTTTCGATCAGTTCTTTAATACGCCCAAGGTAGCGAGCCGCATCGTCGGAACGGACGGCACGAGGCTCTATCGCTAGCGTCAGCGTTCCAATGGGCCGAACAGCAATGAGTGCGTCGCCATCGGGTCCGATGATCCACGCTCGATTCGTAATGCTTCCCATCGATAGAGCAGCCACCTGCGTCGGCTGAACGAGGGGCACGGTTCCTTGGATAGTGCCCGGTATCGGAGCGGCCAAAGTGATGGTGCCGCCGAGGAGGTCCATCACTTTTGACGCACCACCGAGCGCTCGCTTGTTCATGGCAGTAATTTCGGCAACCAGATCACTCAAGGTTCTTGCCTGGGCTCGCTGCACAACGGGGGCTATCAAGGTTTCTCCAACACCGAGCGCTATGCCGAGGTTTACATCGCCTTGCCCGGCGACAAGCGATCCGTCGAAGGAGGCGTTCAACCATGGGTTCTCAGCGGTAGCGAGTACTACTGCGCGAGCCACGAAGGCAAAGGTTGTCAGCTCCGTCGTTACGAATCGCTCCACGTTCGTAAAGTCCACCTCCACGCTCATAGCAGCGTGTGCCGACATCGGAGGGTGCGCAACGCCGGGCGTGCCGCTCTCCTTCGGCTGCTTCGCAGCACGGAGTGCGTCTTCGCGCGTAATGCGGCCGCCAACACCGGTCGCGCTCACTCGGTCAATCGATACCTGAGCGTCATCCAAAATGCGCCGCACGAGCGGCGACTGAACCCGGGCGCTCCCTCCCCCAACCGCGGTGGGCTCCTTCACGACGGGCGTCGCCTCGATGGGAGTCGCGATAGCGCTTGGCGCCGGAGCAGATCCGTCTCCGTCGCCAATGACGCCAAGGCGGGCTCCTACTAAGGCCGTATCGCCCTCGGCAACTAAGATTTCCATCAGCACGCCTGCGGCCGGTGACGGCATCTCGGAGTCAACTTTGTCGGTTGACACCTCGAGGAGGGGTTCGTCTCGCTCCACGCGATCACCAACTTGCTTGAACCAACGCGTAATAATTCCCTCAGTGACTGACTCACCGAGCGAAGGAAGGGTGATATCAGCCAACGTGGATACCTCGTCCCGCCAACGCCAGCATGGTCTCGCCAAAGGTTTCCGAAAGCGACGGGTGTGGCTGAATAAATTCGGCAACCTCTGCAGCCGTAGCTTCCCAGTTGACGGCCAGGTAGCCCATGCCGAGCTGTTCGGTCACCCAAGGGCCGACCATGTGTACGCCCAAGATGCGACCGGCACTACCGTCAGCGTCTCGCTCTGCCACAACCTTGACCATGCCTTCGAAGTCTCCAATGATACGAGCACGACCGTTTCCACCAAAGGGGTCTTTCTTCGTCACCACGTCGAAACCCTGTTCCTTAGCTTGCGGTTCGGTCAGTCCAGCAAAGGCAACTTCTGGGTGGCAGTAGATCGCCCAAGGGACTCGGCTGTAATCAACGGGGGTGCCGCCTTCGCCCAAGATCTCCTTAATCGCGACCACAGCCTCCGCGAATCCGACGTGAGCGAGTTGTGGCGTTCCCGCAACAAGGTCACCGACGGCGTAAATGCCATCGACCGCCGTGTGCATACGCTCATCAGCGACAACAAAACCCCGCTCATCAATCTCGACACCCGTCCCTTCAGCAAGTAAGCCTTCGGTGCGTGGGCGACGACCCACAGAAACTACGACCATCTCAACGTCGAGATCATCTGATCCATCGAGGTGCAGGGTTGTTCCCTTCTTATGAGGGGTATGTCCCGCCACCGAAGCAGAGGTCACGATGGCGATACCGCGCTTTTTGAACGAACGCTGTATCACGGCCGTGACGTCTGGATCGCACGCCGCCAAGATCGAGGGAAGCCCTTCAACGATAGTTACCTGAACACCGAGGTCACTGAGCATCGAGGCGAACTCACAACCAATAGCGCCACCACCAATTACCGCCGCTGTCGTCGGCAGGGTTTCGAGGTCCAAGAATTCATCCGAAGTCACGATGGTCTTACCATCGACATCAAGGCCGGGCAAGGTACGAGGAACCGAGCCCGAAGCCAGGATGATGTTGGTTCCCGTCACCGTGGTCCCCGCATCTTCGCCGTCGAGCACCGTCACGATCTTGTTGGGACCAAGTTGGCCAGTCCCACTCAAGACTGTTACTTTGCGATTCTTGAGTAGGCCGGAAAGACCTTGGAACATTGTGGAGACGACACTCCCCTTACGAGCTTGGCTTACCGAGAAGTCAATGGTGGGAGCTCCTGCGGTGATGCCAAACTCGCTGGCGTCGCCAACGGTGCGCCATACTGCGGCGGTTTCGAGAAATTCTTTGGCGGGGATGCAACCGCGGTGCAAGCAGGTGCCACCAACTTTGTCACGCTCGATCAACGCGACGTTCAGGCCGGCTGCCGCGCCATAGAGCGCCGCGGCGTACCCTCCGGGGCCTCCACCAATTACTACGACGTCGTAGACATCCGCCATCTTCAGGGTCCTCTCTTCAGGTCAGCCAATCGGGGGGGCGGCTGAACACAAAGAGCCTACCGAGCCCACAGGGGGTCCTAACAAAAAGGCCGGAGCCCCTAATGGGTCTGGTCTTTTACCCCTTGGGCGCGGCCTGTCCCCATGATGTGCGATGAGGGTGCACACGGCTTTGAAGCCGTACCACCGAGACAGCCAAGCGAGAGAGTACTGGAAGCTCGAGGCTCCGTATCGAAAAAACGAACCGCGTGTCCCTTGCGTGTCCCTCCGACCACTTCATCAAAATTGTGGCAGACGCACCCTGACCGAACCACGCTGCGTTTCAGCGCTGATTACATCCTTTGACGCCTCCGCTGCAGTCGAAGAACACCCAGTCCCCCGAGCCCAAGGAATACCGCGGCGAGGCCGAGTGGGAGGGTGAGGTTGGCGCCGGTGGCGGCCAACGTGGCAGATGTAGTTTTAGCTACTGTCGTCGGCGCCGACGTAGCTACCGTCGTAGTAAGCGTCACCGGCGCAGTTGCCTCAACCACAAAGGCTTGGCTTCCCGCGCTGTCTTGGTAGTACCCACCGGCACTGCAGTTGCCGGCCGAGGAACACGAGATTGAGATCACTTGGGCGTTGTTGCTCGTATTGAGCGATATGGCTACTTCTTGGGCGTCCCCCCAACGGCCTCCCGCTTCATCGACCACAAAGGCTTGGCTTCCCGCGCCGTCATTGTATAGCCCACCAGCACTACAGTTGCCGGCCGAGGAACACGAGATTGAGATCGCGTAGGCGTTGCCGCTCGTATTGAGCGAAGCGGCTACTTCTTGGGCGTCCCCCCAACGGCCTCCCGCTTCATCGACCACAAAGGCTTGGCTTCCCGCGCCGTCATTGTAT
>CAIQWC010000027.1 GCA_903875425.1 uncultured Actinomycetes bacterium | reverse complement strand
CATCACTGACCTTTAAGCCGCTGTAGTTCGTTTTTAACTTATGCCGCTACCTACCTATTTTCCCTATATTTCGATGGTGGAGATAATGGGACTTTGGGTGGTGACTGACAACTTGCCAAGTCGCTCCATTATCAAGCGGTGTGTAAAACAGGTCGAACCGTAAAATCTCGAAGGCCATCTTTGACAATATTTTCTTGTGTTGCGGTTCTAGCGGAGCACGAAGGGGTCACCAACGGCTTCATCGGAGGATTCAATCCAGATGGCCTTTGGTCTGGTGACTTCGGCGAATCCGTCCATACCGTTCTCCCGTCCGTACCCTGAGAGCTTGGAACCACCAAAGGGAGTAGCAAAGTGCATGCCGCGGTACATGTTGATCCATACGGTTCCTGCGTCAAGTCTCTTGGCGACACGGTGAGCCAGGTTCACGTTCTGCGTCCAGACACCGGCTGCTAAACCAAAGGGTGAGTCGTTAGCAATAGCGATGGCTTCGTCTTCGTCGCTGAAGCGAATGACGGAAAGTACCGGTCCAAAGAGTTCATTTTGCGCGACATCCATAGTGTTGACGACGTTGTTGAGCACGGTGGGGGCGTAGAACCATCCTTCGCTAGGGACGTCAGCTGAGGGACCACCGGCAATAATCTCTGCACCCTGGGCGACAGCCTCGTCGACGCGACTGCGAACACCACTCCATATTTTTTCTTGGCTGATGGGGCCCATCTCGGTGTCATCGAACGTGGGGTTACCGATTCGTATGGCTTGGGCGCGTTTGGCGACCAAGGCTACGAGTTGATCAGCAATGGATTCGTGAGCCAAGAGGCGTGACCCTGCAACACAGGTTTGACCTGCAGCGGCAAAAATACCGGCGATCACGCCGTTTAATACGTTCTCTAGGTTTACGTCGTCAAAGAAAATATTGGCTGATTTGCCACCGAGCTCCAAGAGCGTGGGCTTAAGCCCTCCGGCTGCTCGTGCGGTGACTGCCTTGGCAGATTCTGGTCCACCGGTAAAGAAGATATTTCGAACATCTTCGTGACCGACAAGTGCGTCTCCCGCTTCATGGCCATAGCCCACCACGATGTTGAGACAACCATCAGGCAAGCCAGCTTCTTTTGCGAGAGACCCTAAGCGAAGCAGCGACAGCGCATTGACCTCAGGAGCCTTGACCACCACGGTGTTTCCTGCGGCCAGCGCTGGGGCTAAGCCCATCGCACCGAGCAACATGGGAGAGTTAAATGCCGGGATCACCCCGATGACGCCGTAGGGGTCGCGGGTAGTGAAGGCCGTAATGGATTGGCGGTCTTGAGGGATTTGGCGACCTTCTTGGTGGTGAGCCAAGGTGGCGTAGTAGCGGTACCAACTTTTAAGACTGAGTTGCTGGCCGCGAACTTCTCGGATGACTTTGCCGGCGTCGCGTGATTCGAGGCCACCGAGTTCATCGGCATGATCCGCAATGAGCTCGCCAAGGCGCCACAGCACCTCAGCGCGACGAGACGGCCCCGCATCTCGCCAAGCCGGGAAGGCCCGACTCGCAGCATCAACGGCGGCATTGACGTCGTCGCTATTGCCTCGAGCGACTTCAGCCCAAGGCTGGGTTGTCATCGGGTCGAGGGTGGGGAGGTAGTGGCCAGAACTTGGCGAAGCGCTACGTCCGTCTATCCAGTGATCGTGGCGGTCCATGAAGTACTCCTTTATAGCTAATCAGATCTATTGCGAATCAGATTTGTAGCGAATCAGGCCTTACTGCTCAGTGGAGAAGTAGCCGAGCTCGCTAAGGCGCGTCACCGCATGGCGTCCACCATCGCTGAGGTGACTGACCATGGCGCGTTGCGCACCATCGGCATCGTGAGCTTCTAGAGCCCGGAGAATTATTTCGTGCTCAGCACAGGCTGCGGTTTGCCAGCCCTGTGCGAAGTCATAGTAGTTATCGGGCAAGCTTCGCGCCAAGAGTCGAATCGTTGACATCAAGCGTCGACTCGAGCCAGCCCGGTTGATAATGCGGTGAAACTCAAAGTTAAGGCGCTCTTGTTCGGCGGTGTCGTTCGTGACACCGAGCCGCTCGTTCGTGCTGCGAAGCTCGTAGAGCTCTTGGGCGCTCAAGATCTCGGCGGCTCGGGCTGCAGCGAGACCTGAGACGAGGCCGAAGATGCGGTACTGATCAGCGATATCTTCGGGGGTGAGTTGCGGGACGTAGGAGCCACGACGAGGGATGGTCTCGACGAGCCCCTCTTGGTCAAGGGCAATGAGCGCTTCGCGAACGGGGAGTTGACTGACCCCAAGTTCGGCGGCGAGCTGGTCTTGATCAATGCGCTTTCCTGGAGTGAGTCGTCCCGTCAAGATGTCATTGCGGAGACGATCGGCGACATCCTCTCGAAGATTTCGACGACGAACGGATTTATTGTCAGAAGAGGGGGTCATGAGGGCTCCGAGAGTTGTATCCAGGTTGATTTCAGATCAAAGAATTTTTCTAAGGCGTGCAGTGACTTGTCGCGACCAAAGCCTGACTCTTTCACGCCACCAAAGGGAATGGTCATGTCACCCTCTTCGTAGCAGTTCACCCAGCACATGCCGACACGAAGTCCACGCGACATGGCGACTGCGCGATCGAGGTTCTGCGTCCAAATAGCCGAGGCCAAGCCATAGCGAGTGCCGTTAGCGATACGTAGTGCTTCGGCGTCATCGCTAAAGGTTGTGATTGATAGCACGGGCCCAAAGATTTCCTCTTGGGCAATGTAGGCCTCGGGCGCGACATGGTCAAAGATGGTTGGTGGAAAGTAGTACCCACCACTCTCTTGGTTGACGCGTTCACCACCAACAATGAGTTCAGCGCGGTCGCCTCGTCCTGTCGTCACCATGGATTCGACTCGCTCAAGGTGCTCTTTGGAGACCATGGCCCCCATGGGGGCATCGTCTGAGAAGGGATCTTGTGGTTGCATGGCTGCGGCAATGGTGGACACGCGAGCGACGACCTCGTCGTGGATGGATTCGTGCACCAATAAGCGCGACCCAGCGGTACACATTTCGCCTTGATTGAAAAAGATTGACCATGCTGCCGTACTAGCTGCTCTATCGAGGTCGGCGTCGGGAAAGATAATGTTCGCCGACTTGCCACCAAGTTCGAGGTAGACGCGCTTGAGATTAGATTGTGCGGCGTACTCAAGGAAGTATCGTCCCACTTGCGTTGAGCCCGTGAAGGTGAGCACGTCGACGTCGGGGTGCTCACCCAGCGCTTTGCCGGCAATGTGGCCGTGGCCGTTAACGACGTTCAGCACCCCTTCGGGCAAGCCCGCTTCGAGGCCTAACTCAGCAAAGCGCAAGGCCGAGAGCGGAGAGTTCTCGGCGGGCTTGAGTACCACCGAGCAACCAGCGGCCAGGGCTGGCGCGACTTTCCACGCCGCCATGGTTAAGGGGAAGTTCCAGGGCACGACCGCTCCGACAACGCCAGCGGGTTCGCGCGTGACCAAGGCCAGGGCGTCTCGAGCGGTGTGGGGGATCTCGTCAAGGATCTTGTCGCAGGCTTCGCCAAACCACGCCAAGGTATTGGCAACAGCCCTAACCTCGATGCTCTTGGCTTCGTGGGCAGGCTTGCCCATCTCAAGCGCCATGAGGAGGGCGAGCTCGTCGCCATGAGCCCGACACAGCTCAGCCCAGGCCATGAGCACGGCTTTTCGTTCGCTAGGGGCTCGTTTCGACCAGCGACCGTCTTCGAAGGCTCGTCGAGCCGAGCTAACGGCCTCGTTGACGTCATCGGCGTTCGCGAAGGCGATTTCGGTGACGAGTTTGCCGTTGCGAGGAGCGATTACCTCAAAGGATTCAGTGGCCGAGCGAAATCGGCCGTCTATGAGCAGGCCCGTGCGAGGAGTAATGGTGTTGGCACGTTCGTGCCACGTCATAGTCATGGTCCTGAGCCTAGGAGGTATTTCTGATAAATGATAGTTTGTGCAACATGATCGAAATGAGCGCCAGAGACGAGTTCGACGACCTACGCGCAGGGGTTCGAGCCCTCTGTGAGCACTATCCAGGAGAGTACTGGCGGGGCCTAGAACCCGATGGGTACCCCGAAGCCTTCGTGGATGCCCTCACCAAGGCTGGTTGGCTGGCCGCGTTGATTCCCGAGGAGTACGGCGGCGGCGGCGTTAGCTTGGCGCAAGCCGCCGCGATTCTTGAAGAGATCTCGGCGTCGGGAGCGAACCCGGCGGCCTGCCATGCCCAGATGTACGTCATGGGTACCTTGCTGCGACACGGATCCGAAGCACAAAAGCAGCACTTCTTGCCCAAGATTGCCGCTGGAGAGCTGCGACTCCAAGCCTTCGGCGTCACCGAACCCGCTGCTGGATCTGAGACCACGAGGATCAGAACTCGCGCCGACAAGACCGCTGAGGGCTGGGTGATCAACGGCCAAAAAATTTGGACGTCGCGGGCCATGCACTCAGACCTCATGATTTTGCTGGCCCGAACTACCGCCTATGACGAGGTCACAAAAAAATCAGACGGCATCTCCGTGTTCATCTTGGACATGCACAGTCCAGGCATTGAAATTCGGCCCATCCCGACGATGATGAACCACAACACCACCGAAGTTTTCTTCACCGACGTCGTCATTCCCCACGATGCCTTGATCGGCGAAGAGGGCAAGGGCTTCAAGTACATCCTCGACGGCATGAATGCCGAGCGAATCTTGATTGCGTCGGAATGCATTGGTGACGGTCGCTTCTTTTTGGAAAAAGCAGTTGCCTACGGTAACGAGCGCGTTGTCTTTGGCCGACCCATCGGGGCGAACCAGGGGGTGCAGTTCCCCCTCGCCAAGGCCTACGCACAACTGCGCGCGGCTGATCTCATGCGCTTTGAAGCAGCGGATCGTTTCGATCGCGGTGAAGCCTGCGGTGCCGAAGCCAACATGGCCAAGTTGCTCGCTTCAGAGGCTTCGTGGGCTGCGGGCAATGCCTGTATCGACACCCACGGTGGCTTTGGCTTCGCCCAGGAATACGACATTGAGCGCAAGTTCCGAGAGACCCGCCTCTACCAAGTAGCGCCGATCAACAACAACTTGATCCTTGCCTTCTTGGGTCAAAACGTTATGGGCCTGCCCCGCAGCTACTAAGGCTGGACGAGGGAGCCGGGTGGCGATATCATTTGGCTCCAAACGAATATCTACCCGAGTGTGGGTGTCATAGGGGGAAACAATGGCTCGTATCGAAGTTGAGTTTGGGGACGATCACGCTGATCTGACCAGTCATGACACCTTTGTGGACGCAATTCCCCACGCGACCTTTGATCGACTTCGCCGTGAAGATCCGGTGAGTTGGTGGGACGAAGAAGACGGTCGGGGGTTTTGGTCCGTTACTCGCTACACCGATGTGCTGAGTGTGAGTCGAAACACTGACGTGTTCTCATCAGCCAAAGGCATTCGTCTCGAAGACATGGACGAAGAGGAAACGGAGGCGCGACGCACCCTCATTGAGATGGACGCTCCCGAGCACACTCGCTTTCGCCGCATGGTGTCGCGCGCATTTTCGCGTCGCGAAGTGATGGCCTACGAAGATGCCATTCGTGGCCTCGCTACTGACTTAGTTGAAGAGGTGAGAGGCACGCCGACCTTGGACTTCACCAAGATGATCTCGCGCCAATTGCCCATGCGCATGCTGGGTCAACTATTGGGATTACCCAATGCTGACTCAGAGTGGCTCGTCACCCGAGGTGACGCGCTCATTGCTAATACCGACGAGGACTTTACCGACTACGTCGTCGACAAAGTCGATACGGATGAATACCGACTCCTTCCCTTCCGTAGTCCCGTTGCCTTAGAACTCATGGCCTACGCCGATACGGCCTTCGGGGAACGTCGTGCGGCCCCGAAGGACGATTTGCTGACCTTGCTGCTGTCGCCCATGGTTGATGGCGAATTCTTGACCGACGCTGAGCTGTCGAACTTCTTCACCTTGATGGTGTCGGCCGGGAATGACACCACGCGCTACTCCATGTCGGCAGCCATGAAGGCCCTCATCAAGCGTCCCGAGCTTCGCCAGCGCCTCACCGCCGACCCGAGCCTGATGCCCGTGGCCGTCGACGAGATGCTGCGGTGGGGTTCGGTGACGATGAATTTTCGTCGCACCGCCACGCAAGACACCGAACTTGGTGGCAAGCAGATCAAAGCCGGCGACAAGGTGCTGATGTGGTTTATCTCCGCCAACTACGACGAAGACCAGTTTGACGAGCCCTACTACTTCAACATCGAGCGAACCCCCAATAACCATGTGACCTTTGGGCTGCACTCTCCCCACCTGTGCATTGGCGCCCACCTCGCGCGCCTTGAGCTTCGTGTGCTCTTCGAAGAACTCTTGCCCCACGTCAACGATATTGAGTTCGCAGCACCGCCTGCTCGGCTG
>CAIQWC010000026.1 GCA_903875425.1 uncultured Actinomycetes bacterium | reverse complement strand
CAAACTACCGTGCTCATCGACCTCTAAACGATAGCGCTGATTACGCGAAATTAGTTTTCCTGTGGGGTAGAGCAGCTGCTCCACATAGAGCGCACTTCCTGGATATTCGAGAACCCGAGTCGCCGTGGCGATTTCTAAACGCCAATACTCAGTACCATCACGAGCTATCGCTACGAGCGCTCCCTCATCAGTGAGCTGCATTGTCCGTGGAGCCAAACTCGATGTCCCCGCAGCCCACAAGATTGCATCGCTCTCGGCGATGAGGGTGATATTGCCGTCATGCTGAAGGTTAAGAACTTTTATGGTTTCATGGGAGTTCTCAGCATTCCAAAGGTAGCGCCGCGTACTCGGACCCGCCAAAACCAAACTACCGTGCTCATCGACCTCTAAACGATAGCGCTGATTACGCGAAATTAGTTTTCCTGTGGGGTAGAGCAGCTGCTCCACATAGAGCGCACTTCCTGGATATTCGAGAACCCGAGCCGCATGAGCATCAACCTCGAAGTACATACTTGCGTAATCTAAATTCGGATTAAAAAACGGATCAATAAGAAGTTCGTCACGCCATTTCTTTCTGAAGTTAGCCACTTCGCGAGCTGACCGCGCTAGTTCCCGCTCTGTTTCGTCAACACCGCGAGAGAGCGATTCGTGATGGATCAGCTGGGCGGTTGGATCGAAGACAACTCGCCACTTCCTAGCCCTGATCTTAAGACAGAGATCTATGTCGTTGAAAGCAACGGGAAAGAGATCTTCGTCGAGACCACCTGCCTCGCTCCACGCTTGGCGCTTGAACAAAAGGCAAGCGGCGGTTACTGCGGAAAGTTGTTGGGCGATTCGAAGCGATCCCCAATATCCTTCATCATTCGTGCCACGTCCCACGAATGCGTGTCCCGCTGCTCCACCATGTCCGGTAATGACACCACCATGCTGCACGGTTCCATTCGGATACCATAAGAGCGCACCCACCGCTCCAACATCATCGTGTTCGAATTGACCAACCATACGCGTCAGCCAGTCACGATTCGTTATTTCTATATCGTCATTGAGTAACAAGATGAGCTCACTCGAGGTGCTATCAACCGCAATATTATTTAGCCGCGAGTAGTTAAATGGGCCATCGTCGCGTATTACTAAGGCATTAAAATTATCCTTGGCCCAGGTAAGTTGCTCGAGGGTATCTTCTTGTTCACTACCGTTATCTACGAGGCACACCCGAAAGTTGGGATAGTCCGTGATTTCGAGCAAGCTCGTGAGACATTTCTTCAACACGCGTCCGTCGCGCGTTGGGATAATAATGTCGACGCTAGGCCAAGTATCTGGCTGTAACGACACCGAATAATATGGGGAGTCATCGATCGCCTGTACTCGTCCCGACTTTCCTAGCTTCTTGAGATGCGCCTCCAAGATGGATTGCCGAGTGCTACGTACTCGAGATTCTCCTCGCTTGTCTTTGCGTCTTTGTGACGTGACATTCTGGTGATGAGCTAGCACATAGGGAACATGGATGAAGGCTGCGTCGTCAAAATCTCGAGTAGCGCACAGTGTTAACTCCCACGTTACGCCTCCGGATTGATCATGTAATTCTTCAACGTAGCGACGACATTGCACCTTGGCTATACACGCAGCACCTCCCAGATAGTCGTGGCCAAGGAGCCGGATCCGATCAAAATCAGTCTTGAAAAAGGGCTTGTTTCGGCGGCCCGCGTCGTCAATAGAGTCATCATCGCCATAGACCAGAACGGCATCAGGATTTTTAGTAATGGCCAAAGCAAAGCTCGCCAGCGCATAAGGGGCTAACTGCACGGGTGCTTCGAGCTGGACTATCCAATTGCCGATGCTTCGCTCGTAGAGTGTTCGCATGGTCTCGTGACGCTTGGTCTTGAGGGTAAGCCAACTAACCCTATGTCCTTGTGCCTCTATGGTCGCGAGCGCCTCTCGCAGTGTTTCGTTAGGGGTAGAGGCAATGATGAGTTCCCACCGATGGTAGGTCTGATGGGCAAGAGACGAGATGCTTGAAATCCACTGGTCCATTGCCCCCTTCTCAGGCATAATGACCACACTGAAGCTAGGTCCTGAATGCTGTAGCGCTATTTCCTTGGCAACAGCACCCGCTATCGCTGCTTCGTAATTATCAATCCACAACTGATAGCGCGACGGGCCGTGATCTTGATCGTGGCTCGGGCTCTGCCACTTCTTGGAGAACATGTCTTTCTTCCGGCTCACTAGGTATCGCTTAGCAGTCCGGCTCGAGAAAACATTCTTGATCAAAGCGCTCCCGTTCCCTGCGTGCTCAGCGTAGCCGGCGTAGAAGTCGAGGAATCGCGGGACCGACCTGCTCTTTGGAGAAGGAGAAGCACCGAAAAAGATCCCAAAACAAGGGTGAGTTCAAGAGGCGTGACAAAATCCGCCCAGTACAGGCTTTTCATCGCTTCGAATACTGAAACTTGAAAAACGGCAAGGAACGTCACGCCAATCAGCGCGGATAGCGCCATCCAGCGCGAGATCGATGACGCCAACAAGACCTCATCGAAGGTCTTACGCCGGCGCGTGCCTGGAACATAGGCAAGACCCACAAGACAGGGAATTACCAAAAGCATATTGAGCCAGCTATAGGCATGGACGTAATACCTCGCCAGGACAGGAGATCCTCGCATCGCTCCCACTGCGTGTGATGGTTGACGCAAATGTTCCCAGTTCGGTAAGCCCGCCACGATTGCTCGCCATTCTCGATACTGCATAAGCGTTAGTTTCTCATAGGACGCCGCGACAAAGGTAGCTTGCGTATTGGTCGCCATTCGCCACAGTCCACTCAGTGACTGTCGCACCAAGGCCACCGTATCTATTCTTGCCAGTGGTGGGAGGCTGGTTGCCAAAACAGGACTCGAGGAGCAGGTGATTCGTGATCGACGGCAGGCTGTGGCAATCTCAGTGGCGACCGACGAATAGAACGTTTCCAATTGTGCCGGCGTATGAACTAACCCGAGCGATACCGGCGCGGCTACGAGGTCCCAGAGAATCCAGCCCCCCGATACCCCCTTGCAATACGCAGTACCGTTAACCATCAGGTTGAAGTCTGAACTCGCCCGCGTGCAGTTCATTGATTTTTCAGGATCTGTGGGGCTCATGAGATACGACCGGAGAAGTCTCGCCGTCGGACTAACGGCGAAAGCTGTTTCCATCATGGCTGGCGTAATGGGCTCCCATAGAACCGTCGATCCCCCATCGATGCGAACCCATTGATCTACGGCGCTAGCAACGGAGCCGCTAAAGACAACCTCAAGTTGAGCAACGCCGTAGTGCGCCTGATTGATGCTCTTTGCTCGCATTGTCACAAACGCAATCATCGACACGATGAGCACTGCGCACGCGAGCGCGACCCCTAGGACCCGGAGCCTCCTCTTGGCGTCGACCTGTCGGTACCTTCTCGACAGTGGGTAGACCAAGGGAGCCACCATGGCCGGAATAACCCATGGCCACGTCGCTTTGGTAACCGCCTGCCAACCCATCAGGAGCCCGATCAGCACGACCACCATAAAGCCCGCGAGGATTCGAATAAGACGCCTATTGCGATGGAAGGGACCTCGATGAACTGACTCGCGCTGAGGTGCTGAACGTGGGTTGATGAGGGCAGCCAGAATAAAACTCAAGCCAATGATGAGCGTCGACAAGGCGAGGATGAAGCCGTCTCGATAAATGCGCTGCACCTGGACCTCATAGTTAATGGGATTTAACGCGAGGATTACCATCACGACGGTCGCTTGCCAGCGTGAGTGAGAGAGAGCAAACCATCCGAGCGCGATACAAACAACTCCGACGAGGAAAACAAGTTGTTCGAAAATCAGTGGCGGAACGCCGACCGCATGGGCTGCAATGAGAAAATAAGCACCCCCAGGATCCTTAGAGAGTGCTTGAATACCACTGATGCCGAGATGGTGCCCCGAGAGAATGAATGCCTGGTCGACACCGTTAGCGTCATCGTTTGGAGAATTGAAAAGAAAGAGCGGTTGGCAAAGTAGGCGAAGCAGGAGACTAAGCGCTGCCGTGATCGCCCCACTGAACACGCAGACCATCGCTCCGTAGCGACGACGACGTGCGGTTCGCTCCGAGCTTTTGCCATGGTCTAGCCGATCCGATACTCGAAACGTTCCAACCATCACGCCACCCTAACCCAGGTCGCCAATGGCCTCCTTGTGGTGAACGCGCAAAGTTACTCGATGGCGCTCTTATCCCATGCTTAGTGCTCATGAATGCCGCCCAACGCCTCGCTAGGCCCTGCTAGCTGTACAGTAACACCTACGTTGCAGCGTCAAATGTAAGAGCGCTCAGCAACATCTTGCCTATGACCCAACAGATTCCCGTCGACCACCATCGCCAACTCATCGGACCGAGAGCAACCGTGGTCATTGTTAACTACAACGGATACCCCTACGTACAAGCCTGTCTTAACGCACTCCGCGGAGATCCAGAGTTTGACCTACCGATCGTGGTTGTCGATAACGCGAGTCACGATAACTCGGTCTCGCGACTCAGCTCAGAGTTTCCTTCGGTTCGCTTCATTGCTGCTGAGAGTAACCTTGGTTTTGCTGCCGGCAATAACCGAGTGCTCCGGGAACTCGACACCCCCTTTGTCATCTTGCTCAACCCAGACACGATTCCCCAACCCGGTGCGCTTAATCTCTTAATCGATTTTCTTGATGATCCCTCCCATAGCGCTGCTGCATCTGCCTGCGCCAAAGTCGTCTTTATCCCAAAGTTCGCAGTCATTCCTATCGAGGCTCCTCCATTCTTTCCAGGAGGAGCCGATTCGCGGGAACTTGGCATCATGATTCACGCTGCGTATATCAATGATGAAAATGTTTTTCACCAACTCCCTGAGACCAACTCGACGTATCGAAAGGAGCGCACACGGAATTCAAGTTTTAAGTGGGCGCGCTGGACGAAACCTTCAGCAGAAGTCATCATTCCCATCCCCGAAAGCATCTTGCTGTCCGACGAGGATCTCGAGCTTCGCTTACTTTGCTCGACCAACGAGGACAAGATCGTCTCGATCAACGGGATTGATCATCACATCGGCGCCAACGATGCATGGCTTCCTCCCATCCATCTTGATCGTAATGATCTCTACGACGTCATCAACAGTTGCGGTGGCTATATGACGAATGATGGATTCGGGGGAGATGTTGGTTTCTGGACTGTTGATAGAGACCAGTACCAGGCTCCTCGGGAGGTATTTTCAGGCGGTGGCTCGGCGGTAGCAATCCGTACGTCCTGTGGTGATGCCGTTGATTGGTTCGATGATGACCTGTTTTTGTATTACGAAGACACAGATCTTGCTTGGCGCTTACGCCTTTGTGGTTGGAAGAACTACGCAGTACCCAAGGCTGTCGTTCGTCATCATCACTCGGTATTGACTAACGAAGGTTCCGATTTTTGGCTCTTCCACGTTGAACGTAATCGTGTCCTCATCTTGCTTCGTAATGCGACGTGGCCGCTTGCAGGCACAGCACTTCGTTCTTACCTCAAGGACTATGGCCGCTATGGCGTCGAAACACTTCGCCTCATCGTTAAAGGGAAAAAACCCGGGTCGTTTCGATTTCGGGTGAGAACCAAGGTGTTGGTATCCCTGATCGGACGCCTCCCCAGCACCCTTATGAAGCGAGCACGCGACTCAAAGAGAAACTCCGTTAGTCGCAGCGTCGTCAACCTCGACTGGGATAAGGCATGAGCTCCATAGCGATTTTTGACGCCCACTGGTCCACCAGGGGGGGTGGCGAACGTCACGCTCTCATGATTGCCCAATCGGCGATCGCCCATGGCCACGACGTAACATTGTTGAGCCAATACCCCATCTCGGTTACCAAACTTGAAGCGCACCTCGGCCTCAACCTCTCCGGTGTGACCTACGAGCTCTTAGGACCACTTGACGAGCACGTCGTTGAAGCAAGTACTCGTTTTGATGTCTTCGTTAATGCCACCTATCGCTCAAAACTTCAGCCCGCTGCTAAGAAAAACGTTTACGTCTGCTTCTTCCCCACTCCCGAGATGATGAATCTAAGTCCTTGGAAGGTCTGGCTGCACAGCAGAGCATTGAAATACTTAGAACAACACCCAACGCTCTCGCTCGGTAACGGTTGGCATGCGCCGGAGAAACATCTCCATCAGACCTGGCAGTGGAGTACTGGTGACGGCGAAATTCTTATCCATTCCAACGCTGAACAGCCTGTCGTACTCAGCTTGGAACTTGGCCGCATTGGTCAGGTCGAACCGTACGCGCTGACCCTGAACGATAGCCACGGTACCGTCGTCTATGAGGGGATACACGGACCTCAAAGAGAACGCATTACGCTCAGCGTTGGGCCTCAGACTCACCGGATCCATGTCCGGACTGAAAGTTTCCGGGTTGGTGGTGACCAACGAAACCTAGGTGTGAGCCTCTTTGATATGCGGACTGTCCCATCGTCGGCGATCGTACGCTCGGTATCAAAACACGTTTCTTGGCTCATGCCAGAACCATCGACGTGGCTCCATGCCTATGACCTAATTTTAGCTAATTCACAATTCACGCAAGAGTGGATATCGCGATTATGGTCTCGGGACTCGGCGATTCTCTACCCTCCCGTTGACGTGACGTCCTCGACGCACGAACACCAAAAGGAAAAGATCATTCTTAGTGTCGGACGCTTCATGGCCCCTGGGACCGGACACTGCAAGCACCAATTAGAGATGGTCAAGACGTTCGCCCAGATGCATCAGCGAGGCCTTGTTCAGGGATGGAAATTAGTTATCATCGGCGGACTCGAACCAAGTCACCAGGACTACTTCGACGACGTGCTCAGCGCATCGTATCGCTACCCCATCGAGGTAATCCCAAACGCACCACGAAGCGTGGTTGACGATCATCTTTCAAAAGCATCAATTTTTTGGTCCGCTACCGGATTCGGCGACTCGGAGCATACCGAGCCGTGGAACCAAGAACACTTCGGCATCACTACCGTTGAGGCTATGGCTACTGGTTGCGTACCAGTAGTAATCGACAAAGCGGGACAAAAAGAAATTATTAACCCAGGCGTCGACGGAGCATTATGGGAACAGCGATCCGATTGGATAGCCAAGACGGTATCGCTGATTCAAAACCCCGAGCAATTGAAGCGCATCGCCGCATCTGCCATAGTGACTGCCCAGCAATACTCAGACGAAGCATTTACCCGGCGCTGGGACGAACTGTGTCGAATGCACGCACTGCTCTAGCGAATCGGCCCTAGCGAGGCACCTGCCACACGTCGACACCACCGATGGCTCGTGGTCGTTCGTGAAGTACAACACTGATGAAGTGTGATGCGGTCGCCGCGTGCGGTTCATTAACCCCACTGACGAAGTAACGGATACCCCACGAGGTGATCTCGGCCCTCACCGCCTGTAGATTGTGATGAGAATATGACGCCGGCATACCGGCGTAAATACGATTGAGTTCCTGACCGATTGCAGTGCTTGCGCCAGGGAACAGCGTCGCGGCACCCACCGCGTTAGGGGCGTATATGTAGCCCCCAGGCATGGAGAAGGAATAGTGACTCGAAGCCTGCCAGATCATGGCGTCCTCGTGAACAAAACTCGGGAAGGGATAGGCCACGATCGCCGAACCGGCCGGGATTGTGGCCGTGGGCTGATTAAGGAAGAACCGTGGCACGGTTTGTTTCGCAGTAGAAAGCGGTATAGGGATAAGCGGGAGAAGGCAGATGATTGCTACCCGCAGTCCTAGTCGTGCACTGACGCCTCGATCTGAGTTCCTGCGTAGTGAGTCAAGCCACATCGCCACCTGTATCGCCGCGAAGAAAAAGACGAAGACCGAAAAGCGAGACGGCGTTAGAGCAGAGAGTAACGGGAGGTGGGCGACGAGCAGCTCCGGCATAGGGATGGAGGTGGCATGTCCCGCCACATGCAGCCTGGGACCAAAGCTCAACAGAGCCGCCGAAATCAAACTTGCCGTGACCCACCATGTCCGACGCCGAAAGGTGACGACCAAGAGTAAGACGAGAGGCACGCCGAGGTAGAGCGAATCCTCGGCAGGAATACCTCGAACGAAGGTGCCCGAGTACACCTTCATGGCGTGCGTTCCAAACCATTCAAAGTACGTCGGGATATAGGGAGAGAGTAGATCAGATGAAATGGAGGACAGGTTGCTCTGTGGCGCACCCACATAGTGCTGTCGACCGAGTACCTGAATGTAAATGGGATACGCCAGCGCTACGACACTCAGACCAATCGTCGTAAGGAGTGCCTTTAGGTAGTACGCCCCATCGACCAAGGTGCTCCGACGATTCGAGACGACGTAAAAAAAACTAGCGATCCCGGTGATGATGATGAGATCAACGAACATCTCTGCTGACGTGAAGTAGCAAAGGAAGAGAACCGCTGCGCCTGAGCCTCCAAGGAGATAGGGATTCCACTGTCTTCGATGAAGTAGCTCGTCAAGCACAATGGCGGCTAAGGGCGTTGCAAGGGAGAAGGCGAGAAATATATGTATGTTTTGGTGAATAATAAATGGTGAAAAGCCAAAAAGTGCTCCACCGAGAATTCGTGCCGGTGGCCACCATGCAAATCGGCCCAGTGCCAGATAGGCGGCCCCGGCACTGCCGAGGACACAGAGAATCATCTCTGCGTTAAAGGCGCCAATGGGGCCAACCCACTGCAAGATGGGTTCAACTAAGAGTCCAGGAAGCTCGGCGATACTGCTCTGGAGCAAGTTCACACCCTTTGGAAAATTAAGCAGTGTCGTAAAAAACGGGCTGTGTCCTTGGGCAATCAGGTGTCCAGGAACACCAACAAACCACTCTTGTTGCCCACTGTCATAGCAACCACCGCACATACTCGACGAGGCAAAGCCTGAACCAAGGAGCCGACGAAAGTAAAAGGCGGCGAGACCGAGGTACGTCATTGACGCTACGAGCGTGCCAAGCCAGCGCGGCCAAGCATCCAAACGGCGCTGTCGACGATGTGCGCCCCTCGTCGGCGGCAAGCTTTGATCACGATGGGATTCTGGTATCACCGCTCTAGGGTCGCTCATCGCTACCTAGTCCCCCCTCGAGGTCCTTATGAGATCGCGCGATGAATCCCCTACGGTGTCGTTGTTGCAACTGGTCGTCGGAGGGCGTAAGCACGGTGAACATATAGGCTAATTGAGATGCTCTGCGAAGTCACCATATGAGAGCCTCCACGATTTGTGTCATTGGGGGTGGTTACGTTGGTATCCCAACAGCGGCCATTTTGAGCCTTCGGGGCCACCAGGTCGTCTTGGCCGAGAATAATGAATTGCGCTTAGCGGCGCTCCAGCAGGGCAATATTCCCATCTTCGAGCCGGGGCTCGAAGCGCTCGTTGAACAAGCCATCACCGCAGGTACGCTTAGCTTCTCAAAGAGTGCTGCAGAGGCAGTTAAAGACTGTGAGTATGTCTTTCTCTGTGTTCCTACACCCCAAGACGATGATGGATCGGCAGATCTCAGTTACGTCATGGAAGCAGTTCATGAAATCAGGGCACAGCTGAAACCGGGCTGCGTCGTCGTCAATAAGTCGACGGTCCCCGTAGGAACAGCGCTACTTGTCGAACGTGAAATTAGTAGAGCAGATGTCAAAGTTGCATCAAACCCTGAGTTTCTTCGTGAGGGTAGCGCCGTAGAAGACAGCCTCAAACCTGATCGTATTGTGATGGGGAGTAACGATACTCATACCGCAAAGATGGTTGCTGAACTGTTTGCCAACCCTGGTTCCGCAACAGTTATTACTGACTGCGTTACGGCTGAATCGATTAAGTACGCCGCAAACGCCTTCTTGGCCACCAAGATCAGCTTTATCAACGAAGCTGCTGCGTTCTGTGACGCAGTAGGTGCTGATATGCGTGATCTAGTACTGGGCATGGGTTTCGATCGAAGAATTGGTTTCGAAGTGATGCAACCTGGTCCCGGTTGGGGTGGGTCGTGTTTCCCGAAGGACACCAGGGCACTGGTGAAAATTGGCGAGGACCATGGCTACGACTTCTCGCTGGTGCGAGGTGCTATCGAAAGTAATAAGAATCAATTCCAACGTGTTGTTGACAAGATCGAAGCCTTGGTGGGCGATCTCAAAGGAGTCACGGTCGCTATTTGGGGCCTTACTTTCAAAGCAAATACTGATGATCGACGCTCGTCTCCCGCGATTCCCGTTGTTGCGACTCTGCTCGCGCGCGGCGCCCTCGTACGGGCCTACGACCCGACGGTTCAGCCTTCCGATGAAAGCTCTGACTTGGCAGGAATTACCATCAGTGGCAGTGCCGAGGAAGCAGCCACGGGAGCGGAGGTACTGGTCATTTTGACTGAATGGACCGAATTCCGATGGATGAATCTTTCGAACATTGCTCCTTTAATGGGCAAGACGAATATTGTCGATACCCGCAACATGCTCGATCCTGAAGCCGCTAAGCGAGATGGCTTTACCTATCTTGGAATGGGTAGATCATGACCATTGTTGTTGCGGGGGGAGCCGGATTCCTCGGGTCTCACCTCGTTGACGCCCACGTCAAAGCTGGCGATCACGTAGTCGTACTCGACAACTTTTCTACGGGTAATCGAAAAAACCTTATCGAGGCTGAGGCTTCGGGGAAGGTTGAAGTTATTGATGGTGACGTCGCGAGGGATGTGCCCTCCATTGATCACGTTCGTATTGTCTATAACTTGGCTTCGCCAGCATCACCCCCTGGATACCTAGTGCGCCCCTTCGATACCTTGGCGGTGGGCTCAGAGGGAACGCGCCGACTCCTTGATCTCGCCCGAGAGAACCAAGCTCGTTTCGTTATGGCTTCGACATCTGAAATTTATGGTGACCCCGACGTACATCCTCAAGTTGAAGAGTACCGAGGCAACGTAGAGGCGACGGGTCCTCGTAGCGTCTACGACGAAGCGAAACGCTTCTCGGAAGCGATGACCGCTGCGTATCGCCGCTACTACGAAACCGATACTGCGATTATCAGGATTTTCAATACCTATGGGCCTCGGCTCGACAAAGACGATGGGCGAGTCGTGTCTAATTTTATTGTGCAGGCCCTCGCTGATCAACCGCTGACGATCTATGGCAAGGGACTGCAAACGCGAAGTCTGTGTTACATCGATGACTTGATTGACGGAATCATGAAAGTTGGGCAAAGCCACCATCCCGGCCCCATTAATCTAGGGAATCCCGATGAGCGAACGGTGCTCGATATTGCCTCAGCAATTATTGCGGCTGTCGGATCATCGAGTTCGCTTGAATATCGTGATCTCCCCGCTGATGATCCCACAAGGCGCTGTCCTGATATTTCGAAGGCAAAAAACATCTTGGGCTGGAACCCATCAGTAGAATTTGAAGTGGGTATTCGTCGAACCATCGAGTATTTCCGTCAGACGATTTAAGCACGAGCCGCCCCTCTCCCCTTTGAACACGAGGAATCAGTCATCATGTCCATGCGTATCAGCCTTCCCCATAAAGAATTCGTCACGTTAACCATTCTGATTCCGGTATTTAATGAGCGCACGACAGTAAGCGAAGTCATTCGTCGCGTTAAAGCGAAGGAACTCACCCTTGCGAAAGAAATTATCGTCGTCGACGATGGATCAACTGATGGCACTACCCAGGTTCTCAATAACCTCGAGGACTCGAGTGTTCGAGTTCTCACCCATCACAAGAATCAAGGTAAAGGCGCGGCGCTACGCACGGGGCTCGCAGAAGCGACCGGTGACCTCATCTTGATCCAAGATGCTGATCTTGAGTACGACCCTGAAGACTGGGACAAACTCCTCAAGCCAATACTGTCGGGCAAAGCCAATGTCGTCTACGGCAGCCGCTTTACGGGTGAACGCAAAAACATGTTGCTCTCACACTGGATTGGTAATCGCTTTCTATCGCTCTTGACCAACCTTTTGTACTCAACGACGCTTTCAGACATGGAGACCTGCTACAAGTGTTTCGATGCACGGGTTGTCGAGCCCATTCATATCAAGTCAAACCGTTTTGACTTTGAACCGGAGATAACCGCCAAGGTGTTGCGCCAGGGCTATCGAATCTACGAAGTACCGATTAGCTATTCTGGTCGTGAAGTCGACGAAGGTAAGAAAATTTCTTGGCGCGACGGTTTCGGGGCCCTCAAAGCGCTCATCCGTTTCCGTTTCGTACGCAAGCTCTAATCCAAGCAACGCCACGCTTCGATCGAGCGTTGGTATTGACGCTAAGGCTGATCGGGCTTCAAGGCCTTGCTTGCAATTTCTTCGACGAATGAACCTTGGGCCACTGCTGCGGCCGTTTGGTCGCGGCCAGAACCCCTCAACACCCAAGCCATCGCAACTGCGAACAACATGCCGACGAGGGGGCCCACAAGGTAGACATACCACGCTCTGAAATTGACCGATGCAAGGTCAGGCGTTATGGACCGTATCGGGTTCATCGATGCGCCGCTCAGGGGCGCAGCCCAAAGGCCCGCTAAGGCGATATACGCACCCACCGCAACAGCGCCAAGAATTCCTACCTGCTGAGCTCCTGACGCAGTACCTAAAATGACACTCAATAATCCCATGGTGAGAATTGCTTCAATACCAATAGCGGCCCAATTGGACACGCCATGACCCGGTGTCGTCGCTCCCCAGCGTGCAGACGTGTGAACCAGAATCTCAAGCATGAATACTGCAATGAGGCCACCAGCGCACTGCGCAGCAAGGTAGCCTGGCACTCTGCGCCACGGAAACTCTCCTCGTAGCGCGAACGCTAGTGACACCGTTGGGTTGAAGTGTGCGCCTGAGACTCGCCCCATGAACATAATCATCGCCATCACCATCAGGCCGGGAGCCACCACCGCGGCCGCGTTACCGATCTGACCCGGGAAGACGTGTGCGACCATACCTCCCCCAGCCGCGACGAGTACGAGGAAGAATGAGCCAAAGGTTTCAGCGGCAAGGCGGCGCCACTCTTGGCGAGGATCGGCAAAGTCATTAAAGCGATCAAGTCTCAGGCCTTCGAGTCGATCTTGGAGCACGTGTGTCAACGTGGCTTGCTCGGAGGTATCTACAGGAAGGTGCGCCACGTCACTACTCGATTCGCTTGTTCTCGTTCCATAGTCTCACACCTCCACAATCTGGATCGTGTCGCCGATATTCCTAACGCGCCAGCCGGACACTTTGAACTTCCCAAGGGCCTCTATGCCCTCGTCGAGGAGGTGTCGGGCCACAAGTCCCTTGACGGCCTTGGCCCTATGGCCCGCGGCTCCGCCACCATCGGCCTTGACAAACTCCACGCGGATGACGTGAGCATGCTCGGCGAGCATTCCAAAATCGAGAACGCTGGCATGTTCGACGGGTAGCAGATCCACAATGGTGACGTCCGTGCCGCAGCCAAGCAGTACATCGTCCAGCTCATACTTCCAAAACTTGGAGAGATTGCCAATTTTTGGGAGCGCAACTTTAAACGTCAATCGATAATCAGCGATCTGATCAAGCCCGGTTGTGATGCCATAGAGCGCTGAGGGAATCAAAATCTGGCCTCGCCGCTGTTCACTTAATGTCGCCGGCTCGAGTGCAGACCAGACCACCCCGGTGTAGCGCTGCCAAGCGGGCAGCACCAGGTGATGTCCCGCCAGCATTGCCTGGTAAGCATCGACCGCTCTCGCCAGGTTTTCTCCACGCACTCCCAAAATTTTGGCTAACGAATCGGCATCCTTGTTTTGTAACAGGTGCTTGATGCCATCAAGAACGGCCGCTCGCTTCGCTTTCAGGGGCTTCGAAAAATTGTCAGGTCCACCAGCAGGTGTCCCCCCTGGGGCCTTTCCTTCTGACGGCGGCAAGAGTAGGAACATGCTCATGGCGTGTGACCGTAGTCCGTTTCCACACTGAAAGAAGGTACCGTCCGTCGCGAAATTATCCCTACGCTGGCCCGATAAGGTTGAGCAGGAATATTGGCATACAAAGCACGCGGGCCACATTGAATCACGGGTGCGCGCCAAGGAACCTGAGGGAGTACACGTAGTGGGTGACGAGACCATCAAAGTGCCCGAAGTCGGGGAAAACGTTACCGAAGGCACCATTGCTCAGTGGCTCGTTGAACCAGGCTCAAGCGTCGTCAAGGGCCAACCCCTCTTTGAACTCGCAACCGACAAAGTTGACTCAGAAGTTCCCTCCCCTTTTACTGGCACCATTCGAGAACTCCTAGCCCCTAAGGGCAGCGTGGTCGGCATCGGTGATGCAGTAGCGGTTATCGACACCGAATCCACCGCATCGAGCGAATCTACCGAAGGTCTAGTCGCGAAGACGCCGAGCCCAGATGACCCCGCCAGCGACGCCGAACCAGGGTCTCCTCGCGACGAAATCATCAAAGTGCCCGAAGTCGGGGAAAACGTTACCGAAGGCACCATTGCTCAGTGGCTCGTTGAACCAGGCTCAAGCGTCGTCAAGGGCCAACCCCTCTTTGAACTCGCAACCGACAAAGTTGACTCAGAAGTT
>CAIQWC010000025.1 GCA_903875425.1 uncultured Actinomycetes bacterium | reverse complement strand
CGATTACCCGTTACAAGGTAACCGTAAGCCCCGGGGGTAAGTCCTGTACGACATCGCGGCTTACCTGCACAATTCGTGGCCTCAAGCCCAAGAAGCGCTACACCATCTCCATCCGAGCTACCAACGCTGCGGGAACCGGGCGAGCTACAACGCTACGTAAGGTCAAGGGCTAACCAAAGGCCCCTTGCTCGCCTCGCGGTAAACCTTACCTGTCATCATCAAAGGATCACGAATTTATAAAAGCCGTGGACAAACCCTGCACACGCACGGTGGTCTTCGCCACGCAGCGATGATTCGCGATCGAGCGGTTACGTCCTGGTAGCACAGCCAGTGACGCCTCATTGCCATTGCTCTAGGGCGACGAGTACTTAACCACCAGGCTGATACACACCGTAAACGCCACGCAGCGTGTCGGCCACTTCTCCGAGCGTAGCCATGCGGCGCAAGGCTTCTTTCATGGGAACAAGCACGTTCTGGGTGCCGCGAGCTGCCGCTTCAACATCAGCCAAGGCGGCATCCACGCCGGCCTGATCGCGCTCAGCGCGAACCTTTTCAAGACGGGCAACTTGATTAATTTGCAACTGCGGATCAATCGGGAAGACGTCATTGGGTTCGCCCGATTCTTCCGTGAATTTATTGACGCCCACCACAATCTTGTCGCCCGAGTCAATGGCCTTAGCGTAGGCATACGCTGCAGAATCAATTTCGTCTTGCATGAAGCGAGCTTCAATGGCCGCAACCGCGCCGCCCATCTCATCAACTTGAGCCAAGTATTCCAGCACCCCTTGTTCAATTTGATTGGTCAAGGTTTCCACGAAGTACGAGCCAGCCAAGGGGTCGACCGTATCGGCAATACCTGACTCATAGCCAATGATCTGTTGGGTACGAAGCGCGATTTTCGCGGCCCTCGTCGTGGGAAGTCCCAGCGCCTCGTCGAAGCTATTGGTGTGGAGACTTTGTGTCCCACCCAGTGCTGCAGCGAGGGCTTGGATGGTGACTCGGACCACATTGTTTTCAGGTTGTTGTGCGGTCAAGGTCGAGCCACCGGTTTGGGTGTGGAAGCGAAGCACCTTGGAACGCTCATCTTTGGCGTGAAAACGCTCCGTCATGATGGTGGCCCAAATGCGACGAGACGCCCTGAACTTAGCGATTTCTTCAAACAAGTTGTTGTGGCTGTTCCAGAAGAAACTCAGTCGAGGAGCGAAACTGTCGACATCCAAGCCAGCAGCTTGCGCAGCCTCGACGTAGGCAATGCCGTTCGCGATGGTGAAGGCGATCTCTTGCACTGCCGTCGATCCCGCTTCACGGATGTGATAGCCCGAAATGGAGATGGTGTTCCAATTCGGCATATTCTCCGCGCAGTAAGCGAAGGTGTCCACGATGAGACGCATTGAGGGTCGAGGGGGGTAGATATATGTTCCTCGTGCTACGTACTCTTTCAAGATGTCATTTTGGATGGTGCCACGAAGTTTCGTTCCATCGATACCTTGCTCTTCAGCCACGAGCTGATACATCAACAACAGCGTGGAAGCCGTTGAGTTAATCGTCATCGAGGTGGTGACCTGATCGAGGGGAAGATCTTTGAGGAGCAAGCGCATGTCGGCGAGGGAG
Organism: uncultured Actinomycetes bacterium; assembly: GCA_903875425.1. Taxonomy (GTDB): domain Bacteria; phylum Actinomycetota; class Acidimicrobiia; order Acidimicrobiales; family RAAP-2; genus CAIQWC01. The sequence goes on along the minus strand of CAIQWC010000025.1, from coordinate 241 downwards.
TCGATGGCGACGCCCACCTTGCCTACTTCGCCCTCGGAACGCGCGTGGTCAGAGTCGTAACCCATTTGGGTGGGTAGATCGAAGGCACACGACAAGCCAGTTTGGCCAGCGTCGAGGAGGAACTTGAAGCGCTCGTTCGTAGATTCCGCGTTACCAAAGCCGGCGTATTGGCGCATCGTCCAGAGACGGCGTCGGTACATCTCGGCGTGGACGCCACGGGTGTAGGGAAACGATCCGGGTT
>CAIQWC010000024.1 GCA_903875425.1 uncultured Actinomycetes bacterium | reverse complement strand
TGGGCTGCGGGGACATCGAGTTTGGCTCCACGGACAATGCAGCTCACTGATGAGGGAGCGCTCGTAGCGATAGCTCGTGATGGTACTGAGTATTGGCGTTTAGAAATCGCCACGGCGACAGAGATCGATACTCTCTAACGACTGTTACGATCGTAGGCGTACCTCCCTGACCAAGGATTGCTATTTGTGACTGACCTTTCTGCCGAGTTGGACCGAAACCAAGACCCGCGTCGGTGGTTTGCCCTCGTCGTTATCGCCATCGCTTCGCTCATGGTGGTTCTCGATGCTTCTATCGTCAACATCGCCTTACCCAAAGCGCAGGCGGACCTTCACATTAGCTTTGCGAATCGTCAGTGGGTTGTTACCGCCTACACCCTCACCTTCGGTGGACTCTTGCTGCTTGGTGGACGTATCGCTGACTATGCAGGTCGTAAAAGGGTCTTTATCATTGGGCTGATTGGCTTTGCGGCTGCATCGGCGTTGGGTGGTGCGGCTCCCGATCAAGCCTTATTGTTTGCAGCTCGCGGGCTCCAAGGAGCCTTCGGCGCAATTCTGGCTCCCGCAGCTCTCTCCCTAATTTCGGTCACCTTCACGGACTCCAAGGAACGCGCCCGCGCCTTCGGTGTCTACGGGGCCATTAGCGGTGTGGGAGCTGCCATTGGGCTGATCGTGGGTGGTTTACTGACCCAGTATCTTTCGTGGCGCTGGTGCCTCTTCGTAAATGTTCCAATGGCACTCATCGCCGTAGTGTTGGCTATCCCTAACATTCGCGAATCGAAGTTGAGCGGTAAGACCAAATACGATGTGCCGGGCGCATTACTTTCGACGGTTGGATTCGTCGCTATCGTCTACGGGATTAATGAAGCCGCGACACCAGGTCACGGGTGGAGCTCCAGCATCACCATTGCCTGCTTGGTAGTGGGTACGGTACTCCTCGTTGGCTTCGTAGCGTTCGAAGCAAAGGCCAAGAACCCGCTACTTCCGCTTCGTGTCGTTCTTGATCGAGTTCGGGGTGGGTCCTTGTTAAGTCAGTTCTTCACCGCGAGCGGCCTGTTCGGCATGTTTCTATTCTTAACGTATTACTTTCAAGAGGTTCATGGCTATAGCCCAATCCGTGCTGGCTTTGCTTTCTTACCCTTCTCTATTGGGATCATCGTGAGCGCTACGGCCACGAGTAACTTGTTGCCCAAGGTGGGACCTCGACCCCTAGGCGTGATCGGTTCTGTGATGAGCGCGGCAGGCTTGCTGTACCTATCATTTATCAAAGCCGACTCAAGTTATGTCGGATCGATTTTGCCGGCCATGATCATCATGAGCCTTGGCCTGGGTTTGGTCTTCGTAACGATTGCTTCGACTGCACTATTTAATGTTCGACATGATGAATCCGGCGTTGCCTCGGCAGTACTGAACACGGCGCAACAGATCGGCGGATCACTTGGTACGGCTATCTTCAATACCATCGCGATTTCGGCCACGGCTGCGTATGCCGCTAGCCATATGATTCATGCGACTACCACGACAGCTAGTGCCTCGGCCGAGGCGGCAACCTATGGGTTCACCGTCGCCTTTAAAATTGGAGCTGCTTGCTTAGCGGTGGCTGCCGTAATTTTTGGAACCTTTGTCAACGTTGACCGACACCATCTGGCGCAGCACGATGACGTGACCGAAGAAGAAATTGCCGCGTAGAAATTATTCGCTTGCATGGTGAGGTCGCCGCTCAGCGATACCTTTTGCAGCGCGCTTAGTACCCATGGTTTCTCGCTTGGTGTGGCAACATTAGTACACTGATCCCAAAAAAGAAGGGGACTCCCTTGTTTGCAAAACTTGCCAATATCGTTATTAAAAATCCATGGAAAGTGATTCTGGCCTGGGTAATTCTTGCAATCGTGGTCATCGCGTTCTCACCTTCGTTGAGTAAATACACGACATCAAGCGCAGGGGCTGGCTTGCCGGGATCCTTTGAATCGGTGCAAGCTCAAAACATCGCAAGCAAGTATTTCCCTAAGACCTCGGGTGCTACGGGAACGATTGTGGTTTCTGCAACCAATGGTGCGGTACTCACGCAGAGCCAAGAGACGTCAATCGTGGGACTGGCTTCTCAGTTGACGGCCGAGAAGATTCCAGCCGTGTACCAAGTTGCTGCGGTAAATGCCCAAGGTTCGCCGACCATCTCGCAAAATCAGAAAGTACAACTAATCTCGGTGATCTTCGAGGGCCAGGCTGGCGAGACGGCGGTGAATAATGCCGTTGTCACGGTACGAAACGACACGACGGCGTATTTCCGAGGAACCGGTCTCGTTGGGGGACTAACCGGCAATGCGGCTATCAGCGTCGACACCACGAATGCCTATGTGAATGCCGAGACCATTATTACCATCGCCACAATTCTGGCCATCATTTTACTCTTGGGCCTGATATTTCGCTCCATCATTATTGCTATTTTGCCGATCATCGTGATCGGCGTTGTTCACTCCATGGCCCAAGGCGTTACCGCATGGTTGGCACAAGGCTTCGGCTTCCAAGTTGGCAATGAACTCGCGCCGTTACTCGTCGTGGTGATGTTTGGTGTCGGAACGGATTACATCATCTTTTTGCTGTTCCGCTACCGGAACGACGTAGTCAAGCATGCGGCGGAGAATGGCACGGAGCACTTAGAAGGGGCGGTTTCGAAGATTGGTTCGGTTATTGCTTCAGCGGCGCTAACCGTAATCACGGCCTTTGCAGCACTGCTTGTCGCATCACTTCAGTCACTGCAGACCTTGGCTCCAGGTCTCATTGCTGGAGTATTTTTTATGATGCTGGCCGGCTTAACGCTGGTGCCGGCTCTGTTCAAAGTTTTCGGTAAGAACCTCTTCTTCCCCTACCACCCCCGCGCACCTAAGCGGATCACGCAGGCTGAGCGAATGGCCAAGATAACCGTGGCTCACCGAAGCGTTAGCTTGGTCATCGGTTTGATTATCATGGCCGGCTTGGCACTGGGTTGCCTCGGTTTCAAGACGACCTACAACCAGCTTGCTGAACTTCCTGGCTCTACGCCTTCTTTAGTCTCTTACAACACCATGGCATCGTCATTCCCTGCCGGGTATCTGGGTCCAACACAGGTCTTTGTCTCTGGTCCAGCTCCCTTGAATCAAGCCGCGATCTCGGCGCTCTACAGCAAGTTGGTGGCAACGCCCGGCGTCGTTGGCGTGAGCCAACCTTCCTTCAATAACCCCACGAATACCGCGGCAGCGACAGCGGTACAGATGAGTGTGGTGCTGCAAGCCAATCCGTATTCAACGCAAGCCATAGACCTCGTACAAAACACTATTGAGCCGGAGGTCAATGGCTCGGTACCAGGAGACTTTGCCGTCGTGGGTGGAACTACGGCTCAACTCGTGGATGTCAGAACAGCGATGAAGTCGAGTTTGGAACATGTCATTCCCTTGGCGCTCGTGATTGTTGGCGTCATTGTTGGTCTCCTCCTCCTGGCTATTTCCGCACCATTTTGGATTCTGCTCGGCGTTGCCTTGCTCTATCTCGCAGTGTTGGGAACGGTACTCTTGGTCTTTGTGGCTGGTTTCGGTTTTACCGGCGTCGACTTCACCTTGCCGCTCGTGGCTTACCTCTTCGTTATGGCTGTTGGTTCCGACTACAACATCTTGATCGCCCACCAGCTCAGAGAAGCCCACAAGCAAGGTCTTGACAAAAAAGCAGCGGCAAAGCAAGCAATCGAGACAGGCCAGCCAGCGGTTACGGCTGCTGGTCTGATTCTCGCCGCCACCTTTGGATCACTCCTGATCACCGGCATCCAGGTCCTCCAAGAGATCGGCCTTGCAGTGCTCGCCGCCTGCCTACTTGCCGCCTACGTCTTGACTACGAAAATGTTGCCTGCGCTCTCTTCTTCTTTCGGCGAGTTCTTCTGGTGGCCGGGGCACAAAAAGTCCACGGCGAACGAAGGTGAAGCCAAGTCGACGGAGCATGTTGGGTCATAAAGCCCGACACCCATGATCTTGACGGAGCGATAGTCGCTGCCACGCTCAATACAAATGGAGCGATGGTAAGACGTGATCTGAGGGTCGCAGTGCAGGACGTCTTAGCCGGAGGCCCGCGAGAGCGTACTTTGATGAGTGGCCTACTGTTCTCGTAAGGCTGGATGCAGGTGTAAGCATCCTCAAGCCCAATGGCCCATATCGAGCGATGAGTGCCGACAGTTCTGTTCAGTTCGTGGATTCGAGCTTTAGCCGGTGCCTGATCCAAGAACCTTCTCAGGGCCTTACCGCTTATCGATGTCATCGTGGTGAAGAACGTTGCCGACCGCACCTTCTACCCGAAGCCTTGGGGAGTGACTCGCGTGTCGAAACCTTAGTGACGCGTCAACGTTTGCTTGATTCTGATACCTAATCGTATGGGCCAGCGATTACGAATACGTTCAAGGTAGCCGATTAGTTGTTGGTGCTCAATAAATAGAGCATGGTTCTGTTCACCTAATCGTATGTAGTCAGACTGAAGTGTCTCGTAGTCGGCCCGAAGCAGTCCAGCTCGTTGTTCGAGATCTGTTAGCTCATTAATTTTTAGCTCAAGTTGCATAGTGAGGTCAGAACTCTTCTTCCTCTCCGCGCGAGAGAGATCAGAGATTCCTACAAGTTGCATAGTGAGGTCAGAACTCTTCTTCCTCTCCGCGCGAGAGAGATCAGAGATTCCTAGTAATGCTCGAGGCAACTGCAACCGCGGAATAGATGTGGGGGTTTCCCAGGATTGGTGGGCTCCAGTTCGAGAAACCAGGAACGAATAAAGAGCGTTGACGTCATCAATATCCCCCTCGTCACTTTGGTTCCGCCACAAGGTGGGCTCAATAAAACTGGCCGCCTGTTCGACGCTGTGCAGATCGAGCGCCGGTCGCCAGGAGTTGAGGAATTTTGTCAGGAAGACGCTGCTTTGAACTGGGGAGGTAACTAAATGATGGTACGGCAGTAGGTAGGTACGGTATCCATCAAGATGGTGAATCATGGCGTAGTTGTATTCCCACCAGAGCGACATGCCAACGGCGATGGGCATCGAATCGCGAGCCTCCAACGAGAGTGCGACTTCTCGGGGATGTCGATACATCGCCACATATGCTGCGTCATCTCCAAGGGCAGCGCTCCAGAGTGGGAGCAAGACGGTAATACGTGGATCCTTGATTACCCAGTCGTGGAGTTGATATTCGGCGATGAGGGCTCGAATTGATGCGATCTGGTCTAGTGCGAGTTCCGAGTTCTGCCAGTTATCGGGGAACGCTGGTGGATTATCCCAGGTACCACCCCACTGTTTAAGAATTGTGTCATTGAGTTCCATCATGGGGCGAAGCTCGTAGTGCCCTTTAGGGTTTCCTTCGTTCGCTTCGATGAGGTCGTCGGCAGCTCCGACGTTGAGCCCAGCGTGATGGAGTAATCCGGCAACCGCTGACGTCCCTGATCGGTGCATCCCCAGCACCACAACAGTCATGCGTGCTCCCTATCGGCTATGGATAGTCTAAAAAAATCCTCGAGCCTATATCCATGAGACTGCGTCATTTCCGGCTTGTTCAATGGCTTAGAAATCATCGTTCCTCATTCGCCCTTCCGACCCTCTTCGGTCAGTAGATCAAAGAACCGTTGCCGATTACCGGTGTCATACATGGGCTCGTCAAACGCATGAAGCCATGAAAGGTGCCGATGCACTACTTCTGTTGAGATCGCCGCTTCCCATCCGCTACCTATAAGGGCGTTACACAACGCAGCATCGGATTGAAACCCAACTGCTTGGACGGCGCTCGTCCTCAGTAGTAGCAGTCGACCGGGCGGATTATGGGTATTGATCAGACGCTCGGGCGGTGGCGGCATGAGGTGCATACGTTCTGGCGAGTCCGCCTTGACAAGTGCTCGGTACTCGTCTTCTGGCAGGTGGGAGAACTGGCTTCGCAATGCGTCTGGATCGATGAAGTCTCGACTGTCCGCATACGAACCGAGCATACCTAAGTTCGGATTTGCATTGAAGAGATGCATCATGGTGCTTAACCAGCAATGCGCCTGAGGTTGCTCGATTGAAATATCTGTCTCGAGATAAAAGAATGAATCACCTAGTTCTGGCAAATACTGATTGATGATCTTATGAATATTACTCGGCTCGTTAGTTTCCATGAGGTGGATCGCATGGAACATCGATCGTCGCTCAAACGATGCAATCACTTTTCGAACGAGAGGATCTTTCGAACCGTTATCGACAAGAATAAATTTACAGCGAGTTGTGGTGGTTCGGTAGAGCGAGTCGAGCGTGACCCAAAGATAGATCGGTCGCTCCCAGCAAAGTAAGAAGACGTAGGGAATTTCCGTTCCTTCAATCACGTGATCACTACTTGTTGCAAAACGCCACAGATAAAGTCAATCTGTTGCGGCTGTAGATCTAGATAGGTAGGCAGAGAAATAATTCGAGATGCTACGTCGTTGCTTACGGGTAAGCCACTATTGACTTCCGATGCAAAGAATGGATGCTGGTGGACGGGTGGGTTGTAGTACTCCCGAGACGTAATACCACGCACCTTCAGTGCTTCTACAGCATGGCGTCGATGTTGCTGCTTTGGTACTACAGCGGACACAAAGGGTAATGCAGATAAACCGGCATTTTTTTGGAACTTACATCCGAGCGGGGCTAGGTGGTTTCGATAGCGTTCGAAAATTAAGCGCCGAACTTCAATCTGCGGTATCAGTTTTTCTAGTTGCAAGACCCCAATTTTACAGGAGAGCTCAGAGAGTTTTGCGTTGGTTCCCATCAACGTAGTCATTCGATGCCCGTCGAATCCAAAATTCTTTAGGCTGTCAATTCTGTTTATGACTTCGGCGTGCTTCGAAATAACAGCGCCACCTTCCCCTATCGCTAATGTCTTTGTTGCGTGGAACGAGAAGATTTCACAATCTCCATTATTTCCAATCCGCTCGCCGGAGGGACTCTGAGATCCAAAACCAGCAGCGGAATCGACGACGAGTTTGAGGGCGTACTCACCGGCCAATTGTTCCCATTCCTCGATTTCGTCGTTTGCGGTGCCAAAGGTGTTGGTCAAGAGAATGGCAGTAATCTTGAATTTCCGACTTTCGATTACCCTGCGTGCCTCATGAATATCGGGCTGCCAGGTCTCGCTGTCGATATCAATAAATAGTGGTCGCAAACCCTGGCGACGCAGGGCGAGCGGCCCGGCAGGAAAAGTAAACGAGGCCACCAGTACGTGCGCCCTCGATGCTGAGATGTCAAGTGCTTGGAGCGCCAGTTCGATCCCGGATGTCGCACTTGCCACGAGTGAAACGTGTTCTGGCGTTGTTTGAACAAAGTTGCAGATTCCTTCGATGAACTCGGTCGACGCGGGTCCATCATTGGAGAAGATTCCGCATTCGAGTAGATCTTGGTAACTCGTGGACAACTCATCACGTGACGGGAACGAGGGTTTGAGAAAAGGTATCTCGTTCATTGCTGAATGATCGGTAGAGCAGGAACTCCGACCACGGTTTGTCCATCCTTGATGTCATTGATGACCACCGCGCCTGCACCCACCACCACAGACTTACCAATGGTCACTCCGTCCAACACAACGGAACCTATGCCCAGATAACTACCCTCTCCGATACGTGCATTGCCACCAATAGCACTTCGCGGCCCTAGTGTCACAAACGGTCCTATGACGACATCGTGGCTCACGATGGATCCAACATTAATTAAGGTATGGTCTTGAATATCGGCAGCAGCATTGATGACGGCCATCGGTGCGATCGTTACGTCTAGCCCCAGTCGCGCATGACTCGAAACCCATGCATGAGGACTTATGCAATTGGTAAATTTAGCGTTTATCGCTAACTCAACGAGTCGGCGGCGGACGCTGGTATCGCCGACGGCACTAATAAAAAGGGAGGTCTCCGTTAACAGCGGCAGCTGATCGATTCCCCGAATTTCGCCAGGATATTCTTCTTCATCTGGCCTTGATTTGGCCGGCGTACTTTCTAGGAAGCAACGAATAGTGTGGCCGAGCTCGAGGAGATAACCACTCGTTTCGAACGCTTGTCGTCCACCGCCCAAGATGACGAGTTGTTCCATTTGTGCAGTTTAGGTGGCTTGACTCGAATCTAGAGGCATCGAGAAGTTCCGTTCACTTTCTAGGGCTGAAACGAGACATCGCTATTTACAGTGGGGTTGAGGAGGTAGTTAGTGCCGCGGAACGTACCTCATCATGGCGCTTACCCCATGAGGTGATTGAAGTTTGACCAACGAGGTATCTAACCCGACACAACACAGACGTCTTCTCCTGCTGGCAAAGTCTGATCGATGATCTGGTGAGGGGAGCCTGGGTTCTCGATTTTCATTTAAGGTATCGCGACAAACTTGTAGTCTTGCGATCGAATCGGATAGAAAGCCCTCATCGGTGTAATGTTTCAGCGTTCACATCGAGAGATCAGAGCCAATCTATGAATGACTCCTTTATCTATGACACTATTCCGGATCCTGAAAATTTAAATTCCTCCTACGGCCTCATGTTTCAGTTGATAGGCCATAACAAGCGGATACTTGAAGTCGGATGTTCCACTGGCTTTATGACGAAGATCCTCTCCGAGAGGGGTTGCCGGGTCACTGCAATCGAGCGTGATGCAAGAGCGGCGCGGAAAGCTGAAGGTTTTGCCGAATCAATGATCGTGGGGGACCTGGAGGATCAGGGCGTATGGTCAGGCTTAGAGCATCAAACATTCGAGACCATTGTCGCCGGGGATGTTTTAGAGCATCTGAGAGATCCACTCAGTGCTCTCCAAAACGCCGCTCGCCATCTAGAGCCCGCAGGTTCTATTGTTCTGTCGATTCCGAACGTTGCCCATGGGGATGTTCGCCTAGCCCTTCTTTCGGGCCACTTTGACTACTCAGAATCTGGCCTCCTCGACTCGACGCATCTTCACTTCTTTACGATTCACTCGGTTCGAGCGCTCCTTAAACAGGCGGGCCTTGTTCCTATAGAGATATATAGAGTCACGGTTCCACTTTTTCAAACCGAAATCCAGATTGATCGCGAAAGTGTCGCTGCGAATTTAATTACTGAAGTGCTCCAGGATCCTGAAGCAGAGACGTACCAATTTGTGATTCGTGCTGTTCTTGACAACGGCATCCAGGCACTTCAGGTCATGGCGCAACGTATCGAAACCCTAGAGCAAGAGCTCTATGCTTCCCGACTCAATGCGATTCTGGCAACAGATTCTGCACCGACTTCCTCACGGGAAGTCGAAGAGCTCCAGAGGCTCTTACAGACCAAAACCTTCCGCTGGTCGAAGCCCCTGCGACGTGTCTGGTCGCAAATCCAAAGCTTGCTTAGCGCTGGGAGATAGTGGCTACGGACGAAGAGGGCCCACCAAAACGCGTGTTACTCTCGCGACCCCTATGCGATGGAAGCGTGAAGAAGGATATCTCCTGAGGCAAACCGTACCCTGATTGGTTGACGCGGGCGAGATGCAAACCAACTGTCCAACCAGAGGAGGATCAGTATGAGTTCGAAGCTTAGGGAACTTCTGGCAGGCTACCTCGACGCGCATGCTTCCCGCCTTACACTCCAATGAAAATACTCTCCGGGGAGATATTCGCAGTGACAGCAATCTCGTCGCGGACGCCTCGTTCCGGATTCTCGGCACATCGACCATGGTGATCTGTTGTGCTTGCGAAATGGGTTAATTCCTAAGCATTGCAGGACTAGTTCTCGTCGTTTCGAAATCGCATCGTGGGTCAGACACCGCAGAGACGTTAGATCTGGGCTTTGTCAGAGAAGCCAATCAGCGCCTCAAGAGCCGCTGCGGCTTGAAGGACGATCGAGTCGCCATGTTGGGGCCCGATCACTTGGAGGCCTAGGGGAACTCCGGTCTTAGAACAGCCAACGCTAACGCTGGCAGCGGGGGAGCGAGTCATATTAAAGGGGTAGGTCAACTGGACCCAGTCGACAAATTCAACCCCGTTGATGAGGCCCCGTCCTCCAAGATCGTTGCGAGGCGCAACTCCGGCTGTCGTGGGACAGAGCAGAATTGGCGCAAGCTTAAAATGTTCGACCAGGCGAAGGTTGAGCAGATGTGCTTGGTCAAGCGCGTTTGCCAGATCTGATCCTGAGGCCGTGGCGCCGTCGGAAATCCATTGCTGCAAGGTGGTGTCGAGCTCGCCGAAACGAGAATGGTTACCGAGATATCCAAGCGATCGTTTGATGCAGACCCCTACGATTACCAACCAAGCGTCAAGGGGATCCGCAGGGAAGGGACCAGTAATTTCTATGATCTGCGTCCCTTCTGCTTCGAGCAGGTCGAGCGCTCGCTCGCAGGCGCGGAGCACCTCATTATCGACCCTTGCGTATCCGAGATTGGGTGACCACAAAACGCGAGCCGGTAGTTGGGGATCCCTAACGGCATCGGCCCAAGAGCTATCGACTCGAGGGAGCGATGAGAGATCCTTAGGGTTGGGCCCAGCTACGGCATCGAGGGCTAGGGCGATATCGCTTATTGACCGAGCCATAGGTCCCTTCGTAGCGAGATCCAACCAACCCGGCGGGGTGTCTTCACCATTAGGGATGCGCCCAAGAGAGGCCTTAAATCCCGAGAGACCACAGGCCGCAGAGGGAATCCGCAGCGAACCACCACCGTCTGAGCCAGTCGCCATTGGAATCATGCCCGCAGCGATTGCCGCAGCCGAGCCACCGGATGATCCGCCGGGGGAGTGTTCAAGATTCCAAGGATTTTTTGTGAGTCCAAAGAGTGCGTTCTGCGTTCGAGAGGTCCAGCCAAATTCTGGAGTATTGGTTTTACCCACCACCACACAGCCGGCTCGGCGAAGTCGGGCAACGAAGGACGAGTCCTTCGTTGCTTTAGGGATGTCGGCGAATATGGTCGTACCTTGCGTAGTGCGAAAGCCCGCCGCATCCTCAAGGTCTTTGACGCCGATGGGAATTCCCGCCAAGGGGCCGGGGTCGATTCCATCGACGACGAGTTGGTCAATGATTGCCGCTTGAGCCAGCGCTTGCTCGGCGTCAATGGCAACGAAGGCATTAACCGTGGGGTTGAGTGCTTCGATTCGCTCAAGGCTGTAGCGGGTTAACTCAGTGGCCGAAATTTCGCTCGATCGCACCTGTGCGGCGAGTTCGCTCACTCGATAGGTACGAAAGTCCACGATCGAATCTTATGCCTCGGTGTAACTCCGATATAACTCCACCTTCTGCGAAGGCGATCGAGACCAGCTGAACCATCGGTTACCACTACGGCCCCGGCCGATGAGATATCTCCCAAGGAAGGCTCGTTCATGCGTCGTTGTTTTCCGCCCGAGGGAGAGGCTATTTTGTCGGTTTGCACGTTCAGAACCTCGTAGTGCATATCGAAGTCGCTGTAGTTCGCGTCAAACGCGAATTCGTCCGTTGATACAACCAGTTGCGACAGTTTCTGTTGTGGCGACAAGAACTTGCACTGAGTGTGACAGAGATTTTGAACCTTCATCGAGGCACTTACGCTGCCCTGCTTGCCGTTCACGCAACTCCTGTGAATGCGGAAGACCCAAACAACGGAGTTCTCGCTCATGCTTGGTGTGCCGGGACTTTTCCGGTCCGGCGAACGGGAATTGGAAGGGTGGCAGAACTCGCCACAAGGCTGGTTATGTCATGGTGAAGGCAATCGACCACCCTCGAGGTGATCAAGGTGGCTACGTCTTTGAACACATTTTGGTCGCTGAGCAAATGCTCGGGAGATTGCTAGCCAGGGGCGAATCTGTCCACCATCGAAATGGGGTCAAAGACGACAATCGCCCAGAGAACCTCGAACTGTGGACGAGGCCGCAGCCGACTGGCATCAGGGTTGCCGACGCGATCGAGTGGGCACATAAAATTCTCAACCTCTATTGCGACGATGAACGGTCATCACCTCCAACAACGCTCACGGCGAACCCTGAGCGCTCTTGGAGGTGGCGGGAATCGAACCCGCGACCATCAGTATCTCAATAGTTCTTCTCCGAGCGCAGCCAATCGGAAGATTTCGCTGCGAGAAGCCGATTGGCGACTTTTCTTGCAACTATCGCTACTGAAGTGTCCTTTTAGTCAGGCAGCGCGCTAACTAGAAGTAAGTCCCACAAGATGGCGTCCAGATTCCGATCCGTGGGACTGGGACCGGCTGAACGTCGCTGCTCTAGGCAGCGAGTGCGAGCTGAGGCTCGGCGTTTATTTTTGTTTCAGGCTCTTTAACGTGGATCCTGAGACCACGGCTCGCTTCACCTACCTTGATAGCCAATGTCGAAACCAATCACCCCCGTTATGGGTCGTTAACGAATCTCGCTAACCTCTCCATGGTACTTGGCCCTGCCTGCCGGCGCCATGGCGACCTAACTTGAGCGCCGAACTTCCTTGATGTAGCGATCCGTTTCACGCTTACTCTCGCGCTCCTTGATGGCCGCGCGCTTATCGTGGAGCTTTCGACCTCGAGCCACGCCAAGGTCGATTTTTGCGCGACCCTCGTGAAAGTAGATCTTCAAGGGGACCAAGGTGAGGGGCTGCGTTTGGGTCAGTTTTATGAAATCGGTTATTTGCTTCCGGTGAACCAGTAGTTTTCGTTTGCGATCTGGATCGTGGCTCCCAAAGCCCGTGGCGAACTTCCAGGGTGGGATGTGCAGTCCAAAAAGCCAGAGTTCCCCTGAGTCGATCCGTGCATAGGAGTCAGTGATTTGGGCTTTACCTTCGCGTAGCGACTTGACTTCGCTGCCTTGAAGGACAATGCCACATTCCAGTGATTCGAGAATGTCGTAGTCGTGGCGGGCACGACGATTAGTGGCGACGGTGCGGTCACCGGGCGGCTGGTCGCGCTTGGCCTCACGCATCGCCTTCGTCTTTTTTGCCTGTGCCATAGTCCTTAAGGCTAGTGGGGAACCTCCCGTGGTTCCCATGGTCAGCCAGATATGCAGTCCGCATGGCTAGCCTTAAGGGACACCAATGCTGAGGAGTACACCGTGAATGTAGATATCTTCGTTTTTGTCGCTCATCCCGTGGCCTTTAGCGTTTGCCTTCTCATCCTTCGTTTGGCACTTGGAACGATGGTGGCTTCCCATGGACTCAACAAGATTTTTGGTGGCGGCAAGATTGCTGGCACCGCTGCTTGGTTCGAATCTATTGGCGTTCGACCGGGCAAGGCCAACGCCTGGGCCGCAGCACTCACCGAAATCGGTTCAGGCGCACTACTCATCCTAGGATTCGTGACCCCCTTAGCGTGTGCCGGAGTAATCGCCCTGATGGTTGTGGCGATGGTGACCGTTCATATCAAGAACGGATATTTTATCTTCAACGCTAACGGAGGAGGTATTGAGTACTGCCTTCTCATCTCGCTCGTGGCCTTAGCTATTGGTGGTCTGGGTGCCGGGAATTACTCGATTGATCACGTGACAAATTTCGTCAACATCAATCCCAGGGCTGCTCTTGCCATTACTGGCATTCTCGGCATCGGGGGTGCCTTCTTGCAGCTTGCTGCCTGCTATCGCCGGCCGAAGTCCGCCTAGCAACATCGTCTTAGCACTACTGACAGAAGGATTGTTCCCATGACCACTGACCCTCGCGCCCTTCGCGGAGATGGACGAACTGTCGCCCAACTTCGCCCCGTCACCTTCGAACGTGACTTCACGGTTATGGCCTTAGGTAGCGTGCTCGTATCGTTTGGTCAGACGCGTGTCCTGTGTACTGCATCGGTGGAAGATCGAATTCCACCGTGGCTTCGGGGATCGGGTAAAGGCTGGGTCACCGCCGAGTACTCCATGCTGCCGGGCTCAACGCCTGATCGCGCTAGTCGAGAAGCCGCAAAGGGTAAGCAGTCAGGCCGAACCCAAGAGATTCAACGGCTTATTGCTCGCTCGCTTCGTGCCGTGACTGACCTTGTTGCGGTAGGAGAACGGCAGATCACCGTGGACTGCGACGTGCTTCAAGCTGACGGCGGGACTCGAACCGCATCTATTTGTGGTGCCTATGTCGCACTCCATGATGCCTGTAGCCGACTGGTGGCACGCGGCGATATCTCGGCTCATCCCCTCACTGATTCGGTAGCAGCAGTAAGCGTTGGCATTATCGATGGCGTTCCGATGCTGGATCTTCCCTACGTTGAAGACGCTCGAGCAGACGTCGACATGAACGTCGTTATGACCGGTGCTGGCGGCTTCGTAGAGGTGCAGGGCACCGCTGAGAATGAGGCCTTCAGTCGCTCAGAACTCGACACGCTTCTCGGTCTCGCTGAATCAGGCATTACAGAATTATTGGCGGCCCAGCAAGTCGTGTTAGCAACACCCCCAGCCCCACGCCACCGCTAACGGTGCGTTGTGTTGTGGCCACGGCCAATCCCGATAAGGCTGCTGAAATTGTGGCCATCATGGGTGAAGCCATCGATCTCCATTTGCTTGCACGACCGCTAGGGGTTCCCGACGTGGAGGAGACGGGGGAGACCTTGCTCGAGAATGCCCGCTTAAAGGCATGGGCACTCTTCGAGGCGACCGGTGATCTCACCATCGCCGATGACACGGGGCTGCTGGTTGATGCGCTGAACGGTGCGCCAGGGGTTCGTTCAGCTCGATTTGCCGGTGAGAACGCCTCCTATCAAGACAATGTGGCGCGCCTACTCAAAGATATGACAGGTAAGCGAAACCGCGAAGCGAGATTCGAAACGGTGGCGATTGCGATTTTGCCTGGAGGCCAAGAGGTAATCGCGACCGGGACGGTATACGGCGTGATCACGACTTCAGAACGAGGAGATCGGGGCTTTGGCTATGACCCGGTATTTGAACCGCTTGAGTCCGACGGGCTCACCTTTGCCCAGATGACGGCGGTAGAGAAATCCGAGATCAGCCATCGTGGTCGAGCGTTTCGAGAACTCGCCGCACTGATCGCCCAGGCGGTTTCTTGACGAGAGAGCGGCAGCAAGTGGGTCGAGCACCTTTAGGGTGAGCATGCCATGTCGATCGCAACGCGCCTCCCTATGTTCCCGTTATCAACGGTGATCTTTCCTGGTGCCGAGATTCCCCTGCACGTCTTTGAACCTCGCTACCAAGCGCTCGTCAATGACGTGTTGGGTGGCGACGCCACCTTTGGGACCGTGTTGATCTCGGCTGGCTCAGAGGTTGGAGGAGGGGATCGGCGCGTTCACCTTGGAACGCGGCTCGTAGTCACCGGGTCGGTGCCCTTCCCTGACGGGCGTTGGATTCTCCAGGTGAGATCGGTTGAGCGTATTGAAGTAAGCGAGTGGCTCGCGGACGCTCCCTACCCCCAAGCCATGGTGCTACCGGCTCCAACTCCCGTTACCTGTGATCTCCGTGAGCCGTTAAGTGCCGCCAAAGCTGTGGTGCGTCGCTTACGTATGTTGCTCGCTGAACTCGATGACGGGCCCGGATGCTCCATTGAGGTCGAACTCTGTGATGACGTAGAAGAAGCTGCGTGGACGATTTGTGCGCTTGCCCCCTTGGGTCTTAGCGATGCGCAACTCCTCCTCGAAGAGTCAGATCCGTTGAGAAGAATTCATCGTCTCAATGAATTATGCACCCTCAAGATTAAAGATCTTGAGATGGTGTTACAGCAACGCTGAGTGGCTAGCGCACCTCGTGGAGGTCGACCACAAAGATCAGTGTTTCGTTCGGAGCGATAACACCCCCAGCACCTTGTGATCCGTAACCCAAGTGGGGCGGAATCGTGATGCGCCGACGGCCGCCGACCTTCATGCCAGCCACCCCTTGGTCCCAACCTGCGATCACCATGCCTGCGCCAAGACCGAAGGAAAACGTTTCGTTGCGATTCCAGGAAGCATCAAATTCTTCACCGGTAGACCACGAGACGCCGACGTAGTCAACGACCACGGTTTTTCCAGCGAGCGCTTCACCGCCCTCTCCAATAACGAGGTCTTCGAGGAGAAGTTCGGTCGGTGCTTCACCTTCGGGAGGATCGATGATTGGCCGTTGCTGTGTCATGCCATGAGATTAGGCCATAGAAGGGAATAAGGGTGCGAGCGACAGGACTTGAACCTGCACCCCCGAAAGGACTGGGACCTAAACCCAGCGCGTCTGCCAATTCCGCCACGCTCGCATGCTCCTGCGCTCACGCGAAGGTGCCTCCTCATCTTAGAGAATCCTCATGAGCCCACTTCCAAGGCGTGGCGGGTAGCCTGTAATGGATGAATACTCCCAATCTTCCCGCGATGATGGCCGGCTCTAGCGGGTCTGCCGACATCACCCTTGACCTGACCCAGCGACTCTTGAAGGATCGCATCGTGTTTCTCGGCTCTGTGGTGGACCAAGCGGCCGCCAACACGCTCTGTGCACAATTACTTCTCTTGGAGGCCGAAGATCCCGAGGCGGACATCTCCCTCTACATCAACTCGCCCGGTGGATCGGTTACCGATGGTCTCGCTGTTTACGACACCATGCAGTACGTCTCTTGTGACGTGAGAACAATTTGTGTTGGTATGGCCGCATCGATGGGTCAGTTCTTGCTCTGTGCAGGCGCTCCAGGAAAGCGTTACGCCCTTCCTCATTCGCGCATCTTGATGCACCAGCCCTCAACGGGAGGTAACTTCCAGGGTCAAGCGTCGGATATTGCTATTCAAGCAGAGCAAATCGGTTTCATGAAGCGCATGCTCGCCGAACAAATCGCGCACCACACGGGCCAACCCGTCGAGCGTATTGAAGCTGACTCTGACCGCGACCGGTGGTTCACCGCACAAGAAGCCAAGGAATACGGCTTCATCGACGCCGTTATCGAGCGCTCGACGTCACGCGCTGGAAGCTGACCCCGTGAGCATCGATGCCGACAAGCCCGGGGGCACCCCGAGCTCGCCTGGAGTTGTAGAACGCAAGAAGGTTTCGAGAGTTGTCTCGGCCAAGACCTCGGTTCCACAACGCATCGTTGCTATCTGGGCTAGCCGTGAGTTATTAGGCCACTTGGTGCGATCGAGCATCAAGGTCAAGTACAAGAACTCAGCCTTAGGACTGATTTGGTCAATGGTGAGCCCAGCTATGACCTTGATTATTTTTTGGCTGGTCTTTGGTGTGGTCCTTCACAACGCGATCCCCAACTTCGTGATTTACCTATTTTCCGGCTTACTGTTCTTCAACTTCTTCCAAACGGGCGTTCAGATGGCGACGGGCACCATTGTCGACAACGCCGGACTTGTGAAAAAGGTCTCCTTCCCCCGGGAGATTCTCTGCTTAGCCGCCGTTGGTACATCGGGGGTGTTCTTATTCTTCCAAGCCATTGTCATGGTGATATTCCTCGTCGTACTGCAGTATGCGCCTGATTGGGGACTGCTGTGGCTCTTGATTCCCGCCTTTTTGGCAACGGCGATTTTCTCGTCGGCGCTAGGAATCGCTTTGGCTGCGGTCAATGTGTACCTACGTGACACGAAGCACCTCATTGAAGTTGTCCTGACGGCATGGTTCTGGGGAACGCCCATCGTCTACTCCTTCGTTAATACGATTTATCCCCACATCAGTCATCACGGTCTTACTTGGATCTACATGCTCAACCCCATGAGCCCGGTGGTGTTGACGACGCAGCGCGTTATCTATGCGCACCCCATCGTCCACTTAACGTCGCCTGGGGCACCCTTGATGGAACTCTTGCCGAGTTGGGGCTGGGGAACGTACCTATGGATGGACATGATTGTTATTTCCGTTAGTTCAATACTGTTGTGGATCTCGCTCGTCATCTTCGGCCGGCTTGAAGGCAACTTTGCGGAGACGCTCTAATGGCTGATGGTGTCGCGGTATCGGTTGAAGACGTCTCTAAGCGTTTCCGCCTCTACCAAGATCGGGGAACGTCGTTAAAAGAACGCCTCGTCAAGCGAGGTAAGACTCGTTACGAAGACCTGTGGGCTTTGAAACATATCTCCTTCGAAGTAGGAGAGGGCGAGACGGTTGGCATCATTGGTCACAATGGATCAGGCAAGTCAACCTTGCTCAAGTCCATTTGTGGCGTGCTCCAGCCATCGGAGGGCCAAATCGTCGTGAATGGAACCATTGCTGGCTTGCTAGAGCTCGGTGCCGGCTTTCAGCACGAGCTCTCGGGGCGCGACAATATCTACCTCAATGGCTCCATGTTGGGTCTTTCTAAGAAAGAAATCGACGATATCTTCGACGACATTGTCGAGTTTGCAGAACTTGAAAAATTCATTGACAATCAAGTGAAGTTTTACTCGTCGGGAATGTACGTTCGGCTCGGTTTCGCGGTGGCAGTGAACGTGAATCCGGACGTCTTGGTGATCGATGAAGTGTTAGCCGTTGGCGATGAGCGCTTCCAACGTAAATGTATAAATCGGATTCGTGAATTCCAAGATCAGGGACGTACCATCATTTTCGTCTCACACGCTGCCGCGCAAGTTCGAGCAATCTGTGATCGCGCCGTCGTGCTTGATCAGGGGAAAATCATTACGGTCGCCAATCCCGGAGAGGCAATCCGTGTGTTCCGTGATTCGCTACTCGCAGTCGAGGATCGAGTGAATCCCCAGCAGGTGCCAAACCAGGACGATCAAGCGCTACCAAGCTCAACAAATCCTGCACGATCAGTGCGTATCGACCAGGTCAGAGTAAACGGTTCAATTCCCGGCGTTCAGCCTGTAATCACGACGGGTGAGCCAATTAAAATTGACATTGACTACCACGCGACCTCAGCGGTTGAGAACGCTGCGTTCACCTTTGAGATCTACGCGGGCGATGGCTCTACTGAACCCGTCTTGGTCGTGCGCTGTGCGTCCGACGAAGAAGGTCTAGTTTTTGATCTCAACGAGGGATACAACACCGCTCTGATCACTCTTCCAACGTGGCCGATGACGGATGGTTCCTACTTCCTTAATGTGGGCGTGGCTACACGCAATGAGGGGATGATGTTCGACTGGAAGGAGAAAGCCGTCATGTTCGAGACGGTCTACTCAGGACGAAACGAGGGCATGTTGAGTCTTCCCTACGAAATCGTTTTGAGGGAGCAGTAGGTCTGTGGGCGTTGACGGTTTTGATTTAGACCAGGTTCGCAGGGAGATTGCCGCCGAAGTTCTAGCGCGGCGAACTTCTGGATCGGTCGACGCCGTTGAAGAGCGCCGCTTACAGCGTCTCTTTGAACAGTATTCACCGCATGCCGGTGGGGTCGGCGCCCTCTCCGACGCACTTCGCTCTGTTGATGCCACGATTTTTATTGATCCCGACGTTCCGGTGGCCTCAAGCCAGCCAGCGGGAGCTGCCATTAAGAAGACCGTGCGCAAAGCCAACTATTGGTACATGCGATGGGTCACCACGCAGGTCACGAAGGCGCTCTCCAATATTGCGGGAGTACTCCACCAAGTCGGATCAGAACTAGACCGCATCAATCGACGACTCGATTTGGTCAGCAATGATACGCCGGCTGTGATTCAACTCGCTGACGCCGACGCCTGGTGGCACAACCGAGCGTCCGAAGCAGTGGCGAGAGCGAAGGGCCGAGTTCTGGTTGCGGCCTGCGGGGACGGATCCTTCGTCGCGACGCTCACAGCCTTAGGACACGACGCCTACGGAACTGACCCTCGCGCCGAGGTAGTACCAACGCACGGCGACAGTCTGGATCTTCGCCGGGAGGGCGTGATTGAACATCTCGACGCGGTCGCTGACGCGATGTTGGCTGGCGTTGTGCTGACCGGCGTTACCGAAGCCATGCTCCCGGCGCAGCGAACGTGGCTGCTTCGGGCCCTTGATCGCGTACTGGCCGCTGACGGTATTGTCGTCCTCCACTTACTCAAGCCCGAGTTTCTATCGGGAGAAGCGCGGCCCGTAGCCCTGGAGCTCGCTGGTGTCGAACCCTTGCGACCGAGTACATGGGTCTCGGTTCTTCACGATCGGGGCTTCGGCGTGAACCTTGTCGATGGGGGTCCCGATGCGCTCATCATTGCTTCGCGCGGCCCACGCGCCAACTGAGCTTGGTATGAAGATTGCCTTTGTTACGCCTCGCTATGGCGAGGAGGTTATGGGTGGAGCAGAAGGCGCGGCCCGCTCCCTCGCCGAGCACCTCGTCGCCGACCTCGGCCACGAGGTTGAGATTTATACCACCTGCGCCATCGACCATCTCACCTGGGCTGACGTGCTTAGTCCCGGCGTGTCACAGCTCCACGGCGTCACGGTTCGTCGATTCACCTCAGCAGCGGGCCGGGACCCAAAGTTTTCGGACCTTGATGCGAGAATTCGTGTAGCGCCGAGTTCTCGCAGCATCGAAGACTCGGTTGCGTGGGTGGCAGCGAATGGACCGGTTTCCGAAAGCTTGGTGGAGGCGCTCGGCGATTGTGATGCTGATGTCGTAGCGTTCTACCCTTACTTGTTTTACATGAGCGTCCATGGCATCACCCGGGTGCGCCAACCAGCGGTGCTCCACCCAGCTGCGCACGATGAGCCATCGCTCTATCTCCCGATATTTCAACGAGTTTTCGACAGCGCTGACGCTATATGTTTCCACACAGAAGCGGAGCGTTCCTTGGTAGAACCCGTACTCCACACGGCAGCTACCGACCAGATTGTTCTTGGGCTCGGTACTGGTCAAGCGAGCGGTTCAGGTCGAGATGGTGCGGCGATACTCGGTATCGCTGGACGACCCTACCTAGTCAGTGTCGGTCGCGTCGATGAGCAGAAAGGCTCAACGATGCTCTATGAGTATTTTGTCGAGTACAAAAAGCGCCATCCCGGCCCCCTTGCCCTCGCTCTGGTCGGACCCGTATCGCGTCCCCTACCTGAGCACCCTGATGTGGTGGCTGCCGGTATCGTCAATGAAGCTGATAAGTGGGACATCGTCGCAGGAGCAGAGGTAGCGATTTCACCCTCCGCCATGGAGTCGTTCTCACTCGTTGTGCTGGAGGCGTGGGTCGCTCGCCGAGCGGTCATGGTTAACGCCGTATGCGGCCCGACGATGGAACATATTAAAGCATCTGGAGGTGGACTTAGTTTCGAGGGCTACCTCTCCTTTGAAGTAACCCTGGAGCGTCTGCTAGGCGACGCTGCGTTACGAGAGCACATGGGCGAGCAAGGCGCGCGATACGTCGCGAGTCGCTATGACTGGCCGGTGCTGATTCGACGCTACGAAGCGTTTTTAGAATCAGTGGTAGCGAGAGGCCGCCGCAGTGAGGTTAAGCGCTAAGCGCTGTCTCGGCATTTCGGATAAGTCGCTCCATAAAAATGCCGGTGGCCGTCTCTAGATCTAGCGACGAGACTCGATCCTTACCGCGGTTCGTTAGCGCCTTGGCGAGGTCGTGGTCGGTGACGACGCGATGAACGGCGGCAGCGAAGGCAAGCGGTGCTTTATCGCTGATGACAAGACCAGCATCGGCGATGGTCTCAGGGATAGCCGCAGCGGCGAAGGCCACGATGGGTAATTCGTGACCCATAGCTTCGACGAGGGGCACACAGAAGCCTTCATGGTCTGACGCGCAGACAAAGACGTCCGAGGAACGCCAATAGGCTTCCAGCGAAGCACCAGAAATCGAGCCGGTAATCGTCACTGCTTGGGAGAGACCAAGGTCTTCCATGTAGGACTCGAGGGCTTGGAGGTAGCGCTCCGAAATGGGCGTTCCCACCAGCGTTAGGGTTGCGCCCGGGTGGTAGGTAGCCCGGTATGCCGCCAGCATGGCCAAGAGGTCGTGGGGCGCCTTATGGGGTGCGACCTTGCCAACGAAGAGGAAGCGAGGGCCCTGATCGGGGATGCTCTTGAGCGCGGTGAGTAGTGCATCATCGCAGCTTGCGTCGGCTTGGCGCATGTTGAGCAGCAGAGGAGCAGTCTCAGTGGTTCGGTAGCCGAGGTCGACGAGTTCGCGACGGTTAAATTCAGAATCGGCGAGAGCGAATCGGGTGCGACCAGCGAGGTCGCTAAGTTGCGCCCGACCTAGGCTTACTTCGTAGCCAAGGCCCGGTGCCCAGCGCGCGAGCAGTCGCGCCGGTGTGATGTTGTGATAGTTCAGGGCCAGGATCCCGGCGGAGGTTTCGAGGGTCCCAACAACGGGACTCCCGATGGAGGCGTGATAGAGGATGATGCGATGGGCATCGCTGCGATCGAGCTGGGTTAGGGGAAGACCTCGATCGGCGACGTCATTACCTGCATTGCCGTAATAGATCGCCGTTTCGATACCGGCTGCGCGCAACGCTGCATCGAGGTTGAGGGTGTGAACGCCAATGGCATCTCGACTCGCGAGGCTCGGAAGAACCTGAACGATGTTCATGGGGTCGGGGCGACGACCGGTGCAGCGACGATCTCGGCGAGCGTGGGGTAGCCGCGTAAGCGACTGAATTGACCTAAGCGCGCACAACTCACGCCATGGTCAGCCGCTTCAAGGAGCCGGCTATCGCCCCGTGAATTTCCATAGGCCCAGAGTAAGGGAGTCTGTTCCGAGGAGCCAAGCAAACCTTGGCTACGCATCCACGTAGTGACGCGAGAGAATTTTTCGGAACCTCGGCAGTTCTTACCCTCGTAGCGGCCGGTGAGTTTTGCCTGAGCATCCACTGCCAATTTGGTGGCCACCGAACCGTGCACTCCGAGTAAGCCGGCAACCTCATTAACGTAGAGCTCGGGTGAAGCAGACACAATCACCGTATGGTGTCCTGCTGCCACGTGGTAATCAAGTCGGGCCTTGGTATCGGTGCGAAGCGCCGTCGCTACGTGCTTAGCGGCGTAGCGCTTCGATATGGCCTGGACTTCTTCAAGGTCTCGACCACGGAGCAATTCACTAAAGAGGTCCTCCTTCGTCATGTCCGCCGCTTTACCACCTTTGAGCGCGGCCATCGCAAGAGCGGGGCCGAGTCGCAACGTCGCCTCATAGGTGCGCTTGGTGCCACAGATCGCGCGGAGCCAGTCGAAGACTGAACCGCCGTTGGTGAGGGTTCCATCGAGGTCAAAGGCCGCTACGACGACCTGGGTGCGAGGTGGGACAGCCTTAGCCATAAGCATCAGTCTCCCATGTGGCGCGTGGTCGAACGGTTGCGGTTGGTAATTGTATTAATAAGATCAAAATAGTAGGGTTTAGAAGCGAACGGCCCATCGTGGGCCATCAACCAATTAAGGAGTGCTTCATGGCCATCCGCCTTGGCGACATCGCCCCCGACTTCACAGCCTCTTCCACCGACGGCGAAATTCGCTTCCACGACTGGCTCGGAGAGCAGTGGGGAATTTTGTTTTCCCACCCCAAGGACTTCACCCCGGTCTGCACCACTGAGCTAGGAGCGTTTGCGGCCCGCAAGGGAGATTTCGATGCTCGCAACACCAAGATCATTGGCTTGTCGGTTGACTCGCTCGAAAGCCACGATGCCTGGAAGGGTGATATCGCCGAGACGCAGGGAACGGCGCTTAACTTCCCGCTCATCGCCGATGACGATCGAACGGTAGCCACGCTCTACGACATGATTCACCCCAATGAGCTGGAGACCTTGACGGTGCGAAGTGTCTTCATTATTGGCCCCGACAAGAAGGTCAAACTCACCTTGACCTACCCTGCGTCCACGGGACGAAACATCGACGAAGTGCTGCGTGTTCTTGACTCGCTGCAACTCACTGCCGGCTATAGCGTCGCTACGCCGGTCAACTGGACCGATGGTAAGGACGTCATTATTTCAGGCGCGGTGTCTGACGAAGAGGCCAAGACGAAGTTCCCTAAGGGTTTTACCGCCTTGAAGCCGTACCTGCGCATGACGCCACAACCGAATAAGTAGTCGTCTCGTCCTGATTCCCGGCACTAAGGTGGGCAGCAAAGTGAGAGGAATAGTTCATGACGAATGTTGTTGAAGCAAGCGGAACGTTTTCCATTGAAGGCCGGTCGGTCTTTCGTTTGGGATTCGGCGCTATGCGCATTGTGGGAACCGGCGTATGGGGCCCACCGAAGGACCACGACACCGTTATTGCGGTGCTGCGTCGTGCCGTCGAACTCGGCGTCAACCTCATTGATACGGCGAATAGCTATGGCCCCTACATCTCTGAAGAGTTGATTGCCGAAGCACTGTTGCCCTATGGCGACGTGCTGATTGCCACGAAAGCCGGGTTAGTCCGTACGGGCCCCGATGCGTGGGCCCCTGTGGGGAGGCCTGAGTACTTACGCCAAGAGTGCGAAATGAGCCTACGCCGCCTCGGGGTTGACACGATTGATTTATTCCAGCTCCACCGCGTCGATCCCCTCGTTCCAGCCGAAGAACAGTTTGGACTCTTGGCGGAACTCAAAGCCGAGGGCAAGGTTCGTAGCGTGGGCCTCTCGGAAGTTGACGTGGCGACGATTGAACAAGCTCGCGCCATCGTAGAGATCGCAACCGTTCAGAACCTCTACAACCTCGGTCACCGTGGCTCAGAAGCGGTCGTTGACTACTGCGAGGCTCATGGCCTTGGCTTTATTCCGTGGTTCCCCGTTGGAGGGGGTACCTATACCAAGCCTGGCGGCGCACTCGATACCATCGCTACAGAACTTGGCGCCAGTGTGGCCCAGGTTGCCCTCGCGTGGCTACTCCAGCGTTCGCCGGTTATCCTGCCAATTCCTGGCACCGGTTCACGAGCGCACCTTGAAGAGAACTGCGCAGCTTCATCGCTGACCTTGAGCGAGGCTCACATCGCGTCGCTAAACGCGTTGGCCTCCTAAGAAGCCTCCGCTGCGCTCAAGCACTGCGCGCCGCTCTTGAATCAGGAGTGAAGCTCTTGGATCACGAGGCAGGGGACCAGCGGTGAAAATAAGGCGACCTAGCACCGTGGCGTCGGGAAGCTTCGATGCGCTAGTAACGAGGAGGCGCTCTGCTCGAAAGTTGCAGCCTTCTGCTAGCACCACGACAGCAGTGAGGACGTTCCCCAACGTGGTGTGGGTCGCCGGCAATACTGCAAGTTCTTTGGTATCGAGATGTTCGGATAGTACGGACTCGACGCGCTCGATATCCTCAGCGCTGGGCGAGATAAACATCGCTAGCTTCGACGGGGAAAGAGATGTTCGCGATAAAAGCGCAGTTCTTCGAGTGACTCGCGGATATCGCCTAACGCACGGTGCGCACCGTGCTTTGAGGGTGCCTTGGCCGCGATCTCGGGATACCAACGCCGAGCAAGTTCCTTAAGGGTTGATACGTCGATGCAGCGATAGTGCAAGAACGATTCGATCTTACTCATCTGTGTCGCCAAGAACCTTCGGTCGGTGCCAATGGAATTTCCGGCTAGGGGTACGGTACCGGCCTCGCTGATGTGGGTTGCGAGAAATGCCATCGTCTCGCGCTGAGCCTCTTCGATCGTTAAGCTCGAAACGCTAATTTCGTCGAGAAGCCCTGATGCGCTGTGCATGTGACGTACAAAGTCGTCCATTGTTGCGAGTTGCGTGTCACTGGCTCCGATCACAAGGTCTGGGCCCTCAGCAATAATATTGAGATCATCGTCGGTGATAAGCGACGCAATTTCTACGATGCTGTGACGTTCTGGGTCAAGGCCAGTCATCTCTAAATCAATCCATACGAGCATGAGGACGAAGGTTAGATCACTCCTGCCGGAAGCGTTGCGCCATCACCGGTACGCTTGGAGTTGTGGAAATTGATACCGCCGCTTTGAAGCCTGAAGCTGTGAAGCCCGCGTACGCCAATCCTGGCGATGCTGGTGCTGACTTACGAGCCGCAGAAGCTTTGCGTATTGCCCCGGGGGGCGGTCGGGCGCTGGTGGCGACGGGTCTCGCGTTGGCGATTCCAGAAGGCTTCGCCGGCTTGATCTTGCCTCGTAGTGGCCTAGCGATGCGCCATGGGGTGACCTGCCTGAACTCTCCAGGACTGATCGATAGCGGCTACCGCGGCGAGGTCAAGGTGCTTCTGGTTAATACCGATCCTCATGAGGCCTTTGAGATCAACATTGGTGATCGTATTGCCCAGCTAGTCATCCAGCGTGTGGAACATGCCATGTTTGTCGATATCCCTTTGGAGCAGCTATCGGAAACCGATCGTGGATCGGGCGGTTTCGGCAGTACCGGCGTGGCGTAGCAGTGTCCCGGATGAAGCATCGGGACCCAGGCGTCGCTCATTCATGATCAGTGGCTACTCGGGCCCGGAACGGCATGGTGTTGGCAAGCCAGTATCGAGACGCTAAAGTGGTATCCAACGCGGACGTAGCTCAGTTGGTAGAGCGCGACCTTGCCAAGGTCGAGGTCGCCGGTTCGAGCCCGGTCGTCCGCTCCAGTAAGTCTTTGATTTCCGTCTTGGATCATCGAGTCTGCGCAGTCTGCCATGACCGCTCCGATGCGAGGAGTTCTGTTTTTTAGGCTGCGAAAGGGCTTACATCTTGGTGAGCGATGGAGTTTGCATCGCTGTACGCCGGTAGAGTTTCGACATGACCTCGTTAACGAACGTGCACCGCTGATGAAGATTTTGGTAACGGGTGCGTCCGGGTACGTAGGAGGCAGACTCGTTCCGGCGCTCCTAGCCGAAGGTCATCAGGTCCGCTGCTTGGCACGGACGCCAGCCAAACTAGACAGATCTCCCTGGCGAGATCGTGTTGACGTCGTTCAAGGAAGTATTGGAAGCGACCTGACCGCCGCAATGGCTGGCCAAGACATTGCGGTGTACCTCGTGCACTCCATCGGCGTAGGTTCGGACTGGGAAGCCCTGGAGCGAAGTGACGCTCTCCATTTTGCTCAATCGGCGCGCGATGCGGGAATTAAACGCATGGTTTACCTTGGTGGACTTGGACGCGATGACGATACTTTGAGCGCTCACCTCGAGAGTCGCCACGATGTGGGGCGCGTGTTGGCCTCGGTGGGTGTGGAGGTGGTCGAGATTCGAGCTGGCGTGATTATCGGATCAGGTTCCGCGAGTTTTGAGATGTTGCGCTACCTCGTTGACGTACTCCCCGTGATGATCACGCCCCGGTGGGTAATCACGAAGTGTCAGCCCATCGGTATTGCAGACTGCATCAAAGTTCTGGTCTACATGATTAACGAGTCGTCAGTGCTACCAGGGGTCTACGAACTCGGTGGTAAGGACATTGTGGATTATGCCCAGATGATGAAAACCTATGCGTCGGTTGCTGGGCTATCGCACCGCCGGATCTTCGTCGTTCCCTTCGTGGGTCCCAATTTGTCCTCGCACTGGGTGGGACTGGTGACGCCGGTACCGGTTCCCCTCGCGAGGGAACTCGTACGATCCCTAGTCAACGACGTGGTGGTGTCGGGCCGTAGCGCCACGGAAGTTGCCGGGGTGGAACCCATTTCACTACGTGAGGCCTTCGAGCGAGCGCTCGCGGCTATTGCTAACGATAATGTGCCGACCGAATTTTTCGATGCCGATAGCAACTACTACCGCCTGATCGAAACGGATCCTGAATGGTCTGGTGGCACCATGCTCCGCGATCTACGTAGTGCTAAGACCACGGTTTCTCCAGAGCAGCTCTACGAGGTGGTCTCAGGAATCGGTGGCGCAAGAGGCTGGTACGCCGGTGAGTTTCTCTGGAAGGTACGAGGAATTATTGATCAACTCTTCGGCGGCCCCGGTATGCGCAGAGGGAGGCGTGCGAAACTAGCAATTGGCGACGCCCTGGACTTTTGGCGGGTTGAAGATCTTCAACCCGGGGCTCGGGTTCGACTCCACGCCGAGATGCGGCTGCCCGGCGATGCCTGGCTCACGTGGGAGATCAGCGAGGATCGCTTCGGGACCCACATCGTGCAGCGTGCGGAGTATCGTCCGCGCGGACTGTTGGGCCGAGCCTATTGGTATGGGGTTGCCCCCTTCCACCGTTGGGTGTTTCCGGGCATGCTGAACGGTATTGTCGCAGATGCTGAGCGGCGCAGGAACGCCGGCGAGTTTACCTAGGGTGACCTGGCGCTCCCTGAGACCGTTTGGGTCTCGAAATTTTACTTTGATTTGGTCCTCAGCGCTCATCTCCAATATCGGCAGTTGGATGCAAACCGTGGCCTTGGGGACACTCGTAACGCTTCGGACTCACAGCGTTTTATGGTCGGCCCTCACGATGGCAGCCGCGTTTATCCCCCTAGGGCTGTTGGCTCCGCTTGGCGGGGTCCTCGCCGACCGAGTAGATCGGCGGCGCCTACTCATTGTCACCACCATTGGCGAAGCTGGCTCGGCTACGGTGCTGACCATCTTGGTGGGGACGCACCACGATCCCGTCGCGGCCCTGATGGCCGTGGTGTTTTGTGGTTCGAGTATTGGTGCCTTGGGCTTTCCCGCCTACCAGTCCATTATCCCCGAGATCGTGGCCAAAGAGGACTTACTCGCAGCGGTGTCACTTTCATCGGCGCAATGGAACCTCGGTCGCGTCGTGGGTCCGGCGTTGGCAGGGGTGCTCTTGGTGCTGTGGTCCGCGACGGGCGCATTTGCGGTGAACGCGCTTTCCTTTGGCGCTGTCGTTATCGCCCTCTTGATGGTCGAGATTCCACATTCGTCACGCAGTAATGACGCCAAGAGTGTTCGTGAACGCTTCATGGAAGGGGTCGTGGCCGCACGCCAAAACCGAGCCTGCCGTAATGCCATCGTCTTGATAAGCGTCGTAGCCCTCGTAGGCGCTCCTTTTATTGGGCTCGTAGCCGCCGAGGCCGTCGAAGGCTTGCATCGAAAAGCCGGGGGACCGGCAGTCTTGACAACAGCGCAAGGTATTGGAGCGGTGATTGGCGCCATGGTGCTCGCGCCCCTGGCACATCGCCTTGGACATCGGCGCTTACTGCCCTTGGCCCTCGGGGCTTTTTGCTTAGCCCTTGCTTGCTACGCAGCAGCCCCGACCTTGCCGTTAGCGGCGTTGGGAATCTTGCTGGTGGGTATTACCTATATAGCGATCTTGTCCGGACTCAATACGGTGGTCCAACTCCACGCCCCAAAGGCCGAGCGGGGGAGAATCTTGAGTATCTATATGACCTGTCTTGGGGTGATCTATCCCATTGGTTTGGTAGCGGAGGGTGCTATCGGACAAGTCATTGGGGTGCGCATGGTGATGGCGCTCGCAGCCGTGGTCTTAGCCCTTGCTTTGCTGGGTCTTCGCCTCGTCAGTCCGACGCTCTATCGGGAACTCGCGGGTGACGTCGTCGCGGAGATCCCCGACTGATTTGGGATCCCCAACGCTACGCTTGAGGGGCTACATCTCGCTAGCGCCAACCCCTCGAGCCTTGGAGTCTTGTCATGAAGCGTCTTGCCCTGTGGTGTATCGATCACCGATGGACGGTGGTCCTCGTATGGCTCGCGGTACTCATCGGATCGATTAGCGCATCGAACGCCGTAGGGTCAAACTTCTCGGATTCCTTCACGCTCCCCAATACCCCTTCGACGAGCGCCTACAACCTCATAAAGTCTGCTGACCAAAAGCAGTCTGGCGACCTTGAGCGAGTGGTCTACGCGGTGCCCGCGGGACAAAGCATTACCGCTCCTGGCAATGTTGAAGCGATTACGAAGTCGCTAACGAAGCTTGAATCCTTTCCGGGTGTATCGGGGATCACCTCACCCTTCACGCCGACGGGCGCTCAGCAGATTTCTAAAACGGCTCGGGTTGCCTATGCCACGGTTCAGTTCTCCGAACCTTCCTTCAAGGTCTCTAGTGCCGAGGCGAAGCGTTTCGTTAGGGAAGCAACCTCGGTCGCCGACAAAAACGTGACCGTAGCGGTCGGCGGTCAAATTGCGGAGTCATCGATTCAAGTGAAATTCGATGGCACGCTTATTGGGGTTTTACTTTCGGGTGTCGTACTTTTCCTCGTATTTGGTTCCATCTTTGCGATGGTACTTCCCCTACTGTCTGCCATCTTGTCACTGGGAACGGCAGTCGGCATCATTGCTTTGCTCTCGAACGTCTTACAGATGCCCTCGTTCTCTGACCAGCTGGTTTTGTTAATTGGACTCGGCGTAGGTATTGACTACGCCCTGTTCATTGTTACTCGACATCGTCAAGGTCTCCGTGCTGGTATGTCGGTAAAAGATTCCATTACCAAAGCAGTCGACACCTCGGGTCG
The DNA here is from genome assembly GCA_903875425.1 of uncultured Actinomycetes bacterium. Taxonomy (GTDB): domain Bacteria; phylum Actinomycetota; class Acidimicrobiia; order Acidimicrobiales; family RAAP-2; genus CAIQWC01. The sequence continues at coordinate 36,937 of CAIQWC010000024.1, read as the reverse complement.
AGCCGTGCTCTTTGCCGGCATCATCGTCTGCGTTGCGCTCCTGGGGATGTTTGCGCTTGGGGTGAGTTTCCTCTACGGCCTCGCCATTGCGTCTTCGATTGGTGTGCTCTTCACCATGATCGCTGCGCTCACCTTGCTTCCGGCCATGCTTTCATTCATTGGTCCCAAGGCGATGGGCCGCCGCCAACGAAAAGCCTTAGCCCAGACGGGACCGGCCTTGGCTACCGACTCATCCACGGGTTTCTGGGCTCGATGGGCAGACTTCATGCGCCGTCGCCCCCTCGTTCCAGCAGTCATTGCCCTACTGGTCATCGCGATTCTGATTGCGCCCTTCTTATCCATGCGCTTGGGGAGCTCGGATCAGGGCAATGACCCGAATGGGTCAACGACTCGCGTTGCCTACGATCTCTTGGCACAAGGATTCGGTCCTGGGTTCAATGGACCGCTACAGCTCGTCGCCAAGGTTCACGGTGCTGAGCAAGAGGCGGCCATGGCGAAGGTTGCGAAAGACGTCGCCATGCAGCCTGGGGTGGTGTTTGTAGCACCGCCGGTGAAGCTGCCTCATTCATTGGTCGAGATTGTTCAAGTGTTTCCCTCGACCTCGCCGCAGGCTGCTGAGACGACGGCGTTGATTAATCATCTTCGTTCGACGACGATTCCAGCTGCCACCGCAGGAACGGGACTAACGGTCTACGTCGGTGGGTTCACGGCCATCTTCGTTGATTTTGCTCATGTGCTCGGCGCCAAACTCCCGCTCTTCGTGGGTCTCGTCGTCTTGGTGAGTTTTTTGCTCTTGGGTTGGGTATTTCGTTCCATCGTGATTCCCGTCACTGCCGCGGTCATGAACTTAATTTCTATTGGTGCGGCCTATGGAATATTGACCGCTGTATTCCAACATGGTGTCCTCGGGAGCCTCTTTGGGGTGACAAGAACAGGGCCGATTGAATCCTTCATCCCCGTTATGATGTTTGCGATTCTCTTTGGACTCTCGATGGACTACGAGATTTTCTTACTCACCCGCATCCACGAAGAATGGCTCCATACCGGCGACAACAAATTGGCGGTTAGAAATGGTCTCGCTGCGACGGGTAAAACGATTACCGCTGCTGCGCTCATCATGGTCTTAGTGTTCGCGTCGTTCATCCTTGGTGGCCAGATTGTTATCAAGGAGTTTGGTCTGGGTCTCGCGGCTGGGGTAATTGTCGATGCCATCATCATTCGTATGGCCGTCGTGCCATCAGTGATGCAGTTGCTTGGCCGATCGAACTGGTGGTTCCCGAAGTGGCTCGATCGAATCTTGCCCGATCTCTCGGTGGAGCCTCCGGAGGAACGCGAACACGCCGACGAATCAGTCGGGAGTTAGTCCTCGCTCTGGTATTGCTTGAATTGGCTTTGTTCCGCCGTCTTGCCGGGAAAGAATATGGCTACGACGATGGCTCCGACGACAATGGCAATGAGTCCGGCCGCGTAGGCCCAATGGGAACCATCCATAAATGAGCTCTTGGCAGCTTCGATAATTTGATTTGCGTGTGTGGGGTACTGCTTCGCAATAATCTCGGCTCCCGAGAAACTGCGCTGAATCTCAGCCACAACGTTGGTCGGAACAGGCTGCTTCGCAGCAGCAGCCTGATTGGCAATACTCACGGCATACCCGGCGGTGAGGATGGTGCCGAGCAAAGACTGCATGACTGATCCGCCGAGGTCTCGCTGCAGATCGGCTGTTCCCGATGCCATGCCGGCGCGATGGACGGGGACCGAGCCGGTCAGCGAGTGTGACGCTGGAGTACCCGCGAATCCTACGCCGGCGCCCATCAAAACAATGGAGAGTTCAACAACCCAGATACTGGCGTTGGCATTCCACGAGACCAAGCTGACCAAGAGCGCAAAGAATAAAAAGACGTAACCAATTAATAAGGTGATTCGTGAGCCATAGCGGGAGATGAGTTTGGCCGAGAGCGGGGCAGTCAGAATCATGCTTAGTGCGGCGGGCACAATCGTGGCGCCGGCCTTGAGGGGTGAGTAGCCCAAGACGTTTTGCATAAATTGCTGGCTTACGTAGGTGACGCCCATCAAGCTGCCGAAGACGATGAGCCCTGCTGCGGCCGCTACCCAGAAAGTACGACGCTTGGCGTAGGCCAAGTCGAAGAGGGGGTTGGCGACGCGGCGTTGCGCTATGAAAAAACCGAGTAGGGAGATGATGGCGATGGCGCCCGCGATGATGCTGGCTCGGCGTTCGGCTGGATCGGCTACGAAGTCAATAGCCAAAGTCAAGGACAAGATCCCTAGTAGCGAGAGGATGCCGCCGAGGTGGTCGACCTTATCCTTGGTTTCGTTCACGTGTGCGGGAACCACGATCCATGCGAGAAGCAACGAAATAGCGGCCAAGGGAGCAGTAATAGCAAACACCAATCCCCACCATGCGACGCCGAGTAGCCACCCCGACAGCAAGGAAGCGACCGCGATCATTGATCCTCCGATTGCTGACCACAGCGCGATAGAGCGGGTGCGTCCATGGCCTGTCCACAGGGCTGTAATCAGCGACAGCGTCGTCGGGAAGGCCATACCGGCAGCGACACCGCCGAGGATGCGAGCGAGGATGAGGATTTCGACAGAAGGTGCCCACGCGGCGAGCAGCGAGGTAGGGATAGTGAGCGCCATACCCAGGATGAGCATCGTCTTGCGGCCGTAGCGGTCGCCGATGGCTCCCAAGTAGAGCACGGTTGAGGCAAGACCCACCGAGAAACCAATAGACACAATGGTTAGTTGCAGTTGAGAAGCCTGAAAGGCGATCCCAATCGATGGAAGGGCGACGTTGGCTACGGCAAGGTTTAAATTCGCCACAGAGGCAACGGCGATCAGGGCGATGAGGACCCAGTGTTGTCGGAGGGGAACTCGATCTTGATCGGCGTTGATTGTGGGGTTCATAGGTTCGAATACTAGGGCACCAAGATTTAGACAAGGGACTGGCAGGCGCTGGAAAGTCCGATCTAGGCTCGTCCTAGTGGTACTTGATCCCGAACTCGAAGCAACCTTGGGCGTTGGGGTAGGAAAACATGCACCGGCAATCCGGGACTTCACCATTGACCAACTCCGTCGTTTCGCCGATGAGCAGGCAATGTTGACTGATTCTCAACCGCCCCAGGTCGAACGAGTTCGGCTCATGGAGGTTCCTGTCGCATCAGGACCACGTGCAGCTCGTCTCTACGAAATGGATGTGCACCACGCACCGAGCGGGCTCTTGATCTGGGTGCACGGCGGCGGCTTTGTCGTTGGCAGTTTGGAAGGCTATGACCCTACCTATCGAAGGCTGAGCGCAGGAACGGGCATGTGGGTACTTGGCATTACCTATCGACTTGCGCCCGAACACCCCTTCCCCGCTGGCTTCGAAGACGTCCTCGATGCCGTCGCTTGGGCGCAAGACAATGCGAGTCACTTTGGGGTGAGTGCTGAACAGATTGTGGTGGGTGGCGATTCAGCCGGTGCACTGCTCGCGCTTGAGGCAGCCTTGGTGATGGGGAAGCGAGGGCGATCGCTCCGTGGTCTCGTGCTGGCGTATCCCACGGCGGGCCCTGAAATCAAGACAGCATCGATGCACGACTTGGCTGACGGCTACCTTTTGTCAGCTGATGCTATGAATTTTTACTACGAGCTGTACTTAGCCGGGGTCGAGAACCACGCCGACCCTCGCATTTCGCCGCTGCTCTCTCGCGACCTCCATGAGGCACCGCCAACAGTACTGAGCGTGGCGGGATTTGATCCTCTCCACGATGAGGGCGTAGCCCTGTGTGGCCTACTCCAAAGTGGCGGCGTCGACGTCGCCTTCTTGTCCGAACCAAGTCTGGTCCATGGCTATCTCTCGCTGGCGGGCATTTCTGGGGGAGTCCGCGATGCCATTGACCGGCTGAGCGCCGCCGTGGCAAACCTCGTTTCGGCCTAGATTTCGACGAAAAGGTGACGTAGCGCCCCATGCGTGGCAAGATGAAGACACCATTTCTCGAGAGGGGTATTCCTGTGTCACGTATCACCACTACCTTTGGGCGCTCAGCGCTTGGAGCAGCCCTAGTAGGCGTCGCAGTTCTTGCTGCCGCTTGTGGCTCAAGTTCTTCGACACCCGCAACGACGACCACGACGATTCCGTCGAAGGCCATTCCCGTCCAATCCAAGGACGCCGCCATTGCCGCCTTGGTTCCTTCGTCGGTGGCTATGACTGGTCAATTGACGCAAGCCATGGATGCGACCTATCCGCCCGACGAGTTCATTGCTCCGGGCACCACCACCATCGTCGGCATGGACGCTGACTTGGGTACGGCGATCGCTCAAGTACTCGGCTTAAAGCCCGTGCTCCAGAACGTCACCTTCGGATCCATCATCGCTGGCCTACAAGCTGGCAAGTACGACATTGGCAACTCTTCATTCACGGACACCTTGGCCCGACAGCAGAGCGTGAATTTCGTCGACTATTTTACGGCCGGCGAAGCCTTTTACGTAAAGAAAGGCTCTGGAATGAGCTTTAACGGCCTCAAGTCACTCTGTGGCCACACGGTGGCTGTCGAGACGGGAACGGTTGAACAAACCGACTCCCAAGCAGCGTCCCTTGCTTGTAAGAAGGCTGGCCATAAAGCGGTGACGACGCTCAGCTTCGCTGATCAGAACTCGGTGAACTTGGCGGTGGCATCGGGTCGCGCCGACGTTGGTTTTGCTGACAGTCAAGTTGCTGGCTACGTTGTGGCTCAGTCGGGTGGCGAGTTCATGCTGACGGGTACCGCCTTCAACGTCGCTCCCTACGGTATCGCCGTTCCCAAGGGATCAACGCTTGATGTTGCCATTCAGGCAGCGATGAAGAAGTTGGTGAGCAACGGCATCTACGCCGAAATTCTTAAGAAGTGGGGTACCGAATCTGGCTCGGTAAGCTCCATCACGATTAACGGCGCAACTAGCTAGGTCCTGGTTCGAGGAACCACGGGTGAGCACATCGAGCGAGAGCGGTCCTAACTCAGAAACGCACTCAGCTACGAAGCCTGAAATTATTAAAGCAGTACCCGTCCGCCACCCAGGTCGCTGGGTGGCGGGTGCGGTGCTTTTGGTCTTAGTGGCGATGGCCGTCCACACGCTGGTCTTCTCGCAGACGCAAATCCCCGGTCAACGAGGTAGCCGCTTTGGCTGGAGCGTTGTTCGCGAGTACCTTTTCTCATCGCTCGTTGTCAAAGGTGCGGAAATCACGCTGGAGCTGACGGTGGTCTCCATGCTTGCTGGCGTTTTACTTGGCGTTTTGGTCGCCGTAATGCGGCTTTCCAAGAGCCGGATGATCTCAGGTGTGGCTTGGTTCTACGCTTGGATTTTCCGCGGGACCCCCGTATTAGTGCAGATCTACTTTTGGTTCTTCATCGCTGCGCTCTATCCCCACATCACCTTGGGTATTCCCTTCGGTCCTAGTTTCGTGACGATCAACTTGAACTCGGTCTTAGGCGCCTTCTGGGCCGCCACGCTTGCATTGAGTTTGAATGAAGGCGCGTACATGTCTGAAATTGTCCGCGCAGGTATTATCTCGGTTGACGAAGGTCAAGTTGAAGCCGCGCAATCGCTCGGGATGCGTCGAGGCATGGCCCTGAGACGTATTGTGTTGCCTCAAGCCATGAGGCTCATTCTTCCCCCCACGGGTAATGAGACGATCTCCATGCTCAAGACGTCATCGCTTGCCAGCGTGATTGCCGTTAATGAGTTAACCCACGTAGCGAACAATATTTCTGCACAAAACTACAAGACCATTCAGCTACTCATCGTCGCGAGTATTTGGTATCTCGCGATGACGACGGTGCTCTCGATCGGTCAGTACTACGTTGAGCGGCACTTTGCTCGTGGCGCAACGAGAGCACTACCCCCAACACCACTGCAGCGCCTGAAGCGAAATCTTCGCTACGTCCGGCCCCAAAATCATCAAGCAGCGCACCCATGACGACGCCCATGGTAAAGGCCGAAGAGGTCTATAAGAGTTTTGGCTCCCTTGAAGTCTTACAAGGTATCAATCTAGAAGTCGCGCCAGGTGAAGTTACCTGCATGATTGGGCCATCGGGATCGGGAAAGAGTACCTTCTTGCGCTTGATTAATCACTTAGAGAAGCTCGATGCTGGCCGCTTGTGGGTAGACGGCGAACTCGTGGGCTATCGAGAGAAGAACCATCGCCTCTATGAGTTAAAGGATCGCGAGATTTGTGCGAAACGCTCAGAAATCGCGATGGTGTTTCAACGCTTCAATCTCTTTCCACATCTCTCCGTGCTTGATAACGTCACCATTGGCCCGATAAAGGTAAAACGCCAGTCTGCCAACGAGGCCAAGGATAGGGCTGCAGAGTTACTCCAGCGCGTTGGCCTCAGCGATAAAATTGGGGCCTATCCCAATCAGCTTTCGGGTGGTCAACAGCAGCGTGTCGCGATAGCGCGCGCCCTCGCAATGGAACCTAAGTTGATGCTCTTTGACGAACCGACGTCCGCGCTTGACCCTGAACTCGTTGGCGAAGTTCTCGATGCAATGCATGCTCTCGCTGATTCAGGAATGACCATGGTTGTGGTCACCCATGAAATGGGATTTGCACGAGAAGTGGGCGACACCGTGGTCTTTATGGATGGCGGACGCATAGTAGAAGCGGGAAAGCCTCGAGACGTTCTCGTCCATCCTCAGAACGAACGACTCAAGAATTTCCTCTCCAAGGTTCTGTGATCAACTTCGTCAGCCATCAGATCTAGGCTGAAGACACTGTGAATCGTGACCCGAGAGATTGCTGGCCCGTTGATGAGACGACCGTGGGAACTGGTCTTCCCTTAGAAGGAATCCGCGTTCTCGATCTCACGCGCGTGGTGGCGGGACCCCTCGGCGCTCAGATTGTAAGTGACCTCGGTGCAGACGTCATTAAGGTTGAGCAGCCTGGTGGAGACATGATCAGGACCCTGAGCCCTCCGAGCGTCTATGGCGTCGCGACCTACTTTTTGAGTGTTAATCGAAACCGTAGGGGGGTTGTCATTGATCAACGCACCGAGGAGGGTCAGCGCTTTGTCGCCGACTTAGCGGGTGCTGCCGATGTGGTTATTGAAAATTACCTTCCCTCCCAGGCCGAGCGTCTCGGTCTCACGGCTCTTCGAGATGCGCTGCCTCATGTGCTTTGGGTCAAGGTGGCGTCTGCGGCGAGCGGCGGGCCGCTCGCGGATGAGCCGAACTTCGATCTCATCGCACAAGCTAGAAGCGGCATTATGAGCGTTACGGGAACGCCAGAGTCAGGGCCGACCAAGGTCGGCATCCCCATTACCGACATCACAACGGGCCTCTACGCAGCGATCGCGATCCTCGCGGGTCTCTTTGAGCGTGCTGCGAAGCCCGATGAATCAGCGCGACGGATTGAAGTTCCACTCCTTGAATCAGCGGTATCTATTCTGACGAATCAAGCCTCGAACTACCTCGCGGGGGGAGTGATCCCAACGCTCATCGGTAATGATCATCCCAATATTGCCCCCTACGCCCCCTACCAAACGAAAGATCTGCCTCTCCTGCTCGCGGTTGCGTCTGAGAAGCAATGGCAGGGGCTGTGTGAAGCGCTTGGGCACGAAGAATGGAGTCTTGATCCGCGCTTTAATAATAACGAGGCCCGGGTTAAAAATCGAGAAGCGTTACGGCAGGAAATTGAAGCAGTACTCTGCTCCGAGGGAGCTGAAGCCTGGATGCCACGGATGGTGGCGAAAGAGATTCCTTGTGCACCCGTCAATGACCTACCAGCGGTATTTGCGCAAGCGCAGATTGCGACAGGGGACCTCATCGAGACGATGGAATTAGAAGGTGGACCCGTGAAGGTAGTCGGATTCCCGCTTACGATTGATGGGGTTCGTCCCCGGTTGCGTCGGCCGGCTCCGACGCTCGGCCAACATACTGAGGAAGTACTGGCGTACGTCAAGGAGCACCGCTCATGAGCTCGACGCAACGTTCCTCGTTCGAGGTCAAAGAGCAAGACTTAGGTGAATTCGTCGCGGCCCTAGGTAGTGCTCGGGCAAGCAAAGGATGGGTTAATTGCACGCCAGGCGTTCCTGAGGACTACCCGCAGTTTCGACCTTCGCTATTCGCGTGGCTTACCGGGCCAACGCCACCGGGTGCACCCATCGTTACCTTGATGCCCGGTGTTGCGGGTCAGCCTGACACATTAGGGGTACTCCACGCCAAGGGCCGAATCGGCCTTCACCAAGGGTCGACCCTGGCAAGTATCCCGTCCTCATGGAAATGTCGGCAAGATCACAATCGGCGTGGACTCCTCTTTGAGGTCCCCGCGGTAGCGAACGAAGATCTCGCCGCGGTGATGGTAGCGGTGAGCGACGAACTCGCCACCGTTCCCACTACGGGGGCGTATCTTGTAGAACTCTTTACGCGCCCTTGATTTATGCGTCGCGTCGTTTAACGAGCGCCCAGGCAATCAGCAAGATGATGATGACATAGATGGCCAAGAGTGCGGTCGCACCCCACGGATTGATCAATGTGCCCGCATAATCGGTCGTTCGTTGGTGTGTTGATGCCATAGAACTACCGAGGGCGGACGGCATGTGCTCGACAATCGGGCGGCTGATGCTGTGAGGCAAGACACCCAGAATGGCCGGAATAATGAGGATGATTGCGACGAAGGTGGCAATGGTGCCCGCGGTGTTTCGAATTATGAATCCGAGGCCGAGCACAAATAGGGTGATGAGGGCAAGGTAGAGACCGGAGCGAAACACCGCGAAGGCCACGCCGCTGGTGCCAAGCGTGGCCACAGGAATATGGCTCGACGTCAGTTGCTGCGCCAAGGTGTCGGTGGGATTTATGGTTCGGCCGCCCGAAGCCAAGAGAACCGAACTCCCAATCAAGAAAGCTGCAAAGGTGAAGAGTTCGGCAACGAAAAAGGTCAAGATTCCTAGCACCGTCGCCTTGGCACTAAGCAGGATTCCTCGACGGGGAACAGCAGCGAATGTAGTTCGAATGGATCCGCTCGAGTACTCGCTCGTGATGACGAGAGCACCGAATACACCCATGACAAGTTGCGCTAAGCCTACGCCGACAAGGGGAAGGCTAGTGGGGTCATAGTTTGCTTTGTCGCTGATACCTCGCGTTGCCCAATTGTGAGCGACAAGTGAGGGAACCAAGATCGATAGTCCGATGCCGACGAAAACAGCAAGACCGAGGCAGATCCAGGTTGATCGAATCGTCCGGATCTTGGTCCACTCAGAACGAACGGCATTCGTGAAGTGGGAACCCTTGGACGCAGCCAGATTATCGAGCAAGTTCGTCGTCACTGAGTGACTCCTGTTTCGTAGTCGCCTTCTCCTGCGGTGAGTTCCATGAAAACCTCTTCTAAACTTGCCGACTGAAGGGTTAGCTCCGTAAGGGCAAGCTGATTCTCTAAGGCAATCAGTCCGACCTCTTCTTGACTCATTTGCGTAACGAGTAAGTGGTCGCTTTCTTGGGTAGTTTCGGCACCAGCCGCCAGGAGCGCCGTATTGAGCCCGGCGAGGTCCCTGCAGGCGACTTTGATCGTCGGTGTTGTGCGCGAGGCGATGAAGTTCTCGACCGTTGTTTCGGCGAGCAACTTTCCCCGACCAATAACCACCAAGTTCGAAGCGGTTAACGCCATTTCACTCATGAGATGGCTAGACACAAATACCGTCTTACCCTGACGAGCAAGATCGTGGAGGAGGGTACGAACCCACAAGATTCCCTCGGGATCTAGACCGTTCACGGGCTCATCGAAGAGCAGAATTTGGGGATCGCCGAGCAGCGCGGCGGCAATCCCTAGTCGCTGCCCCATGCCGAGTGAGAACTTACCGACTTTGCGTTTCGCCACTGATTCGAGACCAACGAGTTCGAGTACCTCACTCACGCGTTTCGCGTCAATGCTATTGGACTCAGCCAAACTCCGAAGATGCGATCGTGCTGATCGACCGGGGTGTAGCGCCTTGGCGTCAAGTAAGGCACCAACTTCGCGCAGCGGCCACTGTAAGTCACGGTACGCCTTTCCGTCCACGGTGATGCTGCCCTGATCGGGACGGTCAAGACCCAGAATCATTCGCATCGTGGTTGACTTACCTGAGCCGTTAGGTCCCAAGAAGCCTGTGACCACGCCTGGGGGAACCGTGAAACTCAAATCATCAACGGCGACGGTTTCGCCGTAGGTCTTGGTTAAACCCGAAACGCTAATCACTAGCCGCGCACGCAATGATTTGAATGTTCTCTCACATCTCCAATCTACTCACGGCCGCGCGTCGCGGTGCGGAGGATGGTTACTCCTTGTCGTTACGCCAGCTGTCACCACGAGGAACCTTGATGCAGGTGCGCGGTACATACCATCGAAAGCGCCGCTGATCGTGTGGCTCCTAGTACTGGGCCTGGTGCTTATCCTGCGCTTCAGCAGTGACGATCGGTCTCCTTGGCGAGATCGCCGTCGAAGGGGGCGTTAGTGAAGCTAGGTCATAGGGCAGAATGGGGATGTGAACGCTCACGATGATGGGTTACGGGCTCCAAGCACCTTTCCTCCGTTTAACGAGTCTCGTCGCATCCGAGCGATTCGATCGTGGGGCGGAGCTCCCTGGCTAGCGGTTCTGGCCGTATGTGTCGGAGCGATTCTTTCTCAGGTTGACGCGTCCATTGTGTCGCTGGCGTACCCCTCAATGCAGCGATCATTTTCAGTAACCATTGGTGCGATCACCTGGGTTGGTTTGTCGTATCTCCTAACCGTGGTTGCCACGTTGGTATTAATGGGCCGTATTTCAGACATGGTGGGTCGCAAGTTGATCTACGTTTACGGCTTTGTCGTCTTTACCGGCGCCTCCGTCTTATGTGCGTTGGCGCCGAGTTTGGGTTTTTTGGTAGCGGGCCGCGTCGTACAAGGTATCGGCGCTGCGATGATTCAGGCCAATAGCGTGGCCATTGTGTACTTGGCGGTACCGACTACGTCGAGAACTCGAGCTCTTGGTATCCAAGCTGCGAGCCAAGCAGTGGGCCTTGCCATTGGTCCGACGCTTGGTGGCTTGTTATTGCAAGTGGTGACGTGGCGTTTCTTATTCATGGTGAATCTACCAATCGGAGTGGTGGCCTTGATTGCATCACTGGCCTTCATCCCCAGAAGTCGCAATTTGGCCCCACGCGAGCCGTTGGACTGGTGGGGCTCTGCGTACCTATTTTTGGGGATCGGCCTCATTCTCGTGGGCCTTTCCTCAGGCGAACACCTCGGTTGGTCATCGCCCGGCATCGTGAGCAGTCTGGCCGTGGGTGCCGTCATTATGGTGGCGTTTGTAGTTCACGAACAGCGTGCTGCGAAACCACTCGTGAGTATTGCACTCCTTCGAACGCGAAATGTTTCGTTCGGTATTACTGCTGGAGCATTGAGTTACTTCGTGCTCTATTCGACCTTGTTCCTGGTGCCCTTTGATATCGAGCGCGCCCTGTTTCGGTCATCGGGCGTTGCTGGGCTCGTGTTGCTTGGACTGCCTGGTTCCCTCGCGCTGTTTGCTCCCTTAGCCGGTCGACTCAGTAGTCGTTTTGGTGCATCAACGATGGTGGCGTTTAGTGGAATCACTATGGCTGGTGGGGCAATGATGCTTGGTCATGCCGGAGAGCATCTACCCATTGCCGCAGGGGGGCTCGCGCTTATGGGGGCTGGTCTTGGCGTACTCAACACCCTAAACAATCACGGGGTGATGAAGGCATTCCCCGCCATGAGTGCTGGCGTTGGATCGGGAACTATCAACACCGTTCGAGGTTTGGGAACCGCAATGGGTCTCGCTATCGGTGGTGCTGTCTTCGTAGCCTGTGGGGGAGCGAGCGCGCTCTCGCATGAAGTGCAATCGGCCTTTGCGCTCGCTATGACGATGGTTGCGGGGCTGGGTGCTCTAGCCGGAATATTTGCGAGTGCTGCGCTTCGGTCAGCGCGAGAGACGTGACGCGCAACTCACGCACGTTCCCAATACCGCAAAGTGGTGTGCATCGACAACGAATCCGTGGCGGCTAAGACCTAGTGAGGTCAGGGTCTCAAAGAGTTCCGGTTCTGCTTCAGTAATTAATCCGCACTCTTGACAAACGAGGTGTCCGTGGTCGTGCGTTCCTAGGTGGTAGGTGACGGGTCCTCGACCAGCGTGGGAGTGCTCGACGAGTTTGAGGCGTACGAGCTCTTCAAGAATTCGGTACACCGTTGAGGGAGCGACGCCTGGCGTTGTTTGGTGGACGACTGCGGTGACCGCTTCAGCACTGAGGTGCTCGTTGGCTGCGGCAAGAATCTCGATAACCGAACGCTTGGTCTCGGTGATCCGACCGCCACTCGACCTAATGGCGTCGAGGGCACCATCAGTGTCACGGTGGTCACTCATGGCAAGGTCTCGAAATCCAAGAAGGCTAATCCGGAACGTTCTACCGCATCGTGCGCCATGGAAGCATCAAGGTAAACCAGATCCAGTATTCGCTGCTCAGCGGTGATGCGTTCGAGCTCTAGAAGCACGGTCGTCGTAAGATTGTGACATGCGGGAGTAAGCGCCATTCGATGACGCCAGATGCCCTCTTCGACGTCGACCGTACTGTGTCCCGACGATGGTTCGAGAATTCGTACGATGTGTCCTTGATCTCGCATCGCTTTGGCGCGGCGATAGGCGATGCTCTCCTCTGAAAGCACGTGGTCGCTGACGAAGGCGAGGTGTGAGACATCCTCGCTAGAGCGCAGGGCGACTGCATCGGGATTCACGATGACATCGGCACCCGGTGACCGCGTTGATGGCCGCATCGTTGGAGGCCTGAGTAACCAAGATGAAAGAAGTTCCTTGGCTTCGCCGACATCTCGGTGGACTTTTTCGACATGCTCGGTACTAGCGATACTTGCTCTGCAAGCAGCTTCGATCTCGGCCACAGCGTTCGTCGCGAAACGCTCGAAGTCAGCGAGAACCTCAGCCGATGAGGTATCGGGGAGCTGGTGACGTGCAGCGAAGTAGGCACGGTTAATCAAGATGCTTCGACGATCGAGCGCGATCCGATCACTCGAGCGGATCGCGGAGGGTAGGAACTTATGGAAAATTTGACCGCCGTCGACAACCCGTACGATGCCTCCTACATCAAGCATTCGACGACATAGATCCGTCTCTTCGAGGTAGTAATCGAATTGCTCATCGAAGCCCCCCAAGGCAATGAGTTCGGCGGTTCTTGCCACCAAGTTCCCACCCGTCGCGTAGGTGAAGGTCGTGGCCGAGGGGCATTCACTGAGTCCAATGACGGGAGCGGCATTGACGGGCGTGGCATCGCCTGCGTTAGTACATCGGCCGTAGCGCATTTGGTAGGTGTAGCCGGTGTAGTCGTAGACCGAGCCACCGACGGCCAAGACTTCAGCATCATCGAATTCGCCGAGAAGATCCTCTAACCACCATTCGGTTGGATAGGCGTCATCATCGATGAATGCAACGAATTCGCCGCGAGCGACACTGAGCGCCATATTTCTCGAACGTGCAAGGTTACGCTCTGGGTTGCGAAGGAGCGCAGCGACATCATGACGCTTGGCGATCTGTTCGGCTACCAAATCACCGCCGGGTCCAACTACCACGATGGTCTCAATCGCTACATCGATCGTTTGCATGAGTCGATCAAGGCAAAGTTCTACCGCATCGAGACGATCAATCGTGGCAACAACCACACTGACGCGCGGAGTCAGCAATGGGTTCACCGCTAGGAGCCGTCGCCTTTGGATTGCTCGAGCGCCTGGATGCGACGTTCGAGGTCCGCGATGATACGTGCGTCACGGCGCTCGCTTGCCCGAGGTTGGCCCGCGAGTTCGACGACCTCGCTGAGTCGCACCTCGAGCCGGTCGCATAGTTCTTGAAGCGTTTCGATTCTTCCCTTTGGGCCATTGGGAAGCATTTCAAATTCGGCCCGGAGCGCCATGATTTCGAGACGGAGCGCATTGATTTCACCACGCCCGGTGAGTTTTTTAAGATTTCCCAAGATACGGCCTTTCAAAGCGTTCGCCGTACTCTGGTCATCGTGATCGCCTGTCATAGGGCCTCCTTACTGGGAACGATGCTAGAAGACCATGAAGCTGCTTGGCGTTTTCGTCGACTTTTAGCAGTTTGCTTAGTCAAAATAGATAGTCGCGAGCACGACGAATGCCGTTATCGTAAGCCATAGAGACGATTGAGAATCGCAGGGGTGAGGAACGATGGGCTGGTCTAAGCCGGAGATGGTTACCGCAGAAGATGCCCTCGTGGGCAGCAGTGAGCCGATGGTAGTTCGCGGCGTCCATGCGTCACTGGGGACCGCGTTGGTGGGCCCCTTTCCTGAGGGTATGGAAATTGCCTACCTTGCGCTGGGATGCTTCTGGGGCGCTGAGCGCATTTTCTATGAGCAAGCGGGCGTCTTCACGACTGCCGTTGGCTATCAGGGTGGTTTTACGCCCCATCCGAGTTATGAACAAGTGTGTACTGGGCGTACCGGCCATACTGAAGCGGTCATGGTCGTGTTTGATCCGAGCATCGTCAGCTACGCGGAACTCATATCACTAACCTTTGAAAGTCATGACCCAACACAGGGATACCGCCAAGGTAACGACGTTGGTACGCAGTATCGTTCCGCGATCTACACCACGAGTGATGAACAGCTACGCGTTGCAATTGCTGGCGCGCAAGCATTTCAGGCTCAACTGACGCAGGCTGGTCTTGGCACTATCACTACCGAGATTCGTCCCGCTACCCCGTTCTTCTACGCCGAGGAGTATCACCAGCAGTACCTCGTAAAGGTGCCGAACGGATACTGCGGCTTGGGTGGAACAGGCCTGAGCTGCCCGGTAGGACTCTTCGCGTCTCACTGAGTAGCCCGTCGGCGAGCGATGAGGCTCGCACCAATCACCATGGCCAGCATTGAGGCAGCCGCTAGTGCGAACTGACATGCTGCGTAGGAACTTGAACTCGCCCCAAAGATGTTTGCCGCAAAAATCAGTGGCACTGTAAAGCCGATAGCGCACAGGATCGCGGCGCCCGTCACTTGAAGGGTAGGAAGGTTCCATCGATCATTGGGGCCATCAAAGCGTTGCGCGATGCCTACTCCGCCAAGGACGCCGAGGGGCTTACCGAAGAGACGAGCAATCAATACGGCCACCAAAATTACCGGGGTGGCGCGCCACATTGATGATCCAAGGTCAATGCCTAGTGCACACAGCGTGAAGAGAGGAAGTACGGCCCAGGTCGAAAGCGCTACGACATAGTGCTCAAAACGCTCGGCGGCTTGATAACTCGGTCGATACATGGCCATGGCGGCACCGGTAGCGACGCCGGCCAAGGGCGGCTCAACCCCGAGGTGTGCGAATGCCCACCACAGGGCTACGGTCGCTGCGCAGAGCGCAAGGGGCGAACGTCGTCGTAGTGCGACGGCGGTGAGCGCGCCAGAGACCGCTATCGCGAAAGCGCCGTAGAGGATGTCGTGAGGTGAACTTGCATGGTGCGACACCACGGCCAACACAAGAACGGTTGCGATGTCGTCGCAAATAGCCAAGGTGAGGAGGAAGGTTCGAAGACCTGGAGCGGCTCGTCGCTTCACTACGCTGAGGGCACCAAGGGTGAAAGCAATATCAGTAGCCATAGGAATACCCCAGCCATGTCGGCTCTGCGCGGAGCCAAAGGCGAGGCAAATGATTTCGTAGAACAGAGCAGCGCCAATCATGCCGCCGATAGCCCCAAGGAGGGGAGCTAGTGCCTGACCCAGACGCTGAAGAGCACCGGCTCGGCGCTCCCGACCCATCTCTAAGCCGATGGCGAGAAAGAACACCACCATAAAGCCGTTGGTGATCAAGGTATGAATGGAGTTGATGCTCGAGGAGGGGATACTAGGGATCGTGAGTGATGCATTGCCGGCGAGTTGGTAACTCGTGGGCGCCATCGTCGCCCAAACCATGGCCATGATGGCCGCGAGGCCGAGGAACCATGTCCCTGCCATCTCATGCTCAATCAGTGTTGTGATTCGACGTCGCTGAGGCGTCATCATGAGAGGCGTCCACCGAAGACGGCGCGACTTCTGGCACCATATGAGAGGAATGGGAGGCCCATGATGGCTGAAGAAAATAACAAGGTCCACAAGCGTGACGTATCCATGGTGCTTGCAGGTGCGGCCATCGCGCTCCTCGTCTGGTTCATTGCTGCGAACTCAGGCAAGGTCGGCGTCACCCTCTGGATTGTAACCGTCCACATTTCGCTGTCGCTTGTCATTATTTTGTCCGCCGTACTTGGCGCAGTGGTTGGACTGTGGCTAAGAGGCCGAAAAAAGCGCACCCAAGCCTGAGGCTCAGACGTCTTGGTGCTGTTCTTGTGAATCGCTGTTAGGAGAAGGCATATGCGCCTCGCGTCGTGTCTTGATGACGAGTAGCGCGAGAGCAATCTCATAGATCGCGATCACGATGACGGTAGCCACGATGGCTCCCGTGGATTGAACAATGATGAGTACGAGAGCACCCACGATGACACCGGCCCAGGCAAGTTGCTTGGCGTAACGTACTTTCCAAGCAAGCATCGCCCGCAAGGCGTCCGCTGCGCGCTGCCCAGCTTCAGATTGCATGACTGTATCCGTACTCGATGCGATTTTCGTCTTTGAATTAGCAAACACGCGCCGCGTCGCCGTCGCCCACGTGGACGGGCCGATCAGCCAAAGCAACGCTGAAAGTACCGCAAAGATAATGACTAGCCACGTGGTGCTGCTTTGCATGTACCGGAATAAGGCGTCAAAGACATGAGCCGCGGCCAAGGGGCCTTGCGAACCTGGGGCATGGCTCGTAAACAAGGTTCGAAGGACCTTGAGGAGGACAAGGGCGACCGTAGAGCCGATCAGTCCTGCTACCGCGAGGCGTAGTGCCGTGACTCGCCGCCGCCACGCCACCAAAATCGCAGCGATGGCCACGACGGGTGTCAGAACGAAGAGAACACTACGCCCTAAAATTGCGAGGGAGAATATGGTCCTTGCCGTAGCGAGCTGTTTTGGGTCGATGATTTGGAGCGTGACAACGCGGTGCGCTAGCAACTGCGTTCGGATGGGATTGAAAACCGTAATCCCCTTGGTGTTGAGCTCGTCGATTGCTGTGACGATTACGGGGGTGAAGTTAACGATCATCGCTTGAGTTTTTGAAATAGATGTTGGAGTCTTACCTTCTAAAATTGCAACCATATTGGCGTGGAGGTAGCGGTTCTCTTTATTCCAAAAGATCTGAAAGGCTTTTGATTGAAAGAAGATCCGAACCACCTTGTCGGTGTAGGTCTGGAGCTGGGCGGTCAGCGGTGCAGCGAGGAATTGCACGGCCGGCGGTAATTGTTGCTTGACCTTGTCTTCAACCTTAAATTCCCTAAATAGTTTTTGGGTAGTTTGGTCGGCGAGGTAGGTAGTGATGACGGGATCGCTCGCTAGCGGCCCCATGGTGGCCACGAATCGATCAGTGTTGGTTACGGTCTTGACCGCCCAACCCGAAACAATGGTGATGGGGGTTAGGATGCCGAACAAGACAATCAAAATCCATGCGACCATGGTGCGAGTACGCCGAGCCCGGACAGGGACCTTGCCAGCATCAGGGCTCGCTGTGATTTCGGATACAAATTGTTCGGTCATGGGCAAAGAATAGACGCGATTGTCGGTTTCCTCAGGAATGACGGCGAAGATTTTGCTTCCCGCTGGCCACAAGACCGTGGCTGAGGCCTAGTATCGAAGTATGAGGCAGCCCGTAGGACAAGGTAGGTAGCAGTGCCGCTCTCGGACCACGAACAGCAAATCTTGGCCCAACTTGAACAGTCGCTGAGCCAACAGGATCCCTCCTTTGCGCAGCGGGTCCGCAAAGACACGCTCTATCGCCACGCAGGTCGTTCAGTCAAGTGGGCTGCGTTGGGCTTTGTGCTTGGTCTTGTCGTCACCGTGTTGCTGTTCTCGATTTCAGTCGCGTTGGGACTCGTGGGTGTGGCGATGATGTTTGCCTCCGCGGTAATTTTCGAGCGTAATCTTCGGCGCGTGGGCAAAGCCGGATGGCATGACATCACACGATCGCTTCACGAAGATGAGCCATCGGGCCCAGACGGTCGAATTGAGCACACCGTGCACCATGTTCGTCGTTGGCTTCGCGACCGCATGCCCCACGCTGACGAGTAGTCATCACGAGGACTCGCCGACGTGACGGGTCTCGCTATTGACATTGGCGCTTCCAAGATTGCGGTAGCTCTGGTAACCGAGCAAGGCGTACTCCTTGAGCAGCAAAGCCTTCCTACTCGGCAGGACCAAAATTCAGAAGATCTCTACACGTCGCTGTACAAGGTGGCACGGTCACTCCAGGAGACTTGTAATGAGGGCGTGGCGTGGTGTGGAGTTGGGTGTGCGGGGCCTCTTGATCTCACTCGCGGGTTAGTTTCTCCGATCAACATTCCAGCCTGGAATGCCTTCTCTCTGCGCGAGCGCCTTGAACAAGATTTCTCGGTGCCCGTTGCTCTTGATCTCGATGCCAAGGCGCTGGCTCTTGGAGAAGGGTGGCGCGGTGCTGCGCAAGGCGTCGATAATTACATGGCGATGGTCGTCTCAAGTGGCATTGGCGCGGGCATCGTTGTCGACGGACACATCCTTGATGGCCGGACTGGCAACGCCGGCCATATTGGCCACATCGTGGCGGTGCCCGGAGGGAGGCGTTGCGTTTGTGGTGTCGCCGGCTGTCTTGAGGCGGAAGCTTCAGGACTCGCCATTTTGGCGAAAACGGGAAGGCCGCCGCGCCAAGCGGTACCGTCGCTGCGCCAAGAAGTAGGTCGACTCGTAGGGGAGACCGTGGCCCAGGTAGTCACGGTGCTCGACCTCGAATTGGTCTTGGTGGCAGGTTCGGTAGCCTTGGGATTTGGTCAGGATTTCTTTGATTCTGCCCAAGCTGCACTCAGTAGCCATCTCGGCATGCCCTACGCCCAAGGCGTTCAGATTCGACCGGTCGGCCTTGGCGCCTCGGCCCCCCTCATCGGTGCTGCGAGTATCGCTCGCGCCCAAGGCCTGTTCGGGCAACAATGACAGGTATGCGTTTGAAACTTCCACGCGGCCTCCCCTTGATCATTGCTCGACACCCCCTTCTCGTAAGGGGTGTCTGGGATCAAATGAGAGCGCTGCGACCTATCAGGTGGTGGGCAAGTTCGCCCCACCTTCCGATTCCTGATCCGCGCTACTGGCGCTTTCGTCTCGAGACTGCCTATGGGGGCTCGGGGGATGTTCAGCCACGTAGTGAAGATGTTGCCGAAGTTCTCGAGTGGTCTCACACGATGCGTCGGTTCGAGCGCTAAGACGAGGTCGATGGTGGATCGGGTCCTTCTTCTTAACGCGACCTTTGAACCGCTCCGGCTTGTTTCGTTACGCCGAGCTGTCCTTTTGCTGATCGAACAACGGGCTGAACCTGTCCTGATCGATGATGAGGAACCAGTGATCATGCACTCACCTTCGATGTCCATCAGTATCCCTAGCGTGGTGCGACTAACCACGTACGTTCGTGTTCCGCGTCAAGCATTCACCCCGCCGGTTAGTCGCAGGGGAGTGTTGGCCCGGGATAATTACCGCTGCGCGTACTGCGGTAATCATGCGGACACGATCGATCATGTCGTACCGCGAAGTCGTGGTGGTGCTCACACATGGACCAATGTCGTCGCAGCCTGTAAGAAGCACAATCACGACAAGGGCAATCGCCTGTTGGAGGAGTTGGGCTGGGAGCTACGCATTACTCCTGAAGCGCCTTTTGGATTGCTGTGGCGAATCCCTAGTGACAGTGTGCTGCAGCCAGGGTGGAGTCCATTTCTTCGGCTTAATGCCGCGTGAGTATTCCTCGCTTTTCCGTTGACGAGTTTCGCGTTGTCGACCATCCCCTTATTGTGTTGCGCCACGTTGACGTTGCGACCATCGTCCTGGGGAGCACCCAAGACGAGTCGCTGATTAATGCTTCGAGCGGCGTTGAAATCGTGCGACGGCGTGGCGGGGGTGGGGCGGTATTTCTCGATGCTGAGTGTGTGACATGGATTGATCTTTGGATACCGCGCGATGACCCCTGCCACCGGTCTGATGTCCAAACTGCCATGGTGCTGATCGGTGAACTCTTTCGAGACGCACTAGGGCAACTAGGTGTCCACGGTGCGACGGTGCTCGATGCCACGCACCGCGCTACACCTTCTGCAGTGTGCTTTGCCAGTTCAGGTCCTGGCGAAGTCATGGTCGGATCGAACAAGCTTGTTGGCATGACGGCATGGAGAGGTCGCGAAGGCGCGCTGTTCCAAACTGCGCTGTATCAACAACAACCCACCCCACTACATACCCTTTTGGCAATCCCCGAAAGGGAGCCCACCGAAGCCGTGGCCACACTTGCTTCATTAGGTATCGAGGATTTCAGCGGTGAATCTCTCGCTGCTGAATTGGCCTCCGCGTTAAGGCTGCTGGGGTCCAAGACTCCCGAAATAACGCACGCCCGACTGAGCTAGCGAACCTCAAAGGTAGAAACTCGAGTTGCTAGAAGCGACCGTCCCCTCAGGGGCGGGCTGACTATTCGCAAAACAGGTGATTTTGTGCTGTCTGAGGTCCCGCCCATCTCCCTGAAGCACCTTTTTCATTTTTTTCTCGCTTTGGGGAGGAAAAACCCCTTGAAATGGTTGCATAGTGGGGCAAAAGGGCGTAAAGTGGTTTCTAAGGGTTCCAAGTGGTGGAGTGCTACTTGGATTGGTAGGAGGAATGTTCCGGGTGGCGGGCTTCGTAGGCAGTTTTGAACACAGCCTTGACGTGAAGGGACGGGTCATTCTGCCCGTGCGCTTCCGTGAACCCTTCCTTCGTGGTGGGTACCTAACTCCTAGCCAAGGCGGTTGCTTGGCGCTGTGGACTCCTGGTGAATTTGAACGCCAGACAGAACAAATGCTCCAAATGTCTCGGGAATCTTCTGCTGGCCGAGATCTAGCCCGCATGTGGGCGGCAACGGCAGCTGACGTAGAAGTTGATCGTCAGGGACGTATGCCCATTCCCGCTCGACTTCGAGACTTAGCCCAACTCGATGGCGAGGTGCTGATTCAAGGGGCAATTGATCGCATCGAAATTTGGGCCCCCTCCATGTGGGCAGAACGAATCCAACCTTCTGAGCAATGGTTTCTCGGAGATGACGTCTGATGTTGACCCTTAAGGAGGAAGACCACCGAACTTCACAAACCAGGACCATGCGCAGCCTCTCGATAGACCGCGAAGAAAGAAACTCCTCCGCCCTCTTTCTCGTGTCACCAGGGAGCCTCCACTCCCCGATGAGTTCGTCCGTCGGGGGGCTGCGAATGGCCCAGGATTTCACCCACCATCCGGTGCTCCTCACCGAGGTAGTCGCCGCATTCGAACCCGTATCAGCGGGTTTGATTATTGACGCCACCGTTGGGGGAGGCGGACATGCCTCGGCAATTCTGAGCAGCCGACCTGACCTGATGATTATCGGTCTCGATCGAGATGCGCAAGCTCGAGCTGCTGCTGCTGAGCGACTCGCACCTTTTCTTGGCCGCTTTGCTCTCATTGCCGCCAGATTCAGCGACATCGTTGTCGCCGTTGAACAAGGCCGGCGCCAACTCTCGAGCAGTGCTCCGGTGGTTGGGATCTTGGCTGATCTCGGCGTGAGTTCACCGCAGCTTGATCAGGGTCATCGTGGCTTCTCGTTCAACGTGGATGCACCTTTAGACATGCGCATGGATCCCGAGCACGACGCGACAGCAGCGGCGCTTCTCGAGAGTATCAGTATGGAAGATCTCATCCAACTACTTCGTGATAACGGTGAAGCAAAGTACGCACGCCGACTTGCGACGACCTTGCTTGAGGGTCAACCCAAAACGACAGCGTCGTTAGTGGCTCTCGTTGATGGAGCTATCCCCAAAAGTGACCGCCGTCGCGGTCACGTGGCTTCCCGTGTGTTCCAAGCACTTCGTATCGCCGTCAATCAAGAACTCGAAGAACTCTCGGCTCTGCTTGAGGCATCGCTCCCGCTGCTGTCACCTGGTGGTCGTCTCGAAATTATCTCGTATCACTCTGGTGAAGACGCCATGGTCAAGCACACCATGCGCGATTGGGAACTCGGTGGCTGCACCTGTCCGGCAACGCTTCCCTGCGTCTGCGGAGCAACGGCCAAGGGACACTGCGTACAGCGGCGAGCCATTGTGGCCGATGAGGAAGAAATTTCTCGCAACCCCCGATCGCGTAGTGCTCGCCTCCGAAGTTTCGAGGTGGCATCGTGAGCGTTGCGGTCACAACGAGAAGGGCAGGCCAGCACCGCAAGGTGGCATCGGCCCGTACTCCGCTTCGCGTCGTTCGGCGTCACCGCCGTAAAATGAATCCAACCTTCGTTGCTGCTGCCATCGTGATTAGCGGACTATTCACCGCGGTAGTGGGCCACGCCCTACTCGCCGAGGGCCAGGTGCGGCTTGGAAAGCTACAGACGCAGGCGACCGCTATCCAAGCCACTAATCGATCTACCGTATTGAAAGTCTCTAGCCTTGAGACCCCTGAGCGCATTGCTCAGGCCGCAGGAACTTTGCACTTGGTGCAGCCGAGTGACGTTATTCAACTCCCGTCAGTTCCGTTGAATGTGCCCTTGCCGGCTATCAAGATTTACGGAATGACACCGTGACGAGACCCCCAGATAATCGGCCCTTGACCGCACACCCTCGCGGTACGGGCAAAACTCGCCAACCGACGTCGAGTCGTACTCCTCGTTCTCGCTCCCAGGTTCCCGTCGGTCCACGCCGCACCAGGGATCACATGGGTGCGGATCCGCGCCGACGTAATGCCCCACTTCGCCACAAGCGACCGAGCACCTTCAATGAGCAGCGTCCTCGCCTTAACCGACGAGTCCGAGCACTATCAATTGGCATCGCGAC
This sequence comes from uncultured Actinomycetes bacterium, assembly GCA_903875425.1. Lineage (GTDB taxonomy): Bacteria > Actinomycetota > Acidimicrobiia > Acidimicrobiales > RAAP-2 > CAIQWC01. The sequence goes on along the minus strand of CAIQWC010000024.1, from coordinate 14,045 downwards.
AATGTTGGTCATTCTTGGGTTTCGGGCATTCCAGATCCAAGTTCTCCAATCGCCGCATCTTCAACGAATTGCAGCAGCACAGCTGCGACAGACCATCACGGTACCCGCACTTCGCGGCGGTATCTATGACCGCAACGGTGCCGTCCTCGCACTCTCAGTACCAACCAAGATGGTGATCGCTGACAATTTCCAAATCACCGATCCTGTGGGCGAAGCAGCTGCGCTGTCACCTTTGGTGGGCATTCCCGTCAGTACCCTAGAGCCGATGCTGCAGCGCCACAGTGGCTACGTGGTGCTCCGAACGCACTTGCCGACGGGACCTGCCGCCACGATTGCGCGCGACAACTTCCCCGGGATCACGATGGTTGATACCTCTCAGCGTGTTGTCCCTAACGGTTCACTGGCGAATTCAGTGATTGGGCTCGTTAACGCGCAAGGAGTGGGTGCAGCAGGCCTCGAGTATCAGTATCAGAAATCGCTGGCGGGCAGTACGGGTATCGAAACGCTGCTTGAAACTCCCTTCGGTGTCCAACTTCCCCAAGGTGGCGTCGTTCACCAGCGAGCTTCAGTGCCGGGGACTGGACTCGAACTGACGCTCGATGAGCCGTTGCAATACGTAACGGAGCAGGCACTCGGCGCGCAAATGTTAGCCAAAAATGCAGTTTCGGGCGAGGCGATTGTGATGGATACGCGCACCGGACAAATTTTGGCGATGGCTAATCTCGTCAATACCAAGACAGCTAAGTCGGCTGGTGCCGTTCCGGTACCCATTATTGGCAACCCCGATCCTTCGCTAAAGGGAATCGCCCAAGCGCAGAACAACTTATCGGTGACCCAGACCTACCTTCCTGGTTCGGTATTCAAACTTGTTACCTTCTCTGCGGCTCTCCAAGCGGGTCTTGTGAGTCCGAAGCAAGTGTTCAGCGTCCCGGACTACGTCGCGGTGGATGGCCACACCTTCCACGATGCCGAACCGCACCCACTCCAGCACCTCAGCGCAACCCAGATCCTTTCCCAGTCTTCGAACATTGGCACCTATGAGATTGCTAACTCTGTGGGGGAGTCCCGGCTTCTTGCTCAAGTCCAGCAACTTGGCTTTGGTCAAGCAACAGCGCTGCACTTCCCAGGTGAGTCTGGTGGTTTGCTCATGAACGCGGCCGGGTGGTCGCCCACCGATATTGTCGATCTCCCTATTGGCCAAGTGGACGCGACCACGGTCCTTCAGGTCCTTGACGCGTACAACGCGGTGGCTAATAACGGAATCTTCACCCAACCCAGTCTGGTGCGCTCAACCGTGAGCGCTAATGGAACGATCTCAAAAGTGAATGCTGGTGTATCGCACCGCGTGCTCACTCCGAATGTGGCGCAAACAATTACCGCCATGCTTGAAGAGGTTGTGGCCTCAGGTACGGGAACGAAAGCTGCGATCCCTGGCTACCTCATTGCGGGAAAGACGGGAACGTCACAGATTCCGACGCCGGGTAAAGCTTCTTTCATCACAGGAGCCTATGACGCATCATTTGTTGGCTTCGCGCCAGCGAACCACCCGGTACTTTCTGCCATCGTGGTGCTGCAGCGGCCGACGCCCGATATCTTTGGCGCGACGAACGCTGCGCCCGTGTTCAGCAAAATTATGAAGTACGCCCTACATCGCTATGGGATCCCCACCTCACCTGGGGGAAGCGGAGCGCAAACCAACGCAGCGCGCTTTAATGCAGCGCAGGACCTGACGTGAGTTGCTATGGCCTCCTTGAATCCACATTGCCCGTCCGCTCTGCAGAGGCACACTCCATGCTGAGCGTCGACACCATCCTTAAGATTCTTCCGCAGGCATCCGTGGTAACAGCCTCGGCCGTCGAGACATTCAAGTCGGTGGAGATCGATCATCGCCTCGTTCAGCCAGGATCTCTGTTTTGCTGTATCCCCGGCATGGAGCACGATGGACATGATTTTGCAGCGGCGGCGATTCAAGCCGGCGCTAGTGGCTTGCTCACCGAGCACGCAGGTATTGAGCACACGGGCCTCGAGATCCGCGTTCCTCTCGGTAGTGCCCGGCATGCCACCGCACTCCTAAGCGCCGCTGTCTGTGAATATCCATCGCGCGAGCTATCGATGGTAGGAATCACCGGAACCAATGGGAAGACCACCGTCGCCCACCTGATGAGTTCCATGGTTAACCATGCCGGTCGATTCGGGTCCATGATCGGAACCCTTACGAGTGTACGCACAACGCCATCTGCTCCAGATCTTCACCGGGAGCTGTCGTCTATCCGCGATGCTGCGCGGCATGCTGGCCTCCCTGGCGTCGTTGCTATGGAAGTTTCGAGTCACGCTCTGGATCAATGTCGGGTGGATGGCATTGTCTTTGATGTAGCTGTTTTTACCAACCTGACTCAAGATCACCTCGACTATCACGGCTCCATGGAGGCCTACTTCGAAGCGAAGGCCAAATTGTTTAATCCGTTGGTTTCGCGCCAAGCCGTTGTATGGATTGAATCGGAAGCTGGTCGACGTCTGGTGAGTGGCCGTCAGAGCTCATGCATTGAGGTTGGATGGCACCTCGTCGAGGACCTCACCTTTGATCTGCTAGGTACGAGCTTTCGCTGGAGAGGCACAGCGGTGACCACACCGCTGTTAGGCCGAACTGCCATCATCGATCTACTCCTTGCAGCCGAAGCGTGCGTTGCTCTCGGAATTGCGACGGAACAAATTGCCGATGCTATGGCGATCCTCACTCCAGCCCCAGGTCGTATGCAGGTGCTTCACGGTTCGCTCACTGATCCAACCGTGGTCGTGGATTACGCACACACCCCCGATGCACTTGAGCAGGTACTCAGCGACCTTAAAGGGACTGTAAGCCCGAACGGGCGGCTCGTCGTTGTGTTTGGTTGCGGGGGGGATCGGGATCGCTCCAAGCGACCGATCATGGGAGCCATTGCCGCTCGGCTCGCCGATGAAGTAGTGGTGACTTCGGATAACCCACGATCCGAAAATCCAGGCGCAATCATTGAAGGCATCACCGCAGGAATTCCTGGAGTTGCCCGGATTATCGAAGATCGAGAAGAGGCAATACGCTCAGCGATCGCGACCGCGGGTCGCTACGACATGGTTGTCGTCGCCGGTAAGGGTCATGAAAGTACACAAGAAATTTCGGGACAATTTATTCCATTTGATGACGTCTTGATTGCACAAACATGCCTTAGATCTCGCGAGGGGGATGCCTAGTGTTAAGTCTGATGCTGGCAGGCGGCGTTGCAATGTGGCTAGCCGTCTTGGCCACCCCTGTATTAATTCGCTGGTTTACCGAACGAAAGATAGGGCAGCACATTCGCGATGACGGACCCGAATCGCACGCCGTTAAAGCTGGTACGCCGACGATGGGTGGCGTTTTCATCGTGGTCGCCATGCTGTTGGGCTATCTCGGTGGTCACCTCGGTACGTCCGTAGCCTTTACGCGCGATGGCATGCTTATTTGTTTCTCGGTCGCGGCCTTTGGTGTTATCGGCTTCATCGATGACATCATCAAGGTAAGAAACCAGCGCAGCCTTGGGCTTAACAAGCGTGCTAAAAGTTTTCTGCAGCTTGGCATCTCGATCATCTTCGCGGAACTCGCCGTGCACTGGGCACACCAACCCACCGTTTTGTCCTTCACACGAGCGGCGATGCCAGGTTGGCAGCTCGGAGAGATCGGCTGGGTCTTATTCGCCGTATTGGTGATGGTCGGTAGTTCTAACGCGGTAAATCTCACTGACGGCCTCGACGGCCTCGCCGCAGGATCAGCAACCTTTTCCTTCGCGGTTATTTCGATTATGGCGTACTGGGCGTTTCGTCACTTCAGCATCTACCACGTCAGTTCGGCGCTCGACATTGGCCTTTGTAGCGTCGCCCTCGCTGGCGCATGCACAGGTTTTCTCTGGTGGAATGCCGCACCAGCGAAAATATATATGGGCGATACAGGATCCTTGGCAATCGGTGCGGGACTCGCCGCTATTTGTTTGCTGCTCAACATTGATTTACTTCTAATCATCGTGGGTGGGCTCTTCGTAGTTGAGACGCTTTCGGTCATGCTCCAAGTTGTTAGCTTCCGAGTCTTCGGTCGTCGAGCGCTTCGTATGGCTCCCATTCACCACCACTTCGAGGTTTCGGGCTGGCCCGAAACGACGGTGATCGTACGCTTCTGGATCTTCGCCGGCCTCAGCGCGGTGCTTGGTCTTGGAATCTTTTATGCAGGTTTCCTATCGGTGGCAAAGGTTTGATTATGACTCAAGCAAAGCATCTCCGTCTCGTTACTCCTTCATCAAGAAAGCGGAGCCGAATCACGACGGCTCAATGGATCACGATCGCGGTGGCAATCCTTTGCGTCATTGGCGTCATTATGGTGGGTTCGGCTAGCTCTGTCATCTCCATGACACTGTATGGATCGCCGTGGGCCATATTCATCCGCGAGCTGATCTGGATTATTGCGGGTACGGTCACCTTCTATCTCTGCACTCGAATTCACTACGAGGCTTGGCGCCGTTGGATTCCTATTGTGTTGTTTGGAACCTTTGGGCTCTTGTTAATCGTCATGGTTCCAGGACTTGGCGTGGCATCGGGGGGATCAAGTCGCTGGATTGGTTATGGACTGCTTCGTATCCAACCATCTGAATTGATGAAGCTGGCGTTGGCACTCTTTATCGCACACTTCTTAGCCCTCAAACAAGAAGCAGGCGTTCCCCTTAAACGACTTCTCGGACCTTTATGTTGCGTGACGGGAGCAGCAGTGGTACTCGTGGTCGCACAACCTGACCTTGGCACCGCAATGGTGTTGATGGTGATTTTGGTCTCCATGCTCGTGGCTGCCGATGTGCCAAAGGTGGTGCTCGCTAAAGGCATGGGAGTCGTGATTGTTGGCGTTACCGTGCTTGCCTTCGCGATGCCCTATCGTCGCGCTCGAATGACCAGCTTCCTTAACCCGTGGGGTCATGCTACGACGACGGGTTACCAGGTGGTTCAGTCACTCATTGGGCTGGGTTCCGGTCACCTTGTCGGGCTTGGTCTAGGCAACTCCCGGGAGAAGTGGGGATTGCTCCCCAATGCTCATACGGACTTCATTGCATCGGTAATTGGTGAAGAACTGGGTCTCGTTGGGATTATCGCCGTGCTTTGCATTTTGGGCTTTTTAATTAGCAAGGGACTGCGAGCTGCCCGAGAGGCGCCAGACCGCTTTTCGGCATACCTTGCCGTTGGCTTGATCACCTGGATCGGGGCGGAAGCAATTATCAACATCGGCGCAGCCCTCGACGTTCTCCCCGTAACGGGGATACCTTTGCCATTCATTTCTTTCGGCGGATCCTCCTTGGTCATCACTATGGCAGCAGCAGGAATACTCGTGAATATCTCGAAGCAGTCCATGTCGCGGCCAACGAGGAGCGCTTCACCAAAGCCACGATCAAGCACTGCGAGCCCTACCGCGAGGAAAGGGACCAGACCATCGCCGAATAAAGCACCAGCATCGAAGCGCGCGAGCATCGCTTCGAAGCCTCGATCATCGGCAACGGCGGCCTCGCAAAGGATAGGTTCGAGCAGTCGACGCCCCGTTCAAGCACCGAGTACGCGGCAGCGAAAGGCCCGGTGACTCGGGGCATCGTCATCGCTGGTGGCGGGACGGGAGGTCACGTGTTTGTGGCTTCCGCCATCGCCGAGGCACTGCGCCAAGCCGGTTGCAGTGACGAAGAACTGTGCTTTATAGGCTCGAAGCGAGGCATGGAACGCGAACTGCTCGCTGAGGAGTCCTCGCCCGTGATCTTGCTCGGTGGGCGTGGTATCAAGCGCTCGTGGAAACCTCGTGCCCTGCTCGACAACCTTGGCGCCGCCGTGGGGCTACTTGGTGCGCTGAGTCACGCACTCTGGATCATCGGGCGACAGCGTCCCCGAGCCATGGTGTCGGTTGGTGGTTACGCAGCATTCCCGGCCGGATTGGCCGCTTGGGCGTGGCGTTGTCCCATCGTCGTGATCAACGTAGATGCCGTCGCTGGGCGTACCAATCGCCTACTTGGATTACGAGCAGTTGCGTCGTGCGTTGCGTTCTCGGGAAGTGGTCTCAAGCGCGAGGTAGTGACGGGTGCCCCCGTGAGACCGGGATTTATAAACCTAAGTCGTGAAGAGAGCGCACGCCGTGCCGCCAAAGAAGTACTTGGGGTCAACGCGGATCGTCCATTAATCGCGGTTGTCACCGGTTCACTTGGTGCGGGATCGGTGAATCAAGCCGTTGCTGATTTGGTGGAACGCTGGCGCGAACGGGAGATCACGATCTACCACGTGACCGGATCACGCGATGCTGAGAAATTTTCCCATTACGGGGGTATGCACGGAAAACTGGACTACCGCGTGCTGTCCTTCGAAGCCAACGTGGCAGGACTGTACCAGGCGAGTGATCTCGGTATTACGCGCGCAGGTGCCCTCACGGTTGCTGAATTATGCGCTGCGGGGCTCTGTGCTGTCCTCATCCCGCTTCCAGGCGCTCCCGGCGACCATCAAACCAAAAATGCCTTAGCCCTGGTGAACGCGGGAGGCGCCTGTCTCTTGAGCGATGCCGAGCTCAGTGCTGCTCGGCTCGACGAGGTGTTAAGTCCCTTGCTGGACGACGCTACGCTCCGCCACAGTATGGAAGAAGCAGTTTCTTCCCTGGCGCACCCCTACGCGGCACGAGAGGCTGCAAAAGTAGTACTTGACCATGCCCGTTGACAACGTCTTAGATCTCAGCGCCCTGCGGCGTATTCACATTCTTGGTATCGGCGGGGCCGGTATGAGCGGTCTCGCCCAAGTACTCCACACCATGGGCCATAGGGTGAGCGGCTCTGATCTTGTCGAGAGCAGCGTGACAGAGCGCTTGCGTGGGCTCGGCATGTCGGTCTCGATTGGTCACCACGCCAGCAATCTTGGTGACGTTGATTTAGTGACCGCGTCTCCCGCCGTGAGTGCTGATAACGCGGAGCTACTCGCTGCACGGAGTGCAGCTATCCCCCTAGCGCATCGTTCAGACTTGCTCGGCGCTCTCAGCAAACTTCGACCAACGATTGCGGTGGCGGGGACGCACGGCAAGACGACGACATCCTCGATGTTGGCCTCGGTTCTAATTAGTGCTGGGCTCGATCCGAGTTATCTCCTTGGCGCAGACCTCGTAGGCCAGGGAGGCAACGCTCATTGGGGTGCGGACGACGTACTCATACTCGAAGCCGATGAAAGCTACGGCAGCTTCGCTTCGTTGTCACCAGTCAACACGGGCATTACCAATATTGAAGCTGACCACCTTGATTATTACGGAACCATCGACGTCCTCGAAGAAGCCTTTATGGATTTACTGAGGCGTACTGAGGGGACAAGTGCAGTTATGGCGTGGGATGAGGGGGCCGACCGCATTGGCCGCGAACTTCAAGCCCTTCGGATTGGCTCCGAGGAGCTGCCCATCGTCGACGTCGTACTCACGAGAAGTGGTTCATCATTCACCATTGGCTTACCTGACGGGCCCCTTGTCGTCAGGCTTCAAGCGCCCGGAAGACATAACGTTGCTAACGCAAGTGTTGCGGCCACTTTGGCTCATCTCGTCGGAGTCAGCGGCGTCGATATTGCTCGGGGTCTTGAAACCTTTACCGGGGTGCCTCGTCGCTTCGAATTTCTTGGCCAGTGCGAAGGTGTGAGCTTCGTCGACGATTACGCCCATTTGCCGAGCGAAGTAGCGGCCACCGTCGAGGCTGCTCGGGCAGGTGATTACCAACGAATCGTGGCTGTATTTCAACCTCATCGTTTCACTCGCACGCAAGCGGTTGGTGCCGAATTCGGTGACCGGTTCCATGGTGCTGATGTGGTGGTGGTGACCGATATTTACTCTGCTGGCGAAGCACCCATCCCTGGTGTAACCGGTCGAGTCGTATTCGAGGCCGTACAAGCCTCGTCTACCGCCGACGTGTACTACGTCGAAAGCGTCGAAGAAGCAGCCTCGTTGGTTTCGGGCATGGTGGTCCCTGGCGACCTTTGTCTGAGTCTTGGGGCTGGAGACATCACGAGGCTCGCGGGCCTCGTGATGGGGCGGCTCTGATGCCCGAGCTCAGTGATCGATCCTTAGGGGCTCGTACGACCCTGCGCGTTGGGGGCTTGGCACGACGATTCTTTAGCGTTAGCGATTTGACCGAACTCGAAGCGATCGCTCACGGACTCTCGATCGATGAGCCCATCTTTATTTTGGGTCGAGGATCCAACACCTTGGTTGCCGACGCAGGTTTCGAGGGAACGGTACTTCAGCTAGGCGAGGGTTTTCAAGGCATTGAGTTTGTGGACCATGGTGAATACTGCGTGGTCGAAGCCGGTGCCGGCGTTGACCTACCGGTGTTGGCGAGGCGGTGTGTCGAACAGGGCCTCGAAGGTTTTACCTGGGCGGTTGGTGTCCCCGGCAGTCTTGGCGGCGCTATCCGGATGAATGCGGGGGGACACGGTTCGGATATGAGCGCCAGTGTCGTTTCTGTGACGGTCTTTGACCTGGCGACGAAGCACTATGTAACAAAATCCGTGGAGGATCTTGGTTACGCCTATCGACATTCCACTATCGCCGCGACCGATGTTGTCGTATCGGCCAAGCTCAAATTAATGCCCGGAGATCAAGACGTTGAACGCTTAGGTTTGAGTTCTATCGTGCAGTGGCGGCGAGCAAACCAACCAGGCGGTGCTAACTGTGGCAGCGTATTTACCAATCCGAGTACCGACTCGGCGGGTGCGCTCATTGATCGTGCGGGGCTCAAGGGCTATCGACGCGGTAGCGCAGCAGTATCAAGCAAACATGCGAATTTCATACAAGCCGATGCGGGCGGTCGCGCAGATGATGTCGCTGCCTTAATACGTGACATTACCGAGCGCGTAGAGCAAGACAGCGGAGTCCGGCTCACGACGGAAGTACGCATGGTCGGGTTTGGAGATCGTGACGCATGACTGAACCGCTCAATGCCCCAAAGCGCGGCGGATCATCCTCGCGTAGGCCTTCGGCCAAGGCGAAGGTCAAGTCAGCATCAAAGGCTAAGGCTAAGACGAAGCCCAAGACGAAGCCTGTTGCTAAGAGGTCACGAGCAGCATCGACATCTAAGGCCGTTGGTGGTTCGAGACAAAAACAACGGAGCGAGTCCAGCGCTCCAAAGAGAATCGAAGGTTCACGCGCGCATCGTCGCATCGAATCACGCCGAGATGGGGTGGAGGCCAGCCGACGTCGTAAGCGACTCTTGATTGTCGCAGGTGCCGCGGGAACAGTCGTTCTTGCTATCGCGGTGTGGGCTGCGCTCCACCTTTCGGTTTTCCGTTTACATCACCTTGCGATATCGGGCAACATCCATGAAACGCAAAGTCAGATCGCAATGACGGCGGGCTTGTCGGGTTCGCCAGCGCTCATTGACCTCAGTGCCGGGGGAATCGAACAGCACCTCGTCGCCTTACCCTGGGTCAAAGCAGCCAAGGTATCGGTTGTGTGGCCGGCAACCGTAAAGGTGGCGATCACGGAGCGTCGACCAGCGGGAGCGATGAGCGCCCCAGGCGGCTGGGTCATCGTCGATGGAACGGGTCGAGTCCTGTCTCGAAGCAAGACGCAGCCGGTGGGGATTCCTCTGATCCAACTCCCCGTCGCGCAGGCACCGCCGGCGGTGGGTGGATTCTTCACAGGCACCTCGCTCCATGGCTTCATGGTCGCGGGCACACTACCCCCGGCTTTTAAGGCCCAGGTGGCCCTGGTAGTAGTCCACGGGGTCGGGACCGTAACCTTGCACTTGGTGCGCCCGGTAATCATAGAGATGGGCCAGCCCACGGAGTTAGGCCAGAAATACGAGGACATTGCTGCTGTGGTGGCAGGGGCCACGCTGCATGCTGGCGACGTGCTCAACGTGAGCGTTCCTCAATCCTCAACTATTAGCGGGCCGTGAGGGTCACCACGAGAAATACCTCAATATCCCCCTTGCCTAGAGGTGGAGACTACGCTTAGCGGATACAACTAAGGCGCTCGAGTGGGGCGCTCGTTAATTTTTGATGCAAACAGAACCCTTGGAAGGACAACCCTCATGACGATCTCAACGCAGAGCAACTACTTGGCCGTAATTAAGGTCGTCGGCGTCGGTGGTGGAGGCGTGAACGCGGTCAATCGGATGATCGAAGCTGGTCTTCGAAATGTCGAATTCATCGCGGCCAACACTGATGCACAAGCACTGCTGATGAGTGACGCTGACCTCAAGCTCGACATCGGCCGTGAGTTGACTCGTGGCCTTGGTGCTGGGTCGGACCCGGACATTGGTCGCCAGGCTGCCGAGGAGCATCGTAGTGAGATCGAAGAGGCACTTCGAGGCGCCGACATGGTTTTCATCACGGCTGGCAAGGGTGGCGGTACCGGCACCGGTGCCGCTCCTGTCGTTGCTGAGATCGCCAAGGGCCTTGGTGCTCTGACCATCGGCGTTGTTACTCGCCCCTTTGCCTTTGAAGGACGCCGTCGAGCGAACCAAGCCGACAAGGGCATTCAGATTTTGAAGGAAAAAGTCGACACGCTGATCGTGATTCCGAACGATCGCTTGCTTACCGTTTCTAATGAGCAGACTTCCATGATGAACGCCTTCAAGATGGCCGACGAGGTCTTGCTGCAGGGTGTTCGTGGCATCACCGATCTGATCACGACGCCTGGACTCATCAACACCGACTTTGCGGACGTGAAGATGATTATGAGTAACGCGGGAACCGCCATTATGGGTATCGGTAGTTCTCGTGGCGAAGGCCGCGCTGTAAACGCTGCCCGGTCGGCGATTACTAGCCCGCTCCTTGAGGCCTCAATTGAAGGGGCGAGAGGGATTTTGATGAACATTGCGGCTGGTCCTGACCTTGGACTCTTTGAGGCCAATGAAGCTGCTGAGATCATTCACTCCGTTGCCCACCCCGACGCCAACATCATCTTCGGTACGGTGATCGACGAGAACATGGGTGATGAAGTCCGTGTCACGGTGATTGCTGCTGGCTTCGATCGCTGGGAAGATCGTTCAGGGGCATCGTCGGCGCCCGCAAGCTTGGGTCTTTTGAGCGAGCCGGAGCCGGTAGACATTTTTGCCGACGTCACCGACTCTCCCAAGACGAGTTTCTCTGTGGGCGGAGACGACGACTTCGACGTTCCCTCCTTCCTTCAGTAGCAACGCCTCCGTGGCGCTCATCGAGGAGATAGCTGAGCGACTAGCTGGCATTCGTGATCGCATCAGTGCTGCCGGGGGAGACCCGGAGCGAGTTCGTGTTCTCGGGGTCACCAAGACCTTTGATGCCGATGTTGCTCGCGCCGCCTTTGCCGCGGGCCTGAATCACCTCGGCGAAAATTATGCGGCGGAGTTAACCATGAAGGCTGAAGCGCTTTCAGAGATAGCGATCGCCTGGCACTACCTTGGCGCCATTCAAACCAACAAAGTTGGAACGCTGGCCCCCTTCGTCACCTGCTTTGAGTCCGTCGCTCGTGAACGTGAGGTATCGACGATCGCCACCCGTGCTCCGGGGGCCCGTGTATTCATTCAGGTGGACCTGACCGGCCAGCCGCAGCGAAATGGGGCTCATCGCGATGAAGTCGAGGCTCTAGTGACCCGGGCTCGAGGGCTGGGCCTCGATGTGGCCGGACTCATGACGGTGGCTTTGCCAGATCCTGATCATGCCCGCCGTTCCTTTCGTCAGCTCAAAACCTTGGCCGATGATCTCGGGGTGAGCGAATGTTCCATGGGCATGACGGATGATTTAGAGATAGCGGTGCAAGAGGGAAGCACCGAAATCCGCGTCGGAAGGGCCCTCTTTGGCCTTCGCCCGCCGGCGAGATGACGGTGGTGGTCTGCGTCGCATAGAGTGTCTTGGAGTTTTCTAGACCTTGGCCGGGGCATGGTTCCCGGCAGAAAGACGAGGCATCCCTCATGGCGGGAAGCGTGCGCAAGATTTTGGCCTACCTAGGCCTTGCTGACGATGAGTACAGCGATTACGACGACCTTGATCGTCGTACCTATCCACGCAGTGGATCGGTATCGGATCGATACGAGGACGACTACGCCCCAGAACCACCTCGGCGCGCTTCGCGTCCAAGTCGTCCTGAGTCGGGCTATGAGCGTGACGACGCCTACCAGGATCCTCGGGAACCACGGCTGCGTCCTGTGCCGGTGCGGCCAGTGGGCGGCGCAGGGCAACCAGAACCACTCGCGCGTCGCGGCGGAGGATTACGCATCTCGCCTCAGCCTAAGGAAACTGCTGGAGAAGTCAGTACGGTTGCACCGAGAACCTTTGGTGACGCGAAGGAGATCGCTGATCATCTCAAAGCCAACCGTCCCGTCATTGTCAACCTAGAGTCGGCGGACGCTGACCTTCAGCGGCGCATGATTGACTTCTGTAGTGGCGTGGCCTACGCCTTGGGATGCCGTATGGAGCGCATTGCCAAGCAGATCTTTCTATTCTCGCCCAGCAACGTCACGGTGCGTCCAGAAGATCGTGGTTACGGCCGCTTTGATGGCTAGCCCCGTATGATCCGGCACATTCTTGGGTACCTCCTAGAGATCTACCTACTTTTACTGATTGCAAGGGCGCTCCTGAGCTGGTTCCAATCTTCTCGTTCTGGATTCGTGATGGGCCTCTCGGCGGTTCTGGCAGCCCTGACAGAACCGGTGCTTCGACCCATCCGCAAGGTGATTCCGGCCGTGAGGGTTGGGGGTACCCAATTGGACCTCTCGATCATGATTGTCTTCTTCGTCGTCCAGTTCCTCATCTTGCCGTTTCTCCTTAGATAAGCCCGTTTGAGACGCGGGCCCCAGAGATTGGTAAAGTGCGCGCCATGGATAACGCTTCAAAATCAAAGTCCGTTCTTGAATCTCTTCGTACCGTTGAGTTCCGCACTGGTTTGCGTGGCTACGACATGGACGAAGTCGACGATTACCTTGAGAAGGTAGCCGTAGAAGCTGACACCTTGCTTGAGCAAAATCGTCAACTCACCGAGCGACTCCGTCTCGCTGCTGAGCGTATTGGTCAACTTGACGCCGACCGTGCTGGGCGACCCGCAGAGGTCAAGCCTCAGCAAGCTGCCGTAGCAACCGCTGCGGTTGATGCGGCAGGCACTGAATCGCTTGCTCGCACCATGGAGATGGCACAGCGCTTCGTTGATCAGACGAAACGCGAAAGCGAGCAAGAGGCTGCACGCGTTCTCGAAGAGGCCAAGACGAAAGCAGCGACGATGCAAGCTGAAGCAGAAGGTCGTTACCGTAGTGACCTGTCGCGTCTCGAAGGTCTAAAGACCAAGCTTGCCGCTGATGTTGAAGCGATGGCTCGTCAGCTCGAAGGGGAGCGCACCCGTCTGCGTACCTCGCTGGCCGAAATGATCCAGTGGATCGAAGACAACGTGCAGCCAGGTGCCGCCATCCTGGCTTTACGCCAGGGCGGCTCTGAGCCTGCTGCTCACGAACCAGAATCCACCACACCCACCATTCAATAAGCTCGCTTATTGCCCAAAGGCAGTGTGTTGGCTGCTAGGGTGCTGCGCGCCACTAAGAAGTGGTACCCCTACCAGGAGGAACCATGACCCCCGCCAAGAAGGTTGCCCCGAAGAAGGCTGCTCCCAAGAAGGTGTCCCCGAAGAAGGCTGCACCAGCCAAGAAGGCGGCACCCGCCAAGAAGGCGGCACCCGCCAAGAAGGTGGCCCCGAAGAAGGCTGCTCCCAAGAAGGTGGCCCCGAAGAAGGCTGCACCAGCCAAGAAGGCGGCACCGGCCAAGAAGGCGGCACCGGCCAAGAAGGTGGCCCCGAAGAAGGCTGCTCCCAAGAAGGCGGCACCAGCCAAAAAGGCGGCACCAGCCAAAAAGGCGGCACCAGCCAAAAAGGCGGCACCCGCCAAAAAGGCGGCACCAGCCAAGAAGGCTGCACCAGCCAAGACGGCAGCACCAGCCAAAAAGGCTGCGCCAGATAAGAAGGCGGCACCAGTCAAGAAGGCAGTAGTAGCGCCCAAGGTGTACGCCAATCCCTACATCAAGGACACAAAGTTTACGGACAAGAT
>CAIQWC010000023.1 GCA_903875425.1 uncultured Actinomycetes bacterium | reverse complement strand
GCCTCCGTCGGGGGCTAAGTTCCCGCGAAGCAAACGTAGGCCGCCAGTCGCTTTAAAAGGTTGCTCGACCGAGAAGATCACGTTGTGGTCGGCAGCGGGAGGAGCGAGACGCTCGATTTGCTCGCTCAGCGTTTCCCCCGTACAGGTCAGGGTGCTGCCGTCGAGAAAGCCAGCCTTCAAGAGTTCGTTGACGACCGTCGGAAGGCCGCCGGATGCATCAACATCAACCATGGAGTACTCGCCAAAGGGGCGCATGTTCACAATCACGGGGAGACGGTGGGAGAGTGCATTGAATTCGTCTTGGCTCATCACTTGAGTCCACAGATCAATACCCGAGGCGCGAGCAATCTCCACGCTATGGAGCATGACGTTGGTTGATCCCCCCATAGCCATGGTCACGATGAGTGCGTTTCTAAGAGCGGCTGGCGTAACAATGTCGCGAGGAGTGATGCCCCTATTGGTCATGGTGACGAGACACTCAACGAGTTCATCGGGGAACAGCTCCATGCGGCGCGGATCATCTGAGGGTGGTGCAATCATGTGCAGGGGCTCGAGGCCGAGGACACCAATAAAGGTCTGCATGGTGTTGTAGGTGAACATGCCACCGCAACTTCCCTGACCGGGACAGGCGTTGAGAACTACTTCTTGGCGAGCTTCTTCGTCAGGATTAGTGGCGTATTGAAAGGCGGTAACTAAGTCGATACGCTCACCGGTTCGGGGATTATGCCCTGGCTTGATGGAACCATCGGAGAGAACAACGGAAGGAACGTTGTGCTCAAGAATCGCCGCAACGGTTCCAACGGGGGGCTTATCGCAGGCCACGACGCCAACAAAACCTTGTACTTGATTGGCGGCGAGATGGGTAGCGGCTGCATCATTGACGAGCTCGCGGCCAATAAGAGAGAACCGCATTTGAGGGGTGCCGTTGAGTTGGCCGTCGGATACGCCGACCGTGAAGGCCGGCGAGATCAAGCGGTTGGCACGATCGTCTTGAGCGATACGGCGCGACATGGCTGCCTGTACCGCTGCCACTTTGGCTTGGACACCGAGATAGCACTGGCTATCTCCGAGGTTTCCCATGACGGCCCAAACAGGTTCGTAGATTTTGGCGACGTCTTCACCGAGGAACTTGGCGGTACCCACGCGCTGCACGTCTCTGCCTGGGTTGGCGACGGTGCTACCGCGCAGGCTGACGGAGCTTGAAGATTCGGTGGCTTCGGTCATCGTTTTAGTCTACCGAAGGAAGATTTAGATCCTCATGCCCTCATGGTGTGAAGCCCGAGGCACTCCTTTGACGTAGCGATACGATCCTCGCGCCTTAGGCCGGTTCAGGGGGCCAGGTAAGACCGGAAAGCTCGCAAAGGGCAAGGATGAGGGCCTGGGTACCGTTTTGGCCATGCCCCTGGGCCTTCAGTGCAAGGTACAGAGCGCGGGCGTTCTCCAAGCCGGGTAACGAGATACCCATACGATCGGTTTCTTCGACAGCAATCGCTAAATCCTTGATGAAATGATCGACGAAGAAGCCCGGTGCGAAGTCACCACGCAGTACGCGTGGAGCCAGGTTATTGATCGTCCAAGACCCAGCGGCCCCCGATCCAACCGAGCTGAGTACGGTTTCTAAGTCCAAGCCAGCACGTGCTGCATAGAGCAGACCTTCTGACATCGCCACGGTGGTGGAGGCCACCAGAATTTGATTCACCATTTTGGTGTGTTGCCCTGCACCGTGGTCACCCTGTCGAACAATGGTGGTACCCATGAGCGAGAAACACGGCATGACCGCTTCAACAACCTTTTCGGGTCCGCCTACCATGATCGACAGCGCGGCCTTACGCGCACCAACGTCGCCACCAGACACGGGCGCATCGAGTACGTGAACACCCTTGCGGCTTGCGGCTTCAGCGATGGAGACCGCAAGCGAAGGTTGTGAGGTGGTCATGTCGACGACGATGCACCCCGGTCGCGCCGTGGTGAGCGCGCCAGTGTCGCTGGTCAGCACCTCGGCTACATCGGCGGGATAGCCCACCATGGAAAAGACAATGTCGCTGACTCCCCCCAGATCGGCCGGCGTTTGCGCCCAGGTAGCGCCGGCCTCGAGTAGCGCTGCAGCCTTATCGCGAGTTCGGGAACAGACGGTGAGCGAATACCCAGCCGCAAGGAGGTGACCTGCCATGGACGAACCCATAACGCCGGTGCCAATCCACCCAATTCGGGTACTCCGTGGATCGGCGCTGGCCAGGCTTTCATCGCTATTGCTCACGGCGAGCATGCTAGATCAGTAGATCATCCGGGGGCTTGCCCGCGATCGTTCTTGATTCGCCCAAAATCAAGTGTTACTATAATTCCGATAGAATCTATCAAGATTAAGTAATTAAGATCAAAGGAGTGAGATTCGGTGTCTATTAATCCCTACATTGTGCTTGGTAGCTCGGTCGTCGGCCTCTTCGTGGGCCTTACCGGCGCAGGTGGCGGAGCATTGATGACGCCCATGCTGATCTTGTTATTTAGCGTGAAGCCATCGACGGCGATTTCGAGCGACTTGGTAGCGGCGGTCTTCATGCGACCCTTTGGCGCCGCGGTACACATAGCGAAAAAAACGGTCAATTTTCAACTCGTGGGTTGGATGATTCTCGGATCGGTCCCTATGGCCCTGCTGGGGTCATACCTTCTCCACCTGATGGGCCATACGAAGACATCACAGACCAATATTGAACAAGCGCTAGGAGCAGCCCTGCTGGTAGGGGCTGTGGCAATGGTGATTCGCTACTTCCTTGATCGTCGCTCTGGCCAAAAGAGATACGCGGTAGTTCACGAAATCACACCACGACCGCTCCTCACCGTCATCATTGGCATGGTTGGTGGCGTGATCGTCGGTATGACGTCGGTGGGATCGGGCTCCTTGATGATTGTGTTTTTGCTGTTTCTCTATCCCATGCTCGGTGCCAACCAACTCGTTGGTACGGATCTTGCTCAGGCAGTGCCCTTGACTGTGGCGGCAGCACTTGGTGCACTCCTCTTTGGTCACATCGAGTTTTCGGTAACGGCTTCGGTCATCATCGGTAGCGTTCCAGCGGTAATCATTGGTGCGTACTTTTCTTCGAGAGCACCCGATAAGTACATCCGCCCAGTTATTACCTTTGTAATTTTTGCTTCAGGCCTCAAGTACGCAGGCCTCGGAACTACGGCGCTTGGATGGGTGTTGTGTGTGGTGATTCTTGGAGCGGCTGGCTTTTGGATCTTTCATGTTCGGCCCTGGCGGGCGGTTCTCGATACGCAAGCCGTGACCCCGCAGCACGAGCTTGAGGATTTCGAAATCTAAGGGTGGCACGGCAATGGCCGCTCACCATGATGCCCCTAGGCTCAGACTATGAAGGTACCGAGTTCTCTTATCGATCGCGGATTTAAATCACTCAATCTCGTTCATCGCACCTTGCTGCGGGTCAGTGGCGGCAAGATCGGAGCTTCAGCCTTCGGTATGCAGATAGTGGAGCTCCACACGACGGGGCGTATATCTGGTCGAGAGCGAACAGTGGTGCTCGCTGCACCGATCACGAAAGACTCCTCTGTGGTCTTCGTCGCATCGAAAGGTGGCGATAACCGTAATCCTGACTGGTTCGAGAACCTTGTGATTAACCCCGAGGTGGAAATCACGAGAAACAAGACCCGAATCGCTATGCGTGCTCGAGTGGCAAGTGCTGAGGAAGCATCCGAGTTGTGGCCGCAGATTATTGATCACTACGGACCGTATGCGTCGTATCGACGCCGAGCACAGCGAGAGATTCCTCTCGTCGTTTGTGACCCGCACCCCCGCTGAGACGTTCTAGATTTTCTCTATGGTGCAAGAAAAGTGGGACGAGACAAATCTTCCAAATCTCAACGGTCGTCACATCCTGATTACGGGAGCCAACAGTGGCATCGGCCGCAGTGCGGCTGTTGCCTTGGCACGGGCTGGTGCGTCGTTGACGCTGGCAGTTCGTGACCTCGCTAAAGGCGAAGCCGTCGCGTCCACCTTGGGTGATGGGGTACGGGTTCGTCACCTGGATCTCGCGAACCTGGCGTCGATTCGTGCGTTTGCACAAGAAATGACAGAGCCAATTTCTGTACTCATCGCGAATGCTGGTGTTATGGCAATTCCCCTGCGGCGCACTGCCGACGGCTTCGAAATGCAAATAGGTACCAACCACCTTGGACACTTTGCCCTTACCAACTTGCTACTCCCTCAGATAGACGATCGTATTGTGGTGGTGTCTTCTGAGGTGCATCGACAAGGTCATATTGATCTCGATGACTTGAACTGGGAGCGCCGTCGCTATCGGCGTTGGTCTGCGTATGCGCAGTCGAAGTTAGCGAACCTCTTGTTCGTTGAAGAACTCGAACGACGCTTTCGCGAACAGGGGTCGTCGCTTCGAGCGGTGGCTGTTCATCCTGGCTATAGCGACACCAACTTGCAACACAGTACGGGGAGCGTGATGTTTTCTGCGATTGCCGGAATTGGCAATCGATTTATTGCGCAAAGCGAACGCATGGGAGCACTGCCAACGCTCTATGGCGCATCGATGGATGTCGCTGGTGGAACCTACATAGGACCAAATGGATTGCTCAACCTTCGCGGGCATCCAAAGATCGGTGCGGCCGCCAAGAAAGCTCACGACTCGCGCATTGCACAGGAACTGTGGGAGATATCGGCAGGGCTGACAGGGATTGCCTAGGCCTAGGGCATTGATCAGACCGCACTTCATAGGCTTGGGAAGCCTCTGGCATTCTCGCCGTCAGCCCTTCGACTTCTTCAGCGGATGCGTCAACGTGACGGTTGGGGTAAAGGTCGAAGATGCGTTTACGACGATGGCCGGCTGGGAGTAGCGGGGTCGGTGCGTGTCCAGCACGCCTACGCCGTCAGCCCGGATTCCATCCGCCAGGCATCGCCCAGGTGCGTGAGCAGCCAGAACACGACGAACTGGACTCGTGGAACCCACAGTCAGCGGGTACCTATGGATGGGGCGGTGCCGCATCGACGGATTTTTGGATTGACCCTTATGAAGAACTTGAGGTGGCGTTTTACACCCAACTCTTGCCATCGGGGACCTATCCGCTGAGTCAGGAACTCAGTCAACTGGTCTATGCAAGCATCGTTGCTTGATTGCGTTCCTGAGCAGCCCTGAGAAAACAGCGGTATTCTGGAGAGAGAAAACGAAAACGAGGAATCATGGTGGAGTTGTCAACAGAGCAGAAGGTGCGAGGGTTCTCACTGGTGGTTCTTCTCACCGTGTTGGCCATGGTCTTGACTCTTGGGATCGGGATGCTTCATAGTCGGCCGGCAGGGGCGACGTCATCGTGGACCGCAGTGAATCCTCCCGTGCCGAGCAACTTCACCAATATCATTAACGAATCGACGAACTCAATTTCCTGCGCGAGCGCCGGGAACTGTGTAGCCGTTGGGGCCTACGATCCCACTGGTGACACCTACGCGCTGATCGAGACCGAAACCAATGGCGTCTGGGCTTCGGTAACACCGCCCATGCCGAGCGACGCGGCAACCTCGAGTCCCAATGACTATCTTGACCAAGTTTCCTGTAGTTCCGTTGGAAACTGTGTGGCTGTTGGCTTTTACAACCTGGCATCGGATGGTTCGAACTATCTGCCATTGATTCTTGTTGAGAACAATGGCGTCTGGAGCGCGGGAGAAACCACCTTGCCAAGTGACATCGTCGCAGGTAATCAAAATGAGTTGTACTCAGTGAACTGTCCATCTGACAACAACTGCACTGCCACTGGCTACTACCAAATCGCCACCGGGGCACAGGCCCTCATCGTGAATGAAGTCAATGGCGTCTGGACTGCAGTTGACCCAACGCCTCTTCCCGCTGGTGCCGGGCCGCAAGATAACCACAGAGATGTCCTCCAAAGTGTGACCTGCACGTCGCCCAGCAATTGCACAGCAGTTGGCTGGTACTACAACGCGAGCACGTCAGACTACGGCTTCTTGATCGATACGTCAGTCAACGGCGTGTGGTCGAATCAAACCGCGGCGTTGCCGTCTGGTGCCGTTGTAGGTACCGATACAGGTCTCTATGGAGTCTCATGTCCAAGCAGCGGTTCGTGTGTTGCCGGAGGCGTCTACGACACCACCGATGGGCAGACAGCCGCTGTGGTGACGCAGAATGGCGGCACATGGACAGCGAGCGCAGCGCCCCTACCGGCTGACAGCATCCCGGCCGATGCCCCAGGAAGCATCATTAACGCGGTGCACTGTGCGTCAGCCGGAAACTGCACCGCAGTTGGAAGTTACGCAAGCGGACCAAGTAAAACGACGCCGCTTCTCGCCGTGCAAACAAACGGCGTGTGGTCCAATGTTGTCGCACCAACGCCATCAGACATGAGTGCGAACATTGATAATCAGTACTACGACATCAGCTGTTCGACAGCGAATAACTGTCTTGCACTTGGTGGCTACTACAACGGGGCCGGAGAGCTTCCGCTCCTTGGCATTGAGACAAACGGCGTGTGGTCCCAACAACCTGTAGCCCTGCCTGCAGGATCTGGTCCCTCAATAGATGACGGCAGTGAGCTGTACTCAGGGACGTGTACCCAACAAGGTGCGTGTCAGATGTTTGGCTACTCCTACTCAACCACGCTGAGTGCAACCCTGCCAATTGTGGCGAGTGGCAACATTGCTGGCATCCCAAAGCCTCCAACTGCGGTCATCGCAACCGCTGGTGACGGAAAAGCAACGGTTTCGTGGTCTGCACCGGTGAACACAGGAAGCAGCCCAGTGACGAGTTACACCGCGTCAGCCGTTGAAGCTGCGAACGATCCAACGTGCACGACGACGTCAGCGACGACCTGCGTGATCACGGGACTCACGAACGCCAAGATGTACAGCGTGACGGTGACCGCCACCAATGCAGCGGGGACGTCGTCTCCTTCTGTGGCGGTCTCGGTGACCCCACACGGGGTATTGGCCGCTACCGGCTTTAATGCTCAAATCGCTGGAGAAACTGCCTTGTTCTTCGTGGCGATTGGTGGAGGGTTTGTTTCACTGGCGTGGTATCGCCGGCGAACAGTGCCGATGAACATCTAAATCAATGTCCATTCGAATCGTTGGGTTTCGGCTTCGTTGGATCTCGGCAAATGCCGAGGGGATCATTGAGTCAGTCGTGCAGTCCTTGGTACCTTAACGACCTTTGCAGTCCAACAAGGAGTAACCTTGAGGAAGATTCTTAGAAAGGTTGTCATCATGAAAGGCATCTTTTCGGATGACGGCGAGTTCAAAGAGTTGTGCGTTGTCGCGGACTGCGGTGACTCGCACCGACTTAGCGGCCAGGCTTGAAGCAAGCGTTTGCGCTCGTTGCTCAACTGCCTCAAAGGGAATACCCACCGGAAGCCGCAGCAGGTAGCGACGGCCGACGCTTAGTGATGCGTGCTTGATGACCTGAGGGATCTCACCGCGAGAGTTGACGAGTCCTGAGAGGTGGAACAGTGGCGAACGACGGCGAAACCCAAAATCCGTTGTTCCAAGCGAAGAGCCGGTCCCCCGAAGGGGACCGGCCTGAGAGCGGGCGACGGGAATCGAACCCGCGTTCTCAGCTTGGGAAGCTGACCTCGGTCAATCGCGACAGTCCCCAAAGCCCTGTATTCCCTTGGATTTTCGTCGATAGCCGCACCAACCGCAAGTGCGCTGGGCGGTCCATGGGCGGTTCGGGCGACTAATTGGTCTGGGCGTGTCGAAACCTCCACGGAACTCCTCGGGGTCACAACTCAAGATCCGGTGGCACCATCTTGGCTGTCCTTCAAGGTCTGACCAGCGGAGGTCTTCCATTCCACGCGACCATTCGACGTCCGTCCGAATAGCACCATGGCGGCCGTCGAGGGTGAGCTGAAGATGTGGTCCTTTACGAAGCGAAGGTGCGCACCTTCTTCGACGATCGTGCCATCGGCAATCAGGCTCTGGCGCAGTGCAATCCCATATTCATGGATTGACGGCACGTGCGAAGCTCGGCCCAAGCTTCCTCCGAAGACGACGAAGCCGTCGACAACCGCAGCGCCCTTCGCATCAGTCTCCGCACCCTTCAGATGAAAGATGGTGGTGTCGCGTCCCGATTCCGCCCAGGTTTGAGCTTGCTCGAATGATTTGACGCCGAGAACTGGATAGATGACGAGCATCTCCTCCAAGAATCCTTCGACCTCAGCCATATCGGACTCAGAGAGTGCAGGGAGTTTCGGGGCGGCCGAGTTCGCAACTTCAGAGCGGTCAGCCTCGGTTGCCAGGTACACCAGACGAGACTCCAAGTACTTGATTCGCGCCTTGTTCAAGCTGGCATCGAGCGCGACGAAGATGATGGTCCTCGTCCAGAAGTCCTTGTCACCATGTTGTTTCAGGCGCGTTCTGAGAACGTCAGCTTCGCCGATGTAGATCTGGTCGGCCTTCGCTGCTGAGTCTGCGGGTCCGATGAGGATGTAGACGCCGGGACCCGACAACTCCTCACGTTCGAGCAGGGAGGCAGCTCGCGAACGCGGTGCGACGAGGGCTCGACCGGTCCAATTGGACAGGTCCACCACCCACAACCCGTCGGTTGTCCCTTTCGGCAGAAAGATCTTGATCGATGACCCACGCTGGGAACTCACGAGCCCCCCAATCCGGCGTAGCGATCTACGAAGGCGGTGAGGCGATCAAGCACGCTCTGCTTCTTCTTCGTTAAGGCGCCTTCGGCACCAAAGCGCGAGGTCGGAGGAAGCACCTCAGTTATGGCGGTGCCTCCTTCGGAGACGGCACCTTCGCGGGCAGCCTGTTCCACGAATCGCCAAGTTGCCGCAGAATTTAGGTTCTCGGCAGCAATGATCTCTTCAAGTTCACGAGTACGCCGTTGCACGATGTAACCCTGCCAATTCTCGTCGATGTCGTTACCGAGCGTGATCTGTTCGATGAACTCCTCAATGAGGTCTTTCTTGTTGCGCAGCGACGGACTCGAGTCAATTGCTCTCGTGATCTCAGCACGGATCTCACGGTCTTGGCCGCGACCGTCTTCGATGTACTTCTTCACGAGCATCAGGATGTAGTCGACGTTGACTTCGACCTGCTTGACGAGTTCGATCTCGAAGACCACGTCGTCATTGATCGATTCCTTGTCCGCTTGAGCCTGCTGGCGGAAGTCGGCGTAGAGGTCGAGGTAGGCGGAGCGGTAGTCCTGGAGATCTCGGTCCGAGAGAATCTGCTGATCTGTGAAGTCGTCAAAGGAGACGAGGATGTTGAGGAGTCGAAGCAGCGACCCGAAGAGCATGATGAACTGCTTCTGGCGCTCTTCTCCGACGATGCTCGAGATCGTGTTGGCAGGGAACTCGCTCAGGAGTTCTGCGACCTTGGCTTCATACTGGCTGAAGTACTCGGCGTAGGGCTTGAGGAGCACGATGCCCTTGGCTTCCTTGTTCCCGAATAGGGCGAGTGCTTCGTTCATCTCGTCTTCGAGATTGCGGAACGACACGATGTTGCCGTAGGTCTTGACCGAGTTAAGAATGCGGTTAGTTCGTGAGAAGGCCTGGATGAGACCATGCTGGCGCAAATTCTTGTCCACCCACAGGGTGTTCAGCGTCGTGGCGTCGAAGCCAGTGAGGAACATGTTCACGACGACAACGAGATCGACCTCACGATTCTTGAGACGAAGGGCTAAGTCCTTGTAGTAGTTCTGAAATCGATCGGCTGAGGTGTCGAAGTTGGTGGCGAAGGTCGCGTTGTAATCCCTGATGGCATCTTCGAGGAAGTCTCTCGAGCTCTGGTCGAGGTCACTCGTCTCGAACTGTTCTTCACCGAGGAAGCCCGCCGTGTCGTCTTCGTTGACGGCGAAGCTGTAGATGAGGGCCACTGAGAGGGGCCGGTAGCTCGGGTTGGTTGACTTCCCGCGGGTTTGTTCCTCTTTGATGGCGGCGTAGTAACGCTTGGCCGCGTCAATGGACGCCGTGGCGAAGATGGCGTTGAAACCCGAGACTCGCTTGTCGTCAAGTAGATAGGTCTGTGCCCTTCGGGTCTTCTGGTCGAAGTGCTCGAGGAGGTAATCAACGACGCCAGCGATGCGCTCGGGTGCCAAGAGGGCTCGTTCTCGATCGATCGCCGGGACCGTCTTGTCCTTGATGGCACCCTTCGTCTTGATCGTGTCGACGTAGTCCACCCGGAACGGCAACACATTCTTGTCATTGATGGCGTCGACGATCGTGTAGTGGTGCAGTCGGTCACCGAAGGCCTGGGCTGTGGTGCGCAGCTGCACGTTTCCGCTAGTTCCCGCGTTGTCAGCAAAAATGGGCGTGCCGGTGAAACCGAAGAGGTGGTAGCGCTTGAAGGCCCTCGTGATCTCGACGTGCATGTCGCCGAATTGGGAACGGTGACACTCGTCAAAGATGACCACCACGTGCTGGTCGTAGACGGGGTGCTTGGGGTTCTGCGCGACGAAACGGGCCAACTTCTGGATCGTCGTGATGATGATCGTGGCGGAGGGATCCTCCAATTGCTGCTTCAGCACGGCCGTTGACACGTTCGAGTTCGCGGCCCCCTTCTCGAAGCGCTCGTATTCCCGCATGGTTTGATAGTCGAGGTCCTTGCGATCGACGACGAACAGGACCTTGTCAAGACCTTCGAGCTTCGAGGCCAACTGCGCCGTCTTGAAACTGGTGAGTGTCTTGCCCGATCCCGTTGTGTGCCAGATGTAGCCACCGGCAGCCGTCGTGCCGAGCTGTCTGTGGTTCGTGGACGTGGCGATCCGCTGGAGAATCTGCTCGGTGGCGACGATTTGGTAGGGCCGCATGACCAGAAGCTTGCGATCGACATCAAAGACGCAGTAGCGGGTGAGGACATTGAGCAGCGTGTGTTTGGCGAAGAAGGTGCTCGTGAATCCTCGGAGATCAGGAATTCGCTTATTCGCAGCGTCGGTCCACCAACTAGTGAACTCGAAGCTATTCGACGTCGTCTTCTTTCGAGAGCGAGACGACACCGAGTCCTGGAT
>CAIQWC010000022.1 GCA_903875425.1 uncultured Actinomycetes bacterium | reverse complement strand
CGACCCGACCAATTCTCTTGCCCTTGACGTGTCACCATTGTTCGTGAGCCGCCACGTCCCAGCGCTACGCCAAGAAGGATTAGCTCTGACATCATGCGCCGCCATGACGGTGAGGCACAGAGCCGAAGTGCTTCGAGGTCGGCAATGATGGCTATTGCTAACAACGATATTCAACTACCCCCGGTAGGTCATGTCCTACATCTCTAAGCAAATGCCGGGCACTGTTCTTGAAAGTGGCACCAATTGCAGAGCTTGGCCTTCTTGGTCGGCCAATGCTCCTGCGTATCACAGGTCTTGATCTCTTCCCAAATTTGTAAAACCTGACTCTTGGTCCGAATCTGGAGCGCTTCGTCGACTACTTCAGTGACAATACCAGTGACTCGATCAGCACTTGGGTAGACGAGCCGAAGCTTGTGGGGACGAATACCACGCTCTTCTTCGAGTAGCAGTGCATAGACCCGCATGCCAAAGAATGATTCGCTTGCATACTGTGCTTGAGGTGGCTTACCTGTCTTATAGTCACTAATGAACCAGTGTTCTTCGCCTGATTGCGTTTGATGAACGTCAAGCCGGTCGATGTAGCCATGCACCGTGAGGTCACCCAGCTGGGCTTGGACGTGCACCTCACGGCCATGAGGGTCGAAGTCTTGAACATGTTCGATATCTTTTTCAAAGTAGTTATCAACGAGCTGCTCAACTTGGCTGATGATGTTCGCTTCTTCTTGAGATCCGCTGGGAGCCAAGAGCCGGTAATCGGCTGCCCGTTCCAACTTCGACGATAAGTCCCAGGTATCTGCTTCGAGTAGCTCAATCCAAAGCCCGGAAGTATCTCTGAGTCGACGCTCCATCGGGTCGCTAACTTCATCATCGGCCTTATCGGGGTGCGTCAGTAACTCCCAGCCAGGACTCACCAAACTCCGTGCGTTCTCCCGGGTGCGCTCAGCCCGGGGGAAGTCAAAGAGGTGCTCAAAGACAAGGTGGAAGAGTGTGCCCCGAGCGGTTGCCACCGTATTGGGGGTGGAGAGCCCCAAGATGGTCTTGTACTCAAACAACTTGGGGCAACGCTTGAAATCGCTCGCTCGACTAGGGCTCAGCCGAGTCGGCAATGCGCGCCGTTCTCCGGGTTGTAGTGAGGCTTCCATCGCCTAAAAGCAAAGCACGGTGCTGTATCGAAGCGTTGGATGAAGGTCTTTGAACCTAAGATGGATGTATGAGCTCAGCACCACGTGCCCTTCGAATCACCCGAATTGTGGGCTTTATTCTCTTCGTCCTTGGTATCGCGCTCCTCCTTCCCTCATACCCAACCTTCTCCGCGTGCCATGGCAAAACAGCATCAACGCACTGTTCCGTTGGTAACGAGTTGGTCTTAACGGGCATCATGTTCATCATTATTGGCATCGTCGCCACCATTGTTGGTTTTGTCGCTCGCTCGTTCCTCCTCGATGATTCTGACGCTGCTGAGTCAAAGGATTCCTAACGATGTGTCGTCTCCTGGCCTCGCTCAGTGCGTCGCCACAGCGCCTCAACGATGTCGGCGACGATCAGCTGGCTCAGTTTCGAGAATTAGGAAGGCTCCACGGAGACGGTTGGGGTGTTGCGTGGCGCGATGAATATGGCGAGGTCGCTCGTTACCGCAGTGCATACAGTGCGGCCGATGATCCTGACTTCGATACCATCGCGGCCAGTACCGTTTCCGATGCTCATCTCGTACACACTCGCTGGGCATCACTAGGCTTCCCCGTTCTCGAAGCAAACGCCCATCCTTTTTTCTTCGAAGGTATCGCCTTTGCGCATAACGGGTTTATTCGTCACTCTGAACGACTCGACGCCTTCCTTACGACAACGGAGCTTGGCAGCGAGGGCCTTGATACAGATTCCAAGCGTTACTTCGCGCTTGTCCTGGAGCGAGCCCACCACCTCGGCTCGCTCGAAGCTGGTCTCGCTGACGCCCTCACCATCATTAGGCAAACCTGCGGCGTCGCAGGAATGAACGCCATGGTGCTCTCGAAGGATGAATTTCTTTGCGCCTACGCCTGGGAAGGAGCCCGCGTTCCTTCAGACCTGCTCGCTGAGCGCGCTGGCGGAGCCGAACATCTTCCCCCCGGTCACGATGAGAACTACTACGTACTCTCTACTCGTTACGTCGGCGAGACTTTTCAGATTGCCTCAACGGGCCTGGTTGGTAGTGCCTGGACGCCACTGCCCGACGAAGGCATGGTGAGGGTAAAGCGTTCTGCAAACAAAGCGCAATTCATGCCCCGTGCTAGCCAAGATTGGATTGATATCTAATGGCCGACCATCCCTACATCGTTACCCTTCGCGCACCCGATGCGCCCGGCATTGTTGCTGAGCTCGCCAAAGCCGTATTTCAAGCCGGGGGGAATATTTCAGACCTTGGCCAGCACTCTGAGCAAGGTGAATTCGCCTGTCGACTCGAAGTAGATCCCACGGTTAGTTTGGCATCCCTACGCGAACACCTGAGCTCGCTCAGCACTCAGCACGGCTGGTCCATTGAGCTCTTCGAGGGTACAGAAATCCCTCGAATCGTTATCGCATGTTCGACCACGCTGCACTGCCTCAGCGATCTCTTGGCACGTATTGCCGTCGGGGAAATGGGGTGCGAAGTTGTCGCTATCGTCTCCGATCAACTCGATGGACAAAGCTTGGCCGAACAGTTCCGCATCCCCTTCGTCCATCTCCCGGTAGGCCAAGACCGGCGTGACCAAGAAGCACGCATCGCTGCCACGCTTGGTGAACTGAATCCAGACCTCGTTGTCTTAGCCCGCTACATGAGAATTCTGCCAGCCGAGATTACTGAGGCTTGGGAAGGCAAGATGATTAATATCCATCACTCCTTCTTACCTGCTTTCGCAGGGGCCGGTCCATACAAGCGAGCTCATGAGCGAGGTGTCAAGCTCATTGGTGCGACCGCCCACTACGTGACGGCGGGCCTCGATGAGGGTCCCATTATTTGCCAAGACATCACCGCGGTCACACATCGAGACAGCACCCGTGACCTAGCCCGTCGAGGAGCCGATGTGGAACGAAGCGTGCTTGCTGCTGCGCTACGACTTCACCTAGAACACCGAGTCATGGTGTTTGGAAACAGGACCTGCGTTTTTAACTAAGCAGCGCCAGCAATAGCTTCTTGGGCCTCGACGAGATCAAGAAGTTCTCGATCGCGGTCATAGGTGACCAGGCTGCGTGCTTCGTCAATACTGACCCATCGAACTTCATCGGCTTCTTCATTAACAACGAATTCTCCACCGATCACCGAGACCAACCAGTAGGCAACGATCTTCGGTCGACCTTTTCGGTGAACGTACTCCGTAGTTCCGACAAAGTGATCTAACTTCACTTCGAAGCCAGTCTCTTCAAACACTTCACGCACCGCACACTGCTCAAAGGTCTCGCCTGGATCCAGTTTTCCTTTGGGGAAACTCCAGTCTTCACGGTGTGGTCGATGGATGACCGCAAGTTCGATGCCCGCGTCATTGCGACGATAGGGGACACCACCAGCAGCACGCATGAGATCGGTGGGTGGGTTCTCAGGCTCAATCATCGGTCGGAGTGTCGTCCTCACGCTTGTCACGGTAGTTGCATTACTAAACAAAATGGTGGAACACAGCCTCGCCGCGAGGACGCACTGCTAGGCCCCTATCGTAAGGCAAGAAGTTCGACTCCCACGGTCATCCCGACGCCCTCATAAATTCCGATACATTCGTGAGATGGCACGTGTGTTTTCCTTTCCAAACCCTGTCAACGAAAAGGCTGCCCGATGCGTGGCCATTGGCGTGGTG
The DNA here is from genome assembly GCA_903875425.1 of uncultured Actinomycetes bacterium. Lineage (GTDB taxonomy): Bacteria > Actinomycetota > Acidimicrobiia > Acidimicrobiales > RAAP-2 > CAIQWC01. The sequence continues at coordinate 18,391 of CAIQWC010000022.1, read as the reverse complement.
GCACTCGGTGTGATCTACCTCGTCACGTCGTGGACCCCTCTCCTCTTTATCTTGGCTTTTGGATTCTTGGCTCGAGTGGCCGCTGGACCGCGCTTTAGTCCCCTTGGGCAACTGGCCACACGAGTAATCGCTCCAAGACTGGGCGAAGCGCGCCTCGTACCAGGACCACCCAAACGATTCGCCCAAACGATTGGGCTCTTGGTTTCGGGAGTTGGACTTGGCCTGGCGCTCGGGAATCTCCATGGGGCCGCTCGCATCTCGATAGCGGTACTCGTCGTCGCCGCTTCGCTCGAGGGATTTTTCGGCTACTGCCTTGGCTGCAAACTATTTAATCTAGGCATTAGGACCGGAATGGTTCCCGAACATATTTGTAGAGAGTGCTCGGATATTTCACGTCGCCACGCTGATCTAAATCCGACCTAGGTAGCTAGGGCGTTCGGTACGTCGTGGTGGTGGTAGCCGGCAGCGTTGTAGAGGTACTCGTCGTTGAGGTGGCCGTCGATGACACGAATGGTGAGATGTAGCCGATAATCGGGTATCCCTGCCCGTTATCGAAACTGCTGGGATTAAAAAATCCTGTCAAAACAACTGCTTCGTTCCAGTTCCCTGACACCATTGCAATTTGCTGACCCTTCACGGCCGCGACAAAGCCAACATGTGCTCCGTAGCCTGCGTAAGGATCTCTGGTGTTGTACGACCCAAAGACCATGGCATCGCCAACTTGCGGGTGATTGAGAGATCCCAGTTTGAACGTGTTGTGTAAGAGCCCATACTCAACGAAACTATAACTCCAAGCAGTCAGTCCGGTAGAAACCACCCCAGCCTTTCTCCAGAGGTAGGTTCCAAAATCCGAGCACCAACTTTCGGAACGCGTTCCTGAGGGACACGCGAACGATGTAGATCCAATTCGATAGGTGGGAGTACCCCAGCCAAGCAACTTCGTGAAGGGATTGCACTCCGAGCCCATCGGCCTTTCGGCCACAGGATGCTTAGCGTATTGATCATAGGATTCTGCAATCGCGATGATTTTGCTCCCTAGCGCACTTGACGTTACGGGAGCCACACTCTGAGACACGTGCCATACGGCCACATTGTTCGGAGTGACTACCTGCAATACACCTGAGTTAAGTAGCTGTAATTGTGCACCCCGATACCGAGACGTCAAGGTTGACCACAAGACGTGATTGGCCGCATCTTTTAATTCCAAGTTACCGTTGGGGTTCATATAGAGCTCGGTACCACCAGCATTCGGAGTCACCCAACCAACACTCCCCGTACTCGCTGTTGGTGAATCAAAAAACGCTCCCGTTGATGACAATGCTGCTCGCTGCGTTCCATCGAGGCTCACGAGGTATTGCCCAGCCTTGAGCGCTTGGCCTGACCCGAGATTACTTACCGTATTAGTAGTGACCGCACCGTTACGCCACAGTAAGAGTTGCCCGGACGAGACAATATCGAGATTGCCAAGCGCATCGAGTTGAAGGCGATTACCACCACCCGACGTCTTGGTGCTCCACAGGGCTTTGCCCTTCGCATTACGCATAACTAGATTTCCGTCTCGCTGCATCGTGATCGATACCGCACCCTTCTTCGTTTTGGAATGCCAGGGTATGGAAGTCCCGTTGTGAAGTATGAAGTCACCCTTCATGGTCAGTTGCGCGAAGGCCACGCCAGCGCTGTTGAGGAGTTCTTGGCCAGGGAGCAAGGTTTGGCCAGGAGCCAAGATGGCAGCAGCGGGTATTGTCGTCGTCGTTACTATCGAGCTCGTTGTTGTCGTTGAGCTACTGCTTGGCGTCGTCGCCCCAATAGCCACGGGAATCATCAGCGTGGATGCCCCCAGCACGAGGGCTAGTAGCAGCGTGATAACGCGTCGAGAGGGGAGGGGTGGGTGCAGCATGTTTGGGTTACCTACGTTGATGAGCTGTCTCCAAACAACTCATCGCTTCCTCCGCCAAAACTAAGGCTAGCAGCGGCCCGAAGACAGGAAAAGGACTTTATTGAGCCGGTGACACCCTGACCAGAGCCCTGATCGCTAGGCTGAGGGTGGGCAGTGGAGACTCAACCGGGTAGCAATACTCGAGAGAGGCGCCTGTGCGTCGCGGAGACGAATGAGTTACAAAACACCATGGCTTCCTTCCACCGAACACGCATCCTCGTAGCCCTCAGCGCGGCTTGCGTGGCGTCGCTGTGCTTAACCAACGTGGTGCCTAGTTCCTTCGCGGGATCTTCGCCAACAACGACCGCCAAAATTTCGAAGACCAAAGTCGTGATTCCCTCGTTCCCCGTGTTGGCTGTTCGTCCAACGCCGGCGATGACTACTGCGTCAACGCTTACCTCGACCCAGACGCTCTGTCCCTCGGGATGTACGACGAAACGATTGACCTCGCCGAATAAAAAATTTCGCGCTTTCCTTCAGGCGGGAAGTCTAAAAGTTGAGAACGCCAAAGGTCGAACGACCTGGAGTCTTGCTACTGCCATCCCGAAACTTGCCGGCATTGAAACACGGGTTGCCATGACTAATCAAGGTGACATCTCTATCCGCGGCTCCCACGTCGTTATCCACACACCCGGAATCGGTAATGTCCTAGTCCTCACCAACAACGGTGCGCTCGAAATCGTCTCCGCTGCTGGGCTCGTGCTCTGGACAGCCACCTCAGGCCTCACGGGAGTGTCCGCCATGACCCTTAGCCCCGGCGAGCAATTGGGGCGTGGACAAGGGATCATCTCAGCCAATGGACAGTACCGAGCCAGCTTAGGGTGGGACGGCGCCTTCACCGTGGCCACTGCGGCCGGGATCATCAAATGGTCGACTGCCACGTTGGCACCAAGCACCTATGGATCGACCACCACGATTGAAGACAGTCCTGCGGGAAATCTCATTGCCAACGGCGGCAGCTGGGCCGCTGCTAGTTCAGGAGCCGGAAACACCGTTTCGCTGGACGCCAACGGGGTGCTCACCGTAGTCTCGGCAGGGAACCTCGTCTTGTGGACGTCTCAAAGTGGTCTCAGCGCCTCGCGGGCTAACCAACTATTTGCGTCTCAAACGCTCAGCCTCAACCAAGGTCTCAGCTCACTGAACGACGCCTACCACGCAACGCTGTTGGGTAATGGGCAATTTGCCGTTACCACGACTACTGGCAAAGTGACGTGGGAAGCATTACCTAAAACCTTTACCAATGCCATTACTCAGATTGTCGTTTCTTCGACTGGCGATATCGCGGGCGCCGGGACCACCTGGCACACCAAAACCGTCGGTACAGGAAATTCCTTGAGTCTCTCGAACGATGGTGTTCTCGAAGTGGTCTCCCTTGGTGGGCTTATTCTGTGGCGCTCAAACAGCACACTGAATTCACTTCGGGCTGATCAGTTAGGGCCAGGTGAATCACTGCGCCCCGGTCAATTCTTAGTCTCGCAAAATGGAGGGTACTTCACCCTCGTCACCGCAAACGGCGCGATTCAAGTAACAACTAATACCGGCGCGTTGATCTGGACCACCAACACTGCGACGACGACAACCACTCATGTGACAACGACGACGCATACGACGACAACCGCTCATGTGACAACGACGACGCATACGACGACAACCGCTCATGTGACAACGACGACGATTTCGCTCCCCATCGCAACAAACCCCCTCCTCGCCATGACGGCGGGAGGAAACCTGATTCTCTCCGACAGCATTAACGCACAGGTATGGACCACGGGAACGGTTGGCGCAGGCAACGTTCTCAACATCAATAACCGAGGCCTGTTGACGGTAACGTCACTGGGCTCCCTCGTCTTGTGGTCCAACCTTGTAGGAGGCACAGGCCAATCTGCGGACCGATTACAAGTGGGGCAAAGTTTGCTCCCGGGCAACTCGCTAGCTTCAGCTAACGGTAATTACGTTGCCACGCTGACAACGACGGGCGATCTCCAAGTGATCCGCCGATCAGACAATGCTGTTCTTTGGGATGCCAATACCGCAAACAAGGGCGTGAGCGCCTTAACGATGATGACCAACCATACGATGGCGCTTCAAGAAAACGCATCGGTTAACGCGTTCGTTACGCTTACCTCAGGATCGCTAGCGAGCGCTATCGTGATGGAAAACACCGGCGTGATTGATGTTGTCACACCGTGGGGCCAAGCGGTATGGAATAGCGTCAAAGGCATTCTCTCTCTCGTACCCTCTGATGTTGCGGTATACGCCTATGCGTCTGACAATGCCACAGCAGCGCTCGGTGACGGCTGGACCGGCGTAGGCGTAACCGGAGGCTTAGGCACCTGTGGAGGTCAGTACGTTGACACTTCCTCGAACACTGACAAAAACGTAGGCGCTGTCCTTGCTTCAGCAAAGCAACCTTGGTACTCGTTCTGGACCGTCTCTGGTCCATCACGTTGGGCTAACGGCGGTTGCCAGCCGCTCGCTGGGACCACCAAGGCCTTCCATGCCATTGGATACACCGCTGGACGGTCGGTCGGCGCCAAAATCATGAGCTATGGCATAAATCGTAAACCCAACTACGTGATCTTGGACCCCGAGGGCTACCCCGATAATCACTCCGGTCTTGACGCAACGAACGCCGCTGGCTGGGCCGCCATGATGAGCGGTTGGTCTGCAGGACTCAAGTCAATCAGTGCATCATTGCTCCCTGCGTTCTACGCAACACAGTACGAGTACATCCACTTCAATTTGAAGGCCATAAACCAGCCTGCCTTTATCGCGGTGGCCTTTGGTTGGACCGGAAAGGCCATCGCAAATCCGCAGCGTCTGACCGGAATTAGTGGCTCGAACATCATCGGGGTAAGCGCCTTCTTTGCCGGAGTCCCCTGGAGTGCCGAATGCGGAACCACACTAAAGGGACGACCAAATCACAATCCAGCCGTACGTAATGCCAATGCCATCGCTGCTTGGGGTTATCGATCCAACACCATCCAGTTTGACCCCGGAACGCGCTGCGCAGGCTTCTAGGCTCCAGGTCTTGTAACGTTCGATTCTATGGAGCAAGACAAAGAAACACAGGATCCTTCATCGGGCCTTAGTGATATCAAGGGGCTGCTTCGACAACTCGTGACGCCCGTTATCGAGCAACTCGATGCCAAGGTATCGAGCCACATCGATGAACAGGTCGATGATCACATTGAAGCGGCCCTTACCAGCCGGCTCACCACCTTGGACCGAGCAATCGGAGACCTCGATCGTCATCTCAAAGATCTCGAAACACGCGTTGCGGCCCTCGAAACTCCTCCCGAGATACTCGAAGAGGGCTAGGGCGCGCTCTTAGCCTTGCCCCGGCGACTGGTCGTCTTCGTCGTCTCGTGACAACCAAGCAGACCGGCCCGCCATATCTCTTCTGATCGCCCAACGGATAACCCAAAAGGCGAGGAAGAGAAACGCCACTACAAACAGTCCAAAGACGATGTAGAAAGCCACGAATCAGTCTCCTTCTTATCCTTGCGTCGATCTCGCGTCCTATTCTCAATGACCGAGTCAACCCGGTGGGCGATACCGCTCCTCTAACACTGTCACAGCACTTTGGCAGGATACGGCCATGTCAATCGCGACCACCATCGATGCCGTTACCCTCCTCCGTGGTAAAGGACACCGTCGGCCACACGTTGATCGAGCCTTGTGTGGAGGCTTGCGGGCATGGCTTAACGACGAATACTTCGCCCTATTTGGCAATGACACAATCACTCGAATCTCGCGGTCCCCTTGGACTCTGACCCATGGGCAAGGCCCCAGCAGTACTCTGAGCCTTGCTCGTAGTGCACTCGTCATGGCGCTGTGTACCCAACGACTTCTCGGGGCCACCATTACCCATCCCATGGACGATGCCCTCAGCGTCTTGGAATCGGATGTCACGCAAACGCCACTCACCTACGAAATCCATAACCTTGAACCCGAGCGTTTCTCGCTGCTCGCTGCCGAAGTCGCTGCCCATGACGAGGTGCTCGCTCAGCAGCTTCGTAGCGTTCCAGGCGCATGGCTTCCTCGTTTTCACCTGCGCACCTCATTGGCACTTCACGGTGAGCAAGTTTCGCTGACCGCCATGACTGACGTCATGTTTGGTCCACCTCCCAAGGAAATCGCGTCAGTGGCTCTCCTCGACATCACCACCACTACGCACGACGACCACATCACCAATGAGCTTCGCATCCGTGCACTTCTCGAGACGCTTCGCTCAGGAGTACAGCCCTTTGCAGTTGCATCGCTTTCAAGCGCAACGGGGTCCCTAGCGCTCCTTGAGGTCCAAGAAGCTGATCTCGTTGAAGGTGTTCATCTTTGCGTTGCCGGGATCAAGGCGGCGCTTCATGGCTGAGCGGCCCCTCGTTATTGCCGCATCACCGAGCGCGATAAGCCGCGTGCTCAGTGGCGCTAGTCACAGCGTCGCTCATCTCGACCCGGGCCTGCGTCGAGCACTTGCCACGCGAGTCGCTGGCGTAGCACCAGCACGATCACTCGGATTCATCCGACTTGATGGATACGTGATTACCAAGGTGCTCAATGGTTCAGCCCTGAGAACTGATGGTCCCTTTCATTGGACTCCTCGAGCTACAAGGCGCATCATTGGTGGCCCCGCAGCACAACTCGTGCTCTCGGGGGTATCGCCTGAGCCACTGAGCGCGGTACGCGGCGAGATCAGCAGGCTCCTGAATCAAGCCGAGTCTCGACAAGAGCTCCGAAGTGGCTCGCTGGCGCGATGGCTCTACGAAGCTCCTGAGAGTCTTCGCGTTGCCGTGACGGCCGAAGCGCTGACCTACGCCTCTGAGGTAATAGCCAGCGTCGACCTTGGACTCCTCGACGGCACTATCGATCCCAGCGTCAATGATCCACAATGGGCAGTCCCCGGCGCTCCGTGGATCTCTCTACGAGGTCGCCGCGATCTCGACGTTGTCAGCGCCCTCGTGCCCGGTCAACGTTCCATCTTGGCCCTGAGAACCGGGACCTTAGGGCTTTGGGCAGCTCGAGATCTTGGGATTGTGGCTCTCAGCGCAGCCTTATGTCGTCCCGACCAACCCCTTCCCGCTCGAATTGTTGGCCTCTGGGGCGCCAGCGGCCGGGCTTTGGTCTTGCCGGTGACCCCAGCGATTATCAAGCAAGCCGCACGCGAGGTCTTATCCTGTGTCGAGGCGCTGAATCACCGTATTTCGAGGGCGGAGGCCGCATAGGAGGAAGCGTGATCCTGGCGAGTAGCCTTGGACGTTCTATGCAAACTCGCTCCGATATCAGAAACCTCGCCATCATCGCCCACGTTGACCATGGCAAGACCACCCTCGTGGACGCCATGCTCTGGCAGTCTGGCGCCTTTCGCGCCAACGAAGACGTTGCTGATCGCGTTATGGACTCCGGCGACCTCGAGCGCGAAAAGGGCATCACTATTCTCGCCAAGCACACCGCGGTAGTTCGTGATGATGTCACCATCAACATTATCGATACCCCAGGCCACGCCGACTTCGGTGGTGAGGTGGAGCGAGGTCTCGCTATGGTTGACGGCGTTGTCCTCTTAGTAGATGCATCCGAGGGTCCACTCCCCCAGACTCGTTTCGTACTTCGCAAGGCTCTAGCGCTTCGTCTCCCGGTCATCGTTGTGGTTAATAAAGTCGACCGTCCCGATGCTCGCATCGACGAAGTCATTAATGAAGTTGAAGAACTCTTCCTCGACGTTGACGCGGACGAGGATCAGATTGACTTCCCCATTCTCTACGCCTGCGCCCGCGACGGATGGGCCTCGACGGTTCGCGACGAGGTCGGTACCGATCTCCAGCCGCTCTTCGACACTATCTTGACAACGATTCCCGCCCCCCTCTATGACGAGGCCATCCCGCTCCAAGCCCTGGTGTGCAACCTTGACGCATCGCCCTACATGGGCCGACTAGCCATTTGTCGCATCGTTTCAGGCTCCATCAAGAAGGGCCAACAGGTGAGCTGGTGCCGGGTCGATGGCACGATTGCCAAGGGTAAGGTCACCGAGCTCCTACAAACGAAGGCGCTTGATCGGGCGTCTATTGATCAGGCTGGTCCAGGTGAAATCGTTGCCGTTGCCGGATTCGAAGACATTACGATTGGGGAAACGCTGGCTGATCTCGATGATCCTCGACCCCTCGACGTCATCACCGTTGATGAGCCCAACCTCTCCATCACCATTGGTATCAATACCTCACCCGTTGCTGGCCAAGATGGAAGCAAGCTCACCGCTCGTATGTTGAAGGACAGACTCGATCAAGAGTTAGTCGGTAACGTCAGCATCAAGGTTGCCCCAACGGAACGACCGGACGCCTTTGAAGTCTTTGGTCGTGGAGAACTGCAGTTAGCCGTCCTCATAGAACAGATGCGTCGTGAAGGTTTTGAACTCACCGTTGGTAAGCCCGTAGTAGTTACCCGCGAGGTTGACGGGAAAAAGCACGAGCCCATCGAACGAGTCGCTATCGACGTACCCGAAGACTACCTTGGCGTGGTCACCCAACTCCTCGCCCTCCGTAAGGGCACCATGATTGAGATGGTGAACCATGGAACCGGTTGGGTTCGTTTCGACTACCGCGTACCCGCTCGGGGCCTCGTGGGTTTCCGAACCGAGTTCCTTACCGAAACTCGTGGAACTGGAATTTTGCATCACGTCTTTGATGGTTGGGCCCCCTGGGCTGGCGAACTAAAAACTCGTCGCAACGGCGTCATGGTTGCGGACCGACGCGGTGTCGTCACAAGTCACGCCCTCGAAGGTCTTCAAGAGCGTGGCCAGATGTTCGTAGCGCCGACCACTGAAGTCTACGAAGGCATGATCGTCGGCGAAAACGCTCGTAATGAGGAAATGGACGTCAACCCAACCAAGGAAAAGAAGCTGACGAACATGCGTGCTTCATCAGCTGACAACTTCGAGCGACTCACCCCGCCCATCTTGCTCACCTTGGAACAAGCCCTCGAATACATCGCCGAAGACGAATGCGTAGAAATAACGCCTAACTTTGTGCGACTGCGTAAGGTCGTCTTGGATCAGCAGACCCGTGGTCGTATGCGTTCGAAGGCCAAAAACGCTTAACCCGGTACTGTCATAAGCAGCACTAGATTGGTTGCGTCCACGGAGGGATGGCAGAGCGGACGAATGCACTGGTCTTGAAAACCAGCGTGGTGAAAGCCACCGAGGGTTCGAATCCCTCTCCCTCCGCCACGGGGGCCCAGCACAATTCGGGCCCACCGATTAGCAACATTCATTGCGGCCGAAGAGACGGGGCAGGGCAAGTCTGCTCAGTCCAATGGTCCGTTGCCGAGACTGAGATCTCGTAGATCTCCAGGGTCCCCGAGGTCACCCCGATCTCGTGTTCGAGCATGATGTCGACCACGCCATCGCCGTTGAGCAGAGCGACTGGCGCGGCGTTCGCACGCGCGGCCTCCATGCGAGCTTCGGCGCTGAAGTCACACAGTCCTCAGCCGGGCTCGGGACCGCCGACCGGTACCTGTCGAACAAGGTCCGACCCGCAACGATGTGGGGTGGCGTCACCCGCCCGTGTTGGGTACCAGCCCGGCCGGGGCACGTCAATCGGCTCCCTTGCCACCGCATCGTCCCAAACCAACTCAGAACTCCACCAAACGCCAAATACTTTTCATCCTGAGTCTAGAAAAATCGCGACGTCACTCTGAAAAGCCAATTTCGCAGTTCATAGCCCCCGAGCGCTCCTGAGGCTCAGGACTTTTGTATTTGCCCCGCCACAAGCTACGGGCAACGAGTCAGGCACCCGTTTGAGTGCCTACGCTCAGCGCTTGATGATCAGATCACGACGTCTTCGTAAGGACCCTTATCTCCCGCAGTCTCTGCATCCGCGACGATAAGTCGCGGTCCCGATGGCCAGTCAAGGTATCGCCACGTCCAGTTCATTAAGACGCGTACTCGGTTGCGGAAGCCAACCAGATACGCCAGGTGTAGGCCCAGCCAGGCCAACCAACCCGCTGTTCCCTTCACGACGGGACCGCGAGGTAATTGTGCAATAGCCGCGTGTCGGCCAATAGTCGCCATGATGCCTTTATTGCGATACTTGAACGGCTTGGTTTCTTTACCATTCACGGTGGCAAGGATTTGTCTCGCGCAGTGCTTCCCGGTCTGAATAGCCACCGGGGCAAGCTGCGGGCAGAACTGCTCACTATCGGGTTTCGATAAAACAGCAGCAGCGTCACCAACGGCCCAGATACCAAAAAAGCCAGGGACCGATAGATCATGCTCAACCTTGATTCGCCGAGCAGTTCGAGCCTCCATGGGTAGTTGATCGGCAACGGTACCCGTACCACTCACCCCCGCAGCCCAGATAACGGCGTCAGCGCTGATAGTAGATCCATCGCTCAAGGTCACGCCCGTGGGGGAGACCCGCACTACCGATACGCCGAGTTTGGTGGAGATCCCACGCTTAGCAAGAATCTTTTCGGCATACACGCTCGCCGTTGGAGGGAAGGGCGTGAGTAAGCGATCCATCAAGTCGACCACGACCACCTCGGAGGATGCGAGATCAATACGAAGCCTGTCTCTTCGTACGCATATCTCGAGGAGTTCCATAATGGCGCCTGCGGTTTCTACCCCGGTCGGGCCGCCGCCAACCACAACAAAGGAGACGCTGTGACGTTCGGTAGACCCAGCCGCTTCTCGCTGTTCCAGGGTCAGCAGTAAGCGATTACGCAAATGTCGAGCATCAGCGAGGGTGTAGAGAGGTAGCGCGTGGTGGGCGGCGCCAGCGATACCGAAGAATTCAGCTGATGCTCCGGTAGCAAGGACAAGGTGATCATAGGTAATACCATTCCCGTCCCCCAGAATGATCTCGCGCTTCTCCCAATCAATAGTTTTGACACGACCATGACGAAACGAGATATTCGAGGCTTTACGAAAAATCGTTCGAATTGGATACGCTACGTCAGCGGGCTCAAGGCCAGCGGTTGCAACCTGGTACAACAGCGGTAAGAAGGTATGAAAGTTGTGCTGATCGACCACGGTAACCAGCACTTTTTGGTTTGCTAAACCTTGCGCAACCTTGAGTCCGCCAAATCCGCCTCCAACAATGACGACATGCGGAAGGTGTTGCTGAGAACTCTCATTGGGGTGCTTCATCACTCAATTCTAGGGGAAGCGAACATATCTCGATCTTGGCATCCTCGGTTGTGATCTTTGGATGAGACCCATTCGGCCGCTTAGGCAATACCGGCTACCCGATAGCTCCCAAGGAATTTGATGGAGGCGAGATGTTCTCCTAGTGCCGCTAAGCAATCGGCAACCACGGGATCGCTGCGATGACCTTCAAAATCGATAATGAAGCAGTAACTACCCAGACCTTGTTTTGTAGGACGTGACTGAACATTGGTCAAGTTGATGCCTCGTTCAGCGAACTGGCCCAAGATGGCGTAGAGCGATCCGGGTCGGTCAGCATCTTGGAAGCAGACAATCGACGTGTGATCATGACCGGTGGGAACGGCCACCTGTTCACTTCTCACGCAGAGAAAGCGAGTCTGATTCTGGTCGTGATCCTCAATGTCTCGAGCAATCACATCGAGACCGTAAATATTGGCCGCTAGTGCGGTTGAGATAGCGGCTTCACCAGCTTGGCCAGACTCGCCTATGTATCGCGCAGCATCCGCCGTTGAGGGACTCGTTACCAGCGCTACGTCGCCGAGCGACAGCTCGTAGAACGCGCGACACTGAGCCAAGGCATGGGGGTGCGAGTAGATCTTGGTAATGTCCCCGAGAGACGTACCAGGGCGAGCGGCAAGCTGAAGATGGACATCGAGGACAACTTGGCGCTCAATCACGAGGTCAAAATTAAAGATGAGCCGATCGATAGTCTCATTAACCGTGCCCTCAATACCGTTTTCAATGGGGACAAAACCCGCGTCAACGTCGCGACGAGCGACAGCATCGAGGACCTCGGTTATCGTCGGGTAAGCGATTAAGGTCGCGGCCGCTAAATCGGGCTGCGTCAACAGGGCCTCTTCAGTGAAGGTACCAGTCGGCCCGAAGAATGCGACACGAGAAATAACTAAATCCATACCAAGGCAGGTTACAGAAGAGATGGAGCGCTCAGGGATCGAAGCACTGCTAGAGCAGGTGGCCCAAGGGTCACTAACGCCTGAACTCGCCCTTGAGACCCTGATTCACCTTCCCTTCTCGGAGGCCGGAGAGGCCCTCATCGACCACCACCGCGTCATTCGCCAGCGTTTCCCTGAAGCGATCTACGGACCAGGCAAGCCCACAGCACAAGTTGGCGCCATTGTCGCTGAGATGCTCGATCGATCGAGCGCACCAGTTATTTTGACGAGATCGAGCATCGAGCAAGTAGAGGCGATGTCTCAAGCGGCGAAACAGCGGGGGGTGGCCATAAGCATTACCGAGACCGGAGACACCCACACGGCCGTCGCACGGTCGGCTCAGGACCAAGGGCGCCGCGTACTACTCATTACGGCGGGAAGTGCCGACTGGTTCGTAGGGGCCGAGGTCGAAGCCGTTCTCAGCGCGCTGGGCTTGGCACCTACCGTCTTGAAAGATCGAGGTGTCGCAGGTCTACAGCGCCTCCTCAGCTCTTCAGACCTCCTCGCCTCTACCGAAGGTACCGTCGTGGTCGCCGGTATGGAAGGAGCGCTTGCCAGTGTGGTCGGTGGTCTTGTTGCCGGTCCGGTTGTAGCGGTACCAACCTCGACGGGTTATGGCGCATCGCTCGCGGGAGTAACCGCGCTCCTTGGCATGCTCGCGAGTTGTGCAGCTGGCGTCAGTGTCGTCGGTATTGATAATGGTTTTGGCGCTGCTATGGCCATGCAGCGAGCCTTGGGAGCAGGCACGTGAGTCGCATCGCGTGGTTCAATGTTGAACACGGCGCCGCTGGTGACATGCTGCTTGGTGCCCTCCTCGATGCCGGCGCCCCTCTTGAGCGCATCACGCAAGACCTTGGCACGCTAGACCTTGGTTCGTGGAAGCTTGAGGTGGACCATACGTTACGAGCAGGCGTCAGAGCCACCACGCTCAGCGTGCGCCACCAAGACCAGACACCAAGAACGTGGAGCACCATCGATACCATGCTCCGCGATACACCATGGCCGGAGCGAGTCATCGCTCGCAGTCGTGAGGTCTTCGCCCGAATCGCCACGGTGGAAGCCTCCATCCACGGCGTACGCGTTGATGAGGTCCACTTCCACGAAGTCGGAGCAATTGACTCCATCGTCGACACGGTTGGATTTATGCTCGCCCTCGAATACCTCGATATCGACGACTTATGGAGTTCACCAATCGGTATTTCATCGGGCACCGTTCAGACTGAGCATGGAATCCTTCCAGCAGTAGCCCCTGCCACGGCCGTACTCCTTCAAGACATGGTCGTAAACGTCAGGCATCAGAATAGAGAAATTATTACCCCCACCGCTGCCGCAATACTTTCTTGCCTCAGCAGGCAATCACTCGATGCCGTATCGATCAAGGTCGAGACCACGGGTATGGGGGCTGGAACCTGGAATCCTGAAACACACCCCAACGTGGTACAAGTACTCATCGGCGACACGGAGTCGGACACTACTGAAATGATCTGTGTGTTGGAAACGGTTGTTGATGACGTAACGGGCGAGCATCTCGGCCACGTGCTCAGTGAGCTTATAACTGCTGAGGCTCTTGACGCTTGGGCTAGCCCCATCACGATGAAGAAGGGACGACCAAGCCACGAGATCACGGTGTTGTGTACACCTAGTGATCTACCAAACGTCGAGGCTTTGCTCCTCAAACTCACAGGAAGTCTGGGTGTTCGGCGATCCCTTCAGCCCCGCGTTATCCAATCGCGACGTTTCATTGAAATCTCCGTCTTCGGCCACCGCCTGACGCTAAAAATAGGTCCCTCGCGGGTTAAACCAGAGTTCGAAGATCTCGTCGCAGTAGCTCGGGCGACGGGACGTACGCTCTATGAGGTGGAGGCTGAGGCCTTAGCCATCTGGCGAAATCAAAGCCAGCACTAGGCAGTTCCGGCAATGACGCCGGTTTCGGCAGTACCGAGGAGGCGTTTATGCCAGGTCCCATGTTTACCTACGACCAGGAGATGACTGATCTCATTTTCGACTTCTGCCGTTGGCGCCTCACCATTAATCCTGTACCACTCGACTTTGGCGGTGTCGCCGAAGATCTCGGCGTTGGCCTCGAGGGACTCCTCAATGACGATGGCTCTAGCCCAGCGGTAGTACTCGACTACTACGACAAAAAATTAGCGACCGCCATCGTCTCTGTTGACTCTCCACGCTTCTTGTCCTTCATCCCCGCGGCGCCAACCAAAGCATCTCTACTCTTTGACATGGTGGTGTCTGCGTCATCGCTGCAAGGCACATCATGGCTCGAAGCCGCTGGTGCGATCATCGCAGAGAATCAAGTACTCAGCCTCTTAGCCAAACAAGCAGGTCTCGATTCCCATGCTGGTGGCTGCTTCGTTTCGGGTGGTTCTCTTGGCAATCTTTCAGCGCTGACCACCGCACGCGACCATGGACGACGGCAACATCCAGAGCTACAAGGTCGACGCCTTCGCTTCGCCGTCTCAGAAGAAGCCCATAGTTCTGTTGCTAAGGCCTTACACGTCATCGATGTTGATGCGCTCGTTGTCCCCACCATTGACCATCGATTGACCTTGGCTGAACTTGAGGCTGCCCTCGCGGCTGATCCCGAACCCGAGACGGTCGTCGGTGTCGTAGCTACGGGAGGGACTACTAACGCAGGCATCATTGATGATTTAGAAGATCTTGGTATCTACTGCCGAGCCAAGGGCCTATGGTTCCACGTTGACTGCGCGTACGGTGGCGGAGCGATGTTCTCATCTACGCACAGCCACCTCCTCTCTGGCTTACGTTACGTTGACTCATTTATTGTTGATCCTCACAAGTGGCTCTACGCTCCCTTTGACTGCGCAGCCTTGCTCTACCGTGATCCGCGAATCGCGAAAGCTACCTTTACGCAAAATGCGGCCTACCTCGACATCATCCACAGCGATTCGAAGGAGGAGTGGAACCCTACCGACTACGCCATGCATCTCACCCGACGCGCTCGAGGTCTCGCTATTTGGTTCTCATTGTGCGTCTATGGCATTAAGGCCTACATCGACGCCGTCGATGACTCCATCAACATTGCGAATCGAGCCGCCGCCATGATTGAAGATTGTGAGCACCTAGAACTCGTCAGAGACCCGAGTTTGTCTATCGTGCTTTTTCGGCGCAAGGGGTGGAGTGATCAGCAGTATTCGGCGTGGTCCACGCAATTGCTTCAAGACCAAATCGGTTTTGTAACCCCGACCAAGTGGGAAGGCGAAACCATCGCTCGCTTCGCGTTCTTGCATCCCGAGACGACCGAAGCCATGGTGGCCGAAATCTTGGCCACCATGGCCTAGTTAGGCCAAGGGTCGACGACGCTTGAGGACCGGATCGCCGGGCTTGCGCATGGTCTCCCCGGCATCAGTGCGACGCTTCCAGGCGATACCGGCAAGGCATTCGAGCACCACACGATTCGCCAAGTAGGCGGTAACTTCCGCCTGGTCATAGGGAGGTGAGACCTCAACGACATCCATACCTAAGACCGGAAGCTCCATGGCAATACGGCGCACCGCATCAAGCAGTTGCCGTGACGTAAGGCCGCCAGGCTCGGGGGTACCGGTCCCCGGAGCGGAACCGGGATCCACGACGTCAACATCGACGGAGAGAAACACACCATCACAGTCGCTCATAGCGATCGCGAAGGCATCATCGAGTACTGCATCAAGACCTCGCTCCACAATTTCGCCCATTTCAAAGCTGTTCATCTCTTGGTCAGCCATCCAACCAAGGGTTTCGGGTTCAGGCCAGTACCCACGGAGACCAATTTGAATGAAGCGATCGCCTCGGCATGCGCCGGATTCAATCAGCCGGCGCATCGGCGTTCCATGTCCCCACAGCGAACCAAACTGCGTGTCGCCCGTGTCAGCATGGGCGTCGAAGTGAATCACGGCCACTTTGCCCCAGCCGTGCTTGCGAGCAACGCCCGTCACGTCCGGGAGTGCAATGGTGTGATCGCCGCCCAAGATGATGGGGATAGAGCCATTCTCACAAATAACAGTCACCGCATCTTCAAGAGCTTTGAGTGATCGCTCTATCTCGCCCGAAGGCATCTCCACGTCGCCGACGTCGACCACTTTCAAATCTTCAAGGGGATCGACATCAAGAGCGAGGGACGGCCGCATGCCATCGTGCGGTAGATAATCGGTGAATCGAATGGCTTGGGGACCGAAGCGACAGCCTGATCGATGCGAGGTGCCGCCATCAAAGGGTGCGCCAACAATGACCGCAAGCGCATCTTGGAAGCTTGCGGCTTCCTCAAGGTCAGCAGCTGGAATACCGAGAAAGGTTGCGTCCGGTCCGTAGAGATTCCCGATACGTGTCACTGTTACCCCCTATGCCGCAATGCTTCACTCACCATCGTAGGCAGGTATCGCAACAAGGTCAGGTGGCCCTCATCTTCGAGAAGGTGTGCCGTAACCTTGGGGAGACGCGCGGCCATGTACTCACCATGGGTGTAGGGCACCATGAGATCTTGGCGACCCTGCCAGAGCGATACGGGAACCTTCACCTCTGAGAACTCAAATCCCCATGGCTTCATGAAGGCATAGTCATCTTCCAGCCAGCCATCAACGCCGACCAGAAAAGCGCGCCGAAGTTCCGCCGCCATGACACTGGCAAACTCGCCTTCGCTGAGGGCAATGGCATCGACGTCGCTCAAGTGAGGCGCCATTGCAGTCACGACGTCGTCTGCTTGGACGGTAGCGAGCGGTGCGGCTTCTGCTTCTAAGAAGGCGCGAAACGCGTCTTCAGGACCAGCAGCCATAGCGAATTCTTCAATGTTGCCCTCACCCATACCGTCGAGCCAGTCAAAGAGGGGATCACCCCATGGGCCTACGCCGGCGATGGTGGCGACTCCCGTAATTCGATCAGAGAGCACGGCGCCGAGCGCGAGTGCGTGCGGCCCGCCGCCCGACCATCCAACAGCAATTCCCGAAGCCAGGCCGAGGTGATCGAGGAGTTCGCGCACATCGTGTGCGTGATCCACCACCGATCGACCAGGATGTGGTGTTGCGTGGCCATAGCCCGGCCTTGTTGGCATCACCAAGGTCAAACCGGCCTCCGTGGCGGCTTGTTCAAACTCTTTCATAGGAACGGGAGGTGCTGGCGTTCCATGGCAGTACACCAAGGCTCGATCTGATTCAATGCCACCCATCAAATATTCGAGTGTTCGTCCGTTACTCAGCACCAATTGTTCATAGTCAGCCATCACTCCCCCTTCGTTGGGTAAAACCCTAGGCGCAACAAGGTAAGCAGCGCCTAGGGTGGGGACTATGGCTCCTCGAATTGTTAGTACGTCCCGAGTTATCAAGGCAACACCCGACGCAATCTTCGCCGTACTGAGCGATCCTTCCAAGCACCCCATTATCGATGGGTCAGGATCCGTGAAGCAGCCTGTCGGTGATTCATCTCGCCTCGTCTTGGGATCTACATTCTCGATGGATATGCAAATGGGAACGAAATACAAGACCGCGAACGTTGTCTGTGAATACCAAGAGGACCGGCTCATCGCCTGGCACCACAAAGCCAATCTCATCTGGCGCTATGAACTCGAACCGGTCGATGGCGGCACCAAGGTTACCGAGAGTTTTGACTACCACCACTTCCTGGGATTGTTCATTCCCTTGCTGGGGTGGCAGAAGAAAAACTTGGCCAACATGGAAAAGACGCTCGCCAAACTCGATGCTTACGTCAGGACTGGCGACCCCGAGGGTTGATCACCTTGTAGATCACCGTGTGCGGCAAATTGAGCGGCGGCGGTGAGCGGTGTTGCGATCCTGGTATCTCAGACCACCCCAGATTTTGATAGAAACCCAACGCACTATCGCGGGCATTGGCCCAGATCTGCTCAACCTCTAGCTCGCGGAGGTGACCTTCGGCGCTGTGCAATAACACGGAGCCATGCCCTTGACGTTGGAAACTCGGATGCACTCCCACGAATCGCATGTGCCACGACGTGAGGTGGGTTGAAAACGGTGCAGCACCTTCGTAGAAGGATGCGCAGGCTACGAGCTGGTGGCCGAGGTATCCCCCAAGGTGAAGCGATCCCGCTTCATGATCGCGAGGATCTCGCACATGCGACCTTGTATCGTTGTTTCGCAAGGCCTTTCGTCGAAGATCCGAGAGCTCGTCAGCACTAACAAATTTGATGCTGAGGGTTTGGTTAACATTCATCGTTGACGACCGTATCAGCGTCAGTGCGATCCGGGAAGCGATTTAGCATCGCTTCCCGCAATCGTGGATGGCAGTGCGATGAATACGGCAATGCCAGCACAGATACCAACCCCTGCTCCTACGAAACAACTGCGGTGGAACGCATCCATGAACGCCATG
>CAIQWC010000021.1 GCA_903875425.1 uncultured Actinomycetes bacterium | reverse complement strand
CTTGCGAGCCGGAGCCTTCTTAGCTGTCTTGCGAGCTGCGGTCTTGCGAGCCGGAGCCTTCTTAGCTGTCTTGCGAGCTGCGGTCTTGCGAGCCGGAGCCTTCTTAGCAACCTTGCGAGCTGCGGTCTTGCGAGCCGGAGCCTTCTTGGTTGCCTTCTTTGCTACGGCCTTGCGAGCCGGAGCCTTCTTCTTTGCCTTCTTGGCAACTGCCATTTGAGTACCTCCTAAGGTCTCATTTCCTACGTCGGGACCTCGACTGCTTCGTTCCACCGACGTCGAACGCAAAACAGATAAAGGCCTGGTGTAGATCAGTAGTCCATTTCGTTTCGGCCGCCAGCAACCCTGCTGTCGGTGAAACCAAATTGGCCCACCGTCACCTATTCAGATATGAACTTCAAAACATTTCGTCGAAATAAATTCCGACTTCTGTGTCTTGAAATATCCATACCTGTTTAAGCAACTCCATCAATGCCACTACGTCTGGACACCAATGTCAAGCATTTCGCTTTTCGAGACCGTTGTGGAGCATGAATCATCGTTCTGATGGAATCATGCTTGGGCGAAGTAATGCCGCATGGATATGGTCAGGATCGCAACGAAGTTGCTTAGCGTTAGGTCCTACACGCTCCGGTAAAACTTCCTCCCTGATTATCCCAAACGTCTTATGTGCACCGGGTTCCGTCGTTGTTACCTCTACAAAACAAGATGTCCTTGATGCAACGCATCGTGCTCGGAGCGAGGCGGGAGATTGTTTCCTCTTTGACCCTCTCGGCAGTATCGAAGCACCCGATTCCGTCCAAGGTATTCACTGGTCGCCGTTGCGCCTCGCCCATACCTGGGATGGAGCGTTACTCGCCGCTAACGCCATGGTCGGTGCGGCCCGACTTGGTCGACAGCTGAGCGATGACCACTGGTCTGAGCGCGCCGGGGCTCTCTTGGCGTGCCTGCTCCATGCCTCCGCACTAGAGCACGTGACCATGAGCGAGATAACCGCTTGGGTCGACCGACGCCAGGTCGCCGAACCCCTTGCCATCTTGGATCACCACCTCGGGACACACCCGGCGATCGACTTACTGTTGGGCATAAGCGCGACCGAAGCACGAGAACTATCGAGCATTTACTCGACGGCTTCGGGCACCCTCGGCGTCTACCGCTCCGATGCAGTTCGTAAGCACTACGACCTTCCCGAGATAGACGCTCAGCAGTTTGCCCACTCAAGCGACACGCTCTACGTGTGCGCATCATCAAGCTCA
The DNA here is from genome assembly GCA_903875425.1 of uncultured Actinomycetes bacterium. Taxonomy (GTDB): domain Bacteria; phylum Actinomycetota; class Acidimicrobiia; order Acidimicrobiales; family RAAP-2; genus CAIQWC01. Next base: position 42,386 of record CAIQWC010000021.1, on the reverse strand, counting down.
CAAAGGCTGCTCGCCCCCCTCGTCGTCGGCATGCTCAGCGACATCAGTGAATCGGTGTTTCGACGCAGCGACGACCTACCTCACACGCTCTTTGCCCTCGATGAACTCGCCAACATTGCGCCGCTTCCCGATTTACCCCGCCTCATTAGCGAAGGGGCGGGACAAGGGCTCCTCGTGCTCGGCTGCCTCCAGGATCTCTCCCAAGCTCGCCAGCGATGGGGCGCTATCGCTGACGGATTCTTGTCACTCTTCTCCACCACTGTGGTTTTCCCGGGCGTCGCTGATCGAAGCACCTTAGAACTCATTGCCGCCCTGGGCGGTGAACACGATGTTCTTCGTAGCAGTATTACCTATCCGATGGGACGAGGGGCTCGTGGCTCACGTACTGATGCTGCTCATCCTGAAACCATCTACCAATCGGCGATCACGGCTCGGGGAAAGGTCGACCAAGCGCTCTTGCTCGATGCGTCCAAGAACGTGAATTGGATTTCCTTGAGCCCGGCGTATCGCGATGAGCCCTGGAAGTCGCTCAGCGGCTCCCAAACTCGCGATCGCTTAATCCCCGAGCCCTATAGCGCTCGCTCCGTGAACGATCGTTACGATCGACGACGAGACGAGCTCGCTCCCACCGATCGAGGGCGATGAGATCCGTAGGGCGTGGCCCCAACACACGCAAGAGAGAAGGAGAAGGGATCACTGCCGCTCGCAACAGCGACTCCTCGTAGATGCCCCTCCCAGCCTGTGTCGACCAGGCCTTGACGGCATACTCCATCGCTTGGCGACTCATGCCACCAGCAGCGGCATTGCCCAGAGCCGCCACGATCTCGCGCGGACGAAACCCGCTGGTCTCAAGAGCCGACGAGAAGCGGTATTCATCAATCAGGGATTCAGCGGGCGTGAGCGAGGCCTCAGCGACGTCGAAGGCTGTGGCTTCTTGCCGTCGCCACGCATCCTCTACATCACGACGCGAAGGCGAGACCTTTGGGTCGCGGTCACGTCGGCCTTGTTTCATTTCGTTTCTGCGATGGGAAAACGCTAATTCTCGAGTCCTCGAAATTCCGCATATGCGATCAAGCCCGCTCGCGCAGGATGCGTACTCAACGCCGAGCGTCTTCGTAAATTCATAGCGCAAGACCGCTCGATACAGCGAGTCGGCAGCGCTACGGTGAGCGTAGAGCCCTCGTCCGTCAAGCGCGCCAAAGCGACCATCGACCGCTTGGGCAATATTGGGTAGGCAGACATGACTATGGAGGTGCGGGTCGAGCGAACGACTTACCCCATGGGTAAATCGCGCAGCCGCGACGCCCACGGGCCATAGGACCGCGCCATCGCTTCGGCGACGCTGCATGGTGAGTGCGCGGTCCTCAAGGTAAGCAAGGGCAGCGTCGACTGCTCGCTCGTGCGCGCCGACCGCAGCGCTCGCCACATCATGATCGGAGCTAGAAAAGATGACGCTTGCTGATTTTGGTGCGGCAAAGACTAAATCCCAACCGACGATGCTCCGCCGCGAGCGATCGAGCAAGGTGCCCCCCGGAATACGGCCGGCATAGAGCATCTCGAGATCCTCGAGGACTACCGCTCCCTTGCGATCAAGGACCTGAGCGGATCGCCCCAGCCAGCGCGTCACCTGATCGCCGGTTACCTCCGCCACCTCTCGAGCCTGATCACTCGTCAAATAGCCAGCATTGGAGCGTGTGAGCGACGAAAGAGAAAGCATGGACGGTTCACACCGTCGGCTGATACCTCCCGAGGGTGCGCGCAGCAGTGTCGCGTACGCCGTCGCGCAAATCCTGGGGACTGAGCACTTCGGCATCGGGACTCGCTTGAATCACAAGACGCTCAAACCAACGCTGCCCCGACACACTGATCGACACAATTTGGTCGTTGCCGTCACTCACGCGGCCCCGCACCGGGATGGAGTCAGCAAGCCAGCGTGCGCCGGGGCCCACGCGAACGATCGCCACCTCGGCTGCACCATCGTCGCTAAAGGCGGTCACGGGTTCTGCCGGGATGTCATGGGCTTGCGCATTGCCGATCTCCCGACATTCTTTAATTAAATCAATGCGGAAGGTTCGCAGCTCTTGGGCCCGGTGGCAATAGGCCTGAAGGTACCAACGGCCTTGATCGGCACCCACGCGGAGTGGATCGATGACGCGAATCGTGTGTTCATCACGCGAACTCGACAGGTACTCGATCTCGAGTTGACGATGCTCGTCACAGGCCTTCAGGACGCTTTCTAGCAAGGGTGGAGTCGGCAGATCTACCTCAAGAACATCATGCTCTCCGAGCAGCGCTTCGAGTTTCCCGAGAGCCCTCGATAAGGGGCCTCCGGCGTCAGCCCCACGCATCGCCAGGATGGTCCGAGCTGAGGCCGCAATCGCGACTCCCTCAGAAGCCGTAAATCGCCTTGTGCGCTCAAGATCAGGCAAGGTCGCATGGACTTCGTCAGCATCCACAATGATGTCCATCAACTCGCCCGGAGAGTACGGGGGTCGACCACAGCACGCCGCGAGTTCAAGTTCAGTGACAACTTCTTCTGGTGTCATCGAGAATCTTTGTGCCACTTCGGCAGTGGTGGCTGAGCCTTCGGTGGCGAGCCACTCGAGCATCGCGAGTAGACGACGTAGACGATCTTGAATGACGGGTGCCGTTCTCCTTCCATCACCGCTCGGACCCATGGTGGTGGGAACCGCGACGCTTGGCGTCGGTGTTGTGCTGTGGAGCGCAATGGTTTGCGTCAATACTCGACTGACGTCGGCAACAAGTTCGGGAGGTCCAAGTACCGTGAGGTGATCGAGATGGCCGAGCGCCCACGTCCGAGCGAGGTCAAATCGAGGCATGGGCGCTGTGAATTCCGCTGTCCCATCATCGTGGCTTACGACCAGAGTTCGATTACCCAACTCTGCCGCTACGCGCCATACCCACGCTGCGTCAACCAATACCGACACCTCAATGACGTCGGGAGCACCATCATCGCGCGCGGCTGTGGCGCCTGGCAGGTCAACGCTTCGAGGCACCTCGCCGTCGGGAATACCAGAGCCTGAAGGACCAAGCGTGATCTCCCCCTCGATGCGATCAACGCGGAAAATTCTGGCTGCGCCGCGTTCGCGGGCCCAACCCGAGAGATACCAGTGACCGCCGGCAAACCGCAAGTGCACGGGAGCGACTTTGCGGGCTTCGTCGAGGTAACGGAAGCGTACCTCCGCCTTAGCGATAATAGCTTGGAAGAGTCGATCGAGCCCCGGAACATTGCCCAGGAGCGTAATGGGCTGCACTTCTTCGATGGCAGATATTCCAAGTTTCCTTAAAGCATCGCTACCGCTATCGTTGCCCATATGAACACCCGCCACCGCCAAGTTCAGCGCGGCTTCCTCCTCCGACGTCAAATCCAAGTCGGGAAGGAAGTAGGTATCGGGATTAATGCGGTAGCCAAACTGAGCCGGACCATCGATGGCGACGGCTTCGATTTCAATACCTTCGCCTCGCAGCAATTTTTTGTCCCGCTCGAAGGCTTGTCGGCGGGCCTCGGCACCGTCGGGGTATCCGGGAATCTCTCGGGCGATCTCGTCGAGCGTGATGGGGTTCTTGGCATCAAGCAAGGTCAAGATCAAATCGGTGAGTCGTTCGAGTTTGTAATTATCTCCAGCCATACAGGCGACACTACGCCGTGATTGCCACCTTCTCTTGGACGGCTCCTCAATTCCACCTCGGATCGCTCCTGGTGGTCTTGGCGTTGGCAGCGTGGTATCTCGAAGCAACCCGCTCTGGAGCGGTTCCCGCGAGTAAGCGTCAGCGCTGGTCCTTCTTCAGCGCGCTCGCCATGGTGTTGATTGCGACGAGTTGGCCTGTGGCTGATCTGGCCCACTCAACCTCGTTAGCGGCCCTGGTGGTGCAGCGTCTCCTCTTAGTTCTAGGCGCTGCTCCTTTGCTCATGCTGGGCCTCCCCGACGCCTTGGCGGCCCGGCTGACTCGACCGGCGCCCATTGATTGGCTCGTTATTCGCCTGGCCAGACCCGGGATTGCCATCATCACCACGACGGCGCTCTTGGCCGTGACGGGCGTGCCAGGGACGGTGGCCTGGAGTTGCCAGAACCCATGGGTGGCCGCGCTGATGAGCCTGGCGATGTTGATTGCGGGATTCGTACTCTTTCAACCAATACTCGACAAAGTTCCCGGCCTGCCCAAGATGTCACCCTTGGGGAAAGTGGGCTACCTCGTTGCGCAGTCGGTAGCGCCAACCTTTTTGTCATTTGCTTGGATTATCGCCAACCGAGCGCTCTACTCATCGTTCACGGATCAGCGCCGCGTCCTACATATTTCGCCGCTCGCTGATCAACAAGCTGCCGGTTACATCGCCAAACTTGGCACCTTCAGTGTCCTGTGGACCATTGCCTACATCAAGTTCAGCAAAATGCCCAACGATGAGACCGCCGAGCAATCGGAACTTCGCTGGATTGACGTTGAGCGCTCCTTAGACCGGGCCGAGCGCCGTGGTCAATTCGTGAAGCAAACCGAGACCAAGCAGGGCGAAGCTGAGAAAGAATAATTCCTCGGGGCTTAGCTCTGCCTTAGCTAGCGCGAGCAAGTACCCGAGCCACTGTGCACGGCGATGGGGCGAGCCGCGAGGAACTCCATCCCTTCCCCATCTCCGGGGCCGACCCTAGGTGGCGAAGCCTCCGGTAACATTGGAGCCCACTACCAGCAGTGACCCCCGGAGGATCCATGCCCACCTACGAGTACGCCTGTGACCAATGCGGCCAGCACCTCGACGTTGTCCAGTCCTTTTCGGACGACCCGCTCACGCTGTGCGAAGCCTGTGGAGGGTCGCTTCGAAAAGTTTTTGGCAACGTCGGTATCGTCTTTAAAGGCAGCGGCTTCTACAAGAACGACTCTCGACCATCGTCGAGTAGCTCCTCGAGTTCAACGGCGACGCCGGCGCCGAGTGCAACTCCGTCGGCCGACGCAAGCCCTGCGGCTACCCCAGCAGCGGCCACCCCAGCAGCGGCCACCCCAGCTGCGGCCACCCCGGCGAGCGACGCTAAGCCCTAAGTTAACGACCCGAGAGTTGTACGTCGCTGATGGCGACACTCAACCCCGCGGCTAAGCCCGGTAACCACGTGAGATCAGAGCCCACAGCGCTGACGTTTTGGAGCATGCGCTGGAGCGTAGAGGCAACCGTCGCCTCTCGGAAAGGTTCAGCCAAGACGCCGTCGCGGATGATGAGCCCCTCTGCGCCAACGGAAAAATCTCCGCTCACCGAACTCACCCCTGAGTGAACACCACTAATGGATTGTACGTAGATACCCTCGCCTACCGCAGCGAGTAATGCGTCGAGGTCTAATTCGCCAGGAGCCAGCAAGAGCGCCTGACAGCCGGCTCCGGAGCGGCCCGCGAAACCACCCCGTACCGCTGAGCCTGTCGATTGGGTCCCGGCCCTGCGGGCCGCTTGGCTGTCATAAACAAAACGCTCAAGCCGGCCCTGATTGATCAACACGTTGCGTCGGCATGCCAAGCCCTCTGCATCAACGGCTGAAGCACCGAAGAAGCGCATATCCGTCGGGTCATCAATCAAGGTAACGAGAGGGCTTGCTACGACTTCGCCGATGCGGTCAACAAAAAATGACCGGCCTCTCGCTACCGCATCGCCCGAAAGCGCCGCGGCGACTTGCCCGAGCACGCTCGCGCTCACGCGAGGGTCCAGCACCATGGTGACACGCCCCGAAAGAGGTTTCGTTCCCCCAAGCAGGCGAGTCGAGCGTTCGACCGCATCACCCACTGCTACGGCAGTATCAAGGTCGTAGGGGTCTCGTCCCACGCTCAGGCCGTAGCCCGACTGTGTCTCCGTATCATCGCCAGCCAAAGCCGAAACCGATAGGTAAGCACCGGTTCGCTCATCGGACGTCGCGATACCACTAGTGGTGGCGATGGCGGTCTCTGATCGGAAATCGCCATAGGAAGCGTGATCGACACTCTTGATCCGTGGATCAGCCGCGATGGTGGCTCGCTCGAGTTCAAGGGTGAGGGCAATCTTGTCGTCGATGGTCATCGCCGAGAATGAAGGGGATGCGAGGGCGAGCTTCGTAATGGGAAACCCGTCTGGTTCGGCAAGCCCTGCGTAGGGATCGACGCTTGAGAAGGTAGCGTTTTCCCGCGCTTGGCGCAGCGCGAGGCGAACCGCGTCATCGTCGAGCGATCCCGCCCACGAGAAGCCGACTTGGAATCCCTCATCCGAGGGAAGCAAAATACGTACTCCAACACCCGAGGAAGACGCTTGGGTGAGCGATTCGACTTCACCACCGTAGGCGGCGACATCAGTATCGACCCCTCGAGATACGTAGGCCTCAACGGATTCGCCATCCTTGGCTTCATTGATAATCCGAGCAGCAATCTGCGTTAAATCACTCATGCGGCGGTACCACCAAAGGTGATACCGGCTAGACGCAAGGTAGGTTGACCGCATCCAACCGCCACTCCTTGGCCCTGCTTGCCACAGGTCCCCGGAACCATAGAGAAGTCGCTTCCCACCGCGTCAATGCTACGAAGCACCTCGGGACCGTTGCCCACCATATTGACGTCGCGTAGCGGCGCAGTGATCTTTCCATTTTCGATCAGGTAGGCCTCCGTGGTCCCAAAAACAAAATCGCCTGTGGCGGTATTGACTTGGCCACCGCCGAGTTTTGCCACATAGACGCCGTGGGACGTTTGCGCCACAATGTCGTCGGGGTCTTCGGCCCCCTCCATCACGAAGGTATTCGTCATGCGAACCATAGGTAAGTGCTGATATGACTGACGCCTACCGTTACCACTGCTCGGGCGTCCTTCTTTGCGGGCGCGAAGCATGTCCCACATGTAGTCGGTGAGGATGCCGTTTTCGATAAGAACATTTCGGCCGGCGGGGTGACCCTCATCATCAATCGAGGAGTAGCCCCACTCGCCCGTCATGGATCCATCATCAACCAAGGTGACGAGGGGGCTGGCGACGAGTTCCCCCACCTTCCCGGCATATACCGAAGAATCCTTCACAATGTGATCAGCTTCCAGGCCGTGACCGCAGGCTTCATGGAACAGCACGCCGCCGGCGTTAGCGAGTACCACGGGCAGCTCGCCGCTCGGAGCCGGGCGTGCTGACAACTTGGTGATAGCGCGCCGCGCCGCGAGTCGCGCCATCTCGTCGACATCGATATCTTCGAACATTTCAAAACCACGAGTGTGCGCAGCTGACTCAAAACCGGTTTGCAGGCCTGTGTCGCCTGAGGCCACACACACCACGTTGAAGCGGGTGCGCACTTGGTCGTCAGTTGAGAAGATCCCATCGGAGTTGGCCACCAAGATACGGCGCCGTCCCTCGAGGTAGCCGGCCTGCACCTGCGTAATTGCTCCACCTTCGCTGCGGGCAACCTCATCGACCCGCTTGAGCAAGGCAAGCTTCTCGGCGGTAGCGACCGCGTCGATGCCGCGGGACTGGTGTGCTCGGTGATGCTGCGGGCTACCGAGCGCAACCGTCTTAGCGGCACCTCCCCCTGCGACCGACGCCGCCGTGCGAGCAGCGTTAATCAAACTTGCCTCGGAGAGATCGGCAGTATGAGCGAAGCCAGTGGTGCCCCCTACAACGACACGAATGCCCGCGCCCCGTTCGGCTCCGGTACTCAGTTCCTCCACGCGTCCATCGTCGAGTGACGCACTGCGATTGACACGGTCTTCACAGAACACTTCGGCGAATTCAGCTCCTCGACCCATGGCTTCATGAAGAACCGCTTGGATGGTTGAGGCGGGCACGAGGTCTATAAGTTCAGTCACAGAGCGCAGGTTACCCGCCCGAAGCGGTCCAGGTTCCGGGTAGTAGCCTTGAAGAGGAACCTATGTTGCTGCCCCAAATCGAAACCCCAGAAGACCTCCGGGCCTTAAGCCCCGAACAGTTGGTCCAACTCGCCCAAGAAATTCGTTCATTCATTGTCGAGACCGTGACCGCCACCGGCGGCCACCTAGGGTCGAACCTTGGCGTTGTCGAATTGACCCTGGCGCTTCACCGCGTGTTCTCGTCGCCCCAAGACGCCATCCTCTTCGATACGGGCCACCAGACCTACGTCCATAAATTACTGACCGGGCGACGCTATGGCTTCAAAAATCTGCGCCAGGAAGGTGGCTTAAGTGGCTACCCCTCGCGCAGCGAATCCGAGCATGACTGGATAGAGAACTCCCACGCATCCACCGTGCTCAGCTACGCCCATGGACTCTCCACCGCCTTTGAACTTCGAGGCGAGATGGCGGGTAGGGGTGGCGAGCGTCGCGTCGTCGCCCTTGTTGGCGATGGCGCACTCACGGGTGGGATGACCTACGAGGCACTCAATAATTTTGGCCACTCTGGTCGACGAGCGGTACTCGTGCTCAACGACAATGGCCGTAGCTACGCCCCAACGGTCTCGCAACTCTCTCAGTCGTTAACGTCGCTGCGGCTTCACCCCACCTACGTACAAGCACGAGAGCGCCTTCGCACTATGTTGCGCGACATCCCTGGTTTTGGGCCAGTGGCCTACAGCGGTGTCCACGGCATCACCTCTGCACTACGTGAACTCGTTAGTCCCCACACCTTCTTTGAAGCGCTCGGCGTGCGCTATGTCGGGCCCATCGACGGCCACGACATGCCAGCGCTCGAACAGGCTTTAAAAAATGCCGCGGACTGGGATGGACCCATCTTGGTGCACGTACTCACGCAAAAAGGTCGCGGCTATGGCCCCGCAGAGCACGATGAAATTCAACGTCTCCATGACTTCAAGGTTGCTAAGGCCTCGGCGACGGGTGGCGATGATCAACCATCGGTAGCCTCGTACACCGAGGCATTCAGCCGAGCGCTGCTCGATATTGGCACCTTGGATGACCGGGTCGTCGCGCTCACCGCAGCGATGCCTGGGCCAACCGGTTTGCTCCCCTTCCAAGATCGTTTCCCCGATCGATTCATCGATGTTGGTATTGCCGAACAACACGAGATGACCGCTGCCGCAGGTATGGCGATGGGTGGGCTGCGACCCGTCGTGGCGGTGTACTCGACCTTCTTTACGAGAGCCTTTGATCAGACCTACTACGACGTAGGTCTCCATCGCCTTCCCGTCACCATCGTGCTTGATCGAGCCGGTATCACCGGCGACGACGGAGCGAGCCACCACGGCATTCTTGATATGGCCTTAGCCCTGAGCGTCCCCAACATGACGGTCTTCGCCCCCTCGTGCACTGAAGAAGTCCCCATCATGCTCTCGACGGCGCTCGGCCTCGACGGACCTTCCACCATTCGCTTTCCAAAGACGGCGCCGGTGAATCTAGACGGCCGCACGGGTGAAGGGCTCCAAGCTCGAAAGATTCGACAAGGTGGCGCTGCGCTCTGCCTCCTTGGTGTTGGCAAAATGACGGCTCGGTGCTTAGAAGCTGCGCACATACTCAGCCGCGAAGGCATCGACGTTACCGTCTGGGACACTCGTGTTGTCTCCCCTGCCGATCCAGTAATGCTCGATGATGCCCTCGCTCACGACTTGGTCGTGACCGTAGAAGATGGGATACGCGTTGGCGGGGCGGGAACGTTCTTGCGAGACGCCCTGGCACAACGAGCCCTTGAGCGCGCACTGTCGTGCCCTGCTAGCGAATCACTCGGCATCCCGAGACGGTATCTCTCTCAGGCGGATCCTGAATCGATCTTGGCCGGTATCGGTCTCGATGCAGCGGGCATCGCGCAGTCGCTACGTAGCCAGCTCAAAGCTGCTCATGCGGCACGCCAGCGCGACGCAGAGTAAGGATTCAGCGGGCTTTATTAGCGCCGTGTCGCGATACGAATTCGCCCACGCTTTGATAGGCAGCGATTGACTCGCCCGCATCACCCCAGAAACCCGGCTGTACGTCGAAAGCAGCTCGTCCTTCGCGGACGTAGTGATTGTTGACATCCGTGATTTCAAGTTCACCTCGGCCCGAGGGAACCAGAGTCTTAATGATGGTAAAGACGTCGGGGTCGTAGCAGTAGACGCCCGTTACCGCGAAGCTGCTCGGTGGATCCTGGGGCTTCTCAATAATGGAGCGAATGGTTCCCTGGTCGTCGATCTCAGGGACCCCTAAGTGACGAAGGTGATCGACGTCATCTGATTCACTGAGCACGAGACGACAGCCCACAGGATTTGCGCTGAAGGCCGCGATAGTAGCTTCGAAACTCCACTCAAAAATGTTGTCAGCCAGCATGACCACGATGGCTTCGCCTTCGGCGAAACTTTCAGCCAAACCCAGCGCCTCAGCGATACCCCCGGCGTGCTCTTGTACCGCGTAGTTCAAAGAGTTCAGCCCTAATTCGTGGCCATCGCCGAGTAGCTGCATGAAGTCGCCAATTCTCGATCCACCCGTGACTAAGAGCAAGTCACTAACTCCAGCAGCCACCAGTGCTTCGACAGCCCACTCCACCATCGAACGGTCGTGAACGGGCAAGAGATGCTTGTTCGTAATCTTGGTCAGCCTCAAGAGACGCGACCCGGTTCCACCAGCTAGCAGTACTCCACGCATGCAGTGAATCTAGACCAGGTCTGCTTACCCCCGGTTACGACCGGATTTTCGGGATAAACCTCTACGCTGATCATGGTAAGGATCCAAGGCAGCGAGGTGTTGATGAGCGAGTTCCCCATTTCTAAGACGCAAGACGAGTGGAAGGCTGTTTTGGCGCCCGAGCGCTTCGCCATTTTGCGCGAGGCAGGTACCGAGCGCCCCTTCAGCGGTGAGTTAAATCACGTCGAGGGAAGCGGTGTGTTTACCTGTGGTGGTTGCGGGGAACTCTTGTTTACTACCGACGCCAAATTTGACTCGGGCTGTGGATGGCCGAGTTTCGACGCAGCAGCAGGAACCATCATCGAGCGCGAAGACCGCAACCACGGCATGCTCCGCATCGAAATTATCTGTGGTGGTTGCGGAGGCCACTTAGGTCACGTCTTTAACGACGGCCCTACTGAAACAGGTCTACGCTACTGCGTGAATTCCTTATCTATCGACTACGAACGCCGCGACACCTAAACGCGGAGTTCCTCGTGTGGACTCACGGGTCGGAAACGGAGCGATGGTCCTAGATCTTGAGCAACGAGCTCGATGCGAGATCGAGCTTTGCCCTCCGTGCTGGTCCACGAGCGCTGTTCAAGGTAACCGTTGACCAAAACACGATCCCCTTTTGTAAGACTCATGGCGGCGTGCTCGGCGAGTTCTCTCCAACACGCAACGTCCAGGAAACTCGTTGACTCATTCCACGTCCCCGATGACTTTTCTTGCCAGCGGCGATTGACCGCGATGCAGAACGTTGTCATTGCCGTCCCATCAGCGAGGTAACGGATCTCAGGGTCTCGAGTTAAGTTTCCGCTCACAAAGGTCGTGCTTGCCACAGGTTGCTCCTCGTTGCTGCTCGGCCACCAAGAATCTCCCGGAGGCGCGTTCAAGCCACAACGGTCGGACTACGAGCGCTACACGTCGAGGAATCGACGAATGGCCAGCGAGGAACCCACGCCACCAATCAAGGCACCAAAACCAAACAGCACGGCCTCGGTCCAGAACATCTGCCAACCATGCACGCTGATCTGAGTGAGAATCGCGTTGGGGTTGTTGGGATTACCGAGCGCGTTAAGCCATACGTGGAGGCCATAGACCAACAGAGCGGCAAAACCCGATCCCAAGATTCCCTGCGTGAGGCCTTCGGCCATAAAGGGGATACGAATAAACCAGTTGGTTGCGCCTACCAGTTTCATCACCGAGATTTCTCGGCGCCGAGCAAAGATGGCTAGTCGAATCGTATTGATAATGAGTACCGCCGCCGAGAGTAGCAATACCAAGGCAATCACCAAAAAGACCCACTGGAGTACCGTGATGGTTTGTTGCATGGCGTGGATTTGTTGGAGGGGGGCGCGAACATTCTGCACACCAGGTTGCGTCATGAAGCGGTTCACGATGATCTGAGCATCCTGGCTTTGTAGCGGCGTACAGCGATACGAGGTCGGCATATCCCCAACGCGAAGAACCGAGAATTCCGCGGGGGTTAGGAGTTTCCGAGCTTCTTCGTAGTCATAGGCCTGACCGCGGTAGACACAGGCACGGACGTAGGGCAGTTGGTTCAGCTGGCTACCGACCGCAGCAATCTCTGAGGGCGAGGCGGTCGGCGCCATCCAGACGGAAACTTGCGTGTCACGCTGCCAAATCTGCGCCGCGTTGGCCGCGCCTTGCTTGAGCAAGAGCGCTGCCCCTACCAAGGTCAAGGAAATCGTGACCGTTAAAATTGCAGCAATCGTCATGAGGCGGTTACGCCAAAGATTCGAGACCGTTTCGCGGAAGGCGTAATCGCTAAAGTTAGGCATTAGGCCTGACTCCCGGCAGAATCATCAATGCCGTAGACGCCTCGGCTCTGGTCGCGAACCAATACACCGTGGTCAAGTTCCAAGACGCGACGACGCATGCGGTCCACCATTTGCTTATCGTGGGTGGCCATCACGACCGTCGTGCCGGTTCGATTAATTCGATCCAGGAGGGTCATGATTCCTTCAGACGTGGTGGGGTCAAGGTTTCCCGTTGGTTCGTCCGCCAATAAAATGAGCGGACGGTTCACGAAGGCTCGAGCCACGGCAACGCGCTGTTGCTCACCCCCAGAGAGCTCAGAGGGCAGTCGCTCCATCTTCTGGCCTAGTCCTACCAACTCGAGAACCTGAGGAACCTGCGACTTAACCACGCTCTTAGGCCTACCGATGACCTCAAGGGCGAAGGCCACATTCTCAAAGACCGACTTGTTGGGTAGGAGCCGAAAGTCTTGAAAGACGCAGCCAATGTTGCGCCGCAAAAAAGGAACACGCCATTTCGGCAAGCTGCCAAGGTCACGGCCGGCCTCAATAATTCGGCCCTTGCTTGGTGCTTCTTCGCGAAGCAATAAGCGCAAGAAGGTAGTTTTTCCCGAACCTGAAGAGCCAACGAGGAAGACGAATTCGCCCTTATCAATATCCACGGAGACGTTATCTAAGGCCGGAGTTTCAGCCTTGTAAATCTTGGTGACGTTTTCGAATGTGATCATGGTGCAGTCAATACCCTCACCGACAAGGCTTTGGGCCTACCCAGCCTACTCGGCCGCCCTTTGACCTTGGGGTCGCTTGAATTGTCATGCATTCAGCGGATATCGAAGCCAGCGCACCCTTAGATACGCCGACGCCGTAAGCCAAGGCTTAGTAATCCAGCCACAAGCAACACGAGCGCCATCGTGCTCCATCGTGCAGCGTCCCATCCAGTTTCCGGAAGCGGTGTGGGCTGAGGCGTTGGTGTCGGGGTGGACGTCGAGGTGGACGTCGGCGTGGGAGCGAGCGGCAATCGAATAGATTCAGGTCCTTTCCCCACTCCCGAGACCACGGCGTCGCGCTGGATCGAACCGTCAAGGCTTTCAATGAAGGAGTAGCAGCCGTGCGTGCCAATCGCCGTCGCTGGCGTCTTGTAGGTACCGTCTCGAGTAATTGCAATCGTACCGGTCGCCACTTGTGGCGCCTTCATCCAATTCACATCACTGCACGCATTGTTGACCACAGGCACGGGACCCATGAGTTGCCAGGTAAGCGTCGCCGTTGGGTCGGCATTTAGTGAAATACCAACGCCAGATTTCGTGATCGTGACGTTGTCATAGATCTTGGTCGGCGACGATCCCATCACACTGGCGTTCGTTTCGATAGATGGCGTGTGTTTTGTCACCAAGGTGGTCTCTGACACTTTGCCGGGATAGATCACGTCGGGCGTTAGTGAGTAATCCGCATCCACGAGCTCGTAGCCCCACGAGTAACAGCCAGCCAAGCCAACGTTTGTGGGACCGAGCACCCGGTTACCATCGCCATCAACCCAGGTCTTGGTTCCCGTGGAGTCCACGGGTGCGCCAGCCCAATCAAGGCCCCGGCAAGACCCATCAACGGGTGGGAGAGGGCCATACAGCGTCCAGGTCACATCAACCGTGGACGATCCCACGCCCGAGAGGTGAATATTGTCCACCAATGGCTCATCCACCGTCGTCGCGTTCGTTGATGCGGCGGTGTCATAGACCGGCGGGCTGGTGGCTCTGATGCCGACCTTAGGTGGCTCGGCCGGAAGCGGGTGCGACGACGGAGACGTTACGTCAGTCGCATGGGTGGCCGCTGAGTTCCAGGCGGTGCGGTTCAAGGCATTGGCCGGGATGGTGACGCGCACCGATACCGCGAAACTCGACCCATTGGGATAGGTGGTCGCAGCATTTATCGCGGTAAAGCGAAGAGCTCGCACCAACGACGGCGGACTCGGTAGTGAAGAACTCCAATCATCAACACAATCGGGGGCTTGGGAATACACCGGCCCACGACAGGGATTGCTCGACACCGAATAGGACACGTCGATATTCGATGGCAAGGTGCCGACACTGACAAAGGTGGGAGCAAATTGCGAGTCACGAGGTACTGATGCTTGAGCCTTGCTCACCCCCGTGTCGCCGACAAAAGGCAAGATGTCATAAATCACGGGATTAGCCAAGGTGTCGCTTCCCACATTGGCCCAGGTCAAGGTGTAGTCGGCGTAACCAGCCGAACCTGGCGTGACGTTACCGACGCCCAAGGCACCTCGTGGCACTGAGTCGAGATCCCCTTGCACCGTCTTGATCAGCGCCATGGCGGGACCCGATCCTTTAACTTGCAGACTCGCTGCGTTCTGGCAGTAGTTCTCACTCTTGTGACCATCTCCAGCCAAATCTTGCGAGTTGTCGTTTTCAAAGGTCGCCGTTGAGATACCGCCGGAGGTTTGCGTTGGCGTCGTACACTGTTGGGTGATTTGCTGCGTCGCGAAGTTGTACAAGAAGATTTGGTCAGTGTTGGGATAGATCGCCGGTTGACTTGTCGGCACGGTCACGCGAATCGCACCCGTTGGCAAGGTAATCTTCCAACTTCCGGCCGTAGTGAAAGCACTCGCGGGAATGGTGATACGAATGAGTTGGCGGCCCGAATTCTCGTAATCGCGAATGCGATTGACCGTAGCAGCGGCTTTGATGGCGGTTTGCGAGCCTTGGGCCAACGACAGCGCCATAGAGGTAACGGGGTTCAGCCACTGCATGGCCGTAGGAAGCAAGTCAGTCAACACCACGTTGTTCGTCAGCGCAGTTGGGCTTGATACTTGGCCAACCATCGTCAACTCAGTTCCACCACCAGACGCTGCCCCGAGGGCCCCAAAGGATTTCGAAATACCCAAGCCCACCTTGGGGGGCACGGTAAAGATTGATGCGTTGTTTTGCACAGGCTGTAGCGGCGTTCCTGCCGGATACTCAGGAATGGCCGTTGCAATATTTTTAAGTTCACTCACCAAATTGCTATGCAAGTTCAAAAGCGAAGCATCGGCATATCCCCAAACGGTCAACTGCAGGGTTTTGCATTTAAGTCGCGCCGATGTCGGAACAATGACGGCAATGACTTCGTCACCGCTCGGGATCTTAAAGTTTGCACTCGTCGCCGTCGTGGCCACCGAGGCGGTGGCGTTCAGTGAAACCGGGTTAGCGCTTCCTTGAATCAAAATTTGCGGGCGCCATCCATTGGCATAAGCCTGGCCAAGGCCATTCACGCTGGTGTCGTAGCCAGGTGAGTTGACGTTGAAGTACTGAGAATGAAACGCTAGGTTCGAACAGCTCGGGTTGGTGTAGTCAGAGGATGGATACACGTTGCCAGTGCCTGAGTAGTTATCAATGCACGGCAGCGGATCAATCAATTTCGTTTCATAGGTTCCAAGCAGTCCATAGGACACCGTGGTCTGATAGGAAGCCGCAGCTGCTCCTGCTCGGTAAGACGGCGTCTGGGTGAGCGGCAACCAGTCACCGGGATAGGTGGCCACGTATTGATTGCCAGAGCTAATGCCGCCTTGCGCCAAAGGCGCAAGCGCCGTCTTAGAAATTGCGGCGTAGCCAAGCCCTGGTCCCACATTGGGTGTGGTCACCAAAGACACAGGGACTTGGGCATTCGAGGTACTGGTCTTGCCGGCAGGGACTTGGGCATCGGGACCGGTGCCTGAGAAACTCGCCTTGTTGGTGAGCTGGGAACCCGTTGTCGTACTTGGCATCTGGACCACCACTTTGTAACTGGTGGGGCCGGTCGCCCCCTCAGCACAACCTGCAGGCAAGGTGGCCAGATCATTCTTGGACACGCGCCAAGTCACCGTTTGGCCAGCCACGCTTGCTCCCGCTGGCTCTGAGGACACGTAGGTAACCCCAGCAGGCAGGGTGTCGACAATGGAACCAGTATCGAGAAACAAGTTGCCCGTCGATGGCGACGTGCACTTGACCGTAAGGAGATAGGTCACTTCGCTATTGACTTCATAGACACTCCCACCATCGGCGGTCTGCTTCGCCACTGACGTTTGTGGCGAAGCGGTGGCCTTGGAGTCACTCGCCGTCGGTGCGGTCACCGTCTTAATGTTGTCTCCTGAGACGCTGGGGCGAACCGACCACGTCGTGTTGTTAGGCGTGATGCCATTAGGGGGCGTGATTTTCAACAAAATAGAGCCGCTGTATCCCGCAACAAAGCGATCATCAGCCAGATTGATCACCAGATCAGTACCGTCAACGGTGGGACCATCCGTGATCAAGCCACTCGTTGAGCTAGAAGCCGAAAACCCCCACTTACCGCCGTCCATCGGAGGTGTCGTTCCCGTATCGAGCGGAATGCGAATCGTTGAATTGGGACCACAGCTTGAGGTGACCCCAGAACAAGAAAGGTGAATCTGGTAACTCTGGGCGGTACCCGAAGGTTGGGTCTGTACGCTGCCCGTTGGGTCAATTGTGATGAGGGCACTGGCCCCCGTTGTGGAGGAAGCCGATGCCGGCAAAGTCAGTGCCGTCACTGAAACGATGGCGAGACCCGCCAGTGCGAGGGCAGCTATCCGGGCAAGATGATTCGACAATCGACGCTTTGGCATAATTCCTATTCCGGTCAATCTCAGAATGAGATGCTTCGAGCCTAGGCCACGAGTCTTGTGAATTCCAGAACCTGCTGAAGGGCGCCTGAGAGCGCTGCCTTGGGTGATTAGGCGCTACGGCGACGGCGAAGTTCGGCCTCGATAAATTCATCAAGGTCTCCGTCTAACACCGCGTCAACGTTGCCGGTCTCCGCATTGGAGCGCAAGTCCTTGACTAATTGATAGGGAGCCATGACATAGGAGCGAATCTGATTACCCCAGGCATTGTCGCTCCTGTCCCCCGTTAGGGCATTCATCTCAGCTTCTTGCTCAGCGCGTGCTCGCTCAATGAGCTTGGCTTGGAGAATCTGCATGGCGCGGGCCTTGTTTTGATGCTGGCTTCGCTCGTTTTGACAACTCACCACAATCCCTGTGGGTAGGTGGGTGAGACGCACCGCCGAGTCTGTCTTGTTGATGTGCTGACCACCGGCGCCCGATGCGCGGTAGGTATCGATGCGCAAATCCTTTTCATCGATCTCCACCTGGTCGCCAACGTCTTCGATGAAGGGCGTGACATCCATGGAGGCAAAAGAAGTTTGGCGACGGTGTTGGGAGTCAAAGGGACTCATGCGTACGAGACGGTGAACGCCACGTTCGGCTGAGAGTAATCCATAGGCAAAGCGGCCCTTTACGATGAACGTCGCCGACAACAGGCCAGCTTCTTGGCCTTCGGTAGTTTCGTCTACCTCAACGTCGAAGCCACGACGTTCAGCCCATCGCGAGTACATGCGCACCATCATCTCGGCCCAGTCTTGAGCGTCCGTACCGCCAGCACCGGCGTGCACTTCGGCGATGGCGTCGTATTCGTCGTATTCACCCTGGAAGAGACTTTGAATTTCTAGGCCGCCTAGTTCTCGCTCAAGGTTCTCGAGCGAACGGGCAAGTTCAGCTTCGAGACCCGGATCAGGTTGACCAGTAGCGTTGGCCTCAGTAATCATCTCTAGCGCTACATCGGCATCGCCCAGTGCTTCGGCGAGTCGATCGAAGCGAGTGACGTCGTCGGAGACGCGACCAAGCTCCGTGGTCACGGCTCGTGCCTGATCTTGATCGTCCCACAGATCAGGCTTCGCAGCTTGTTCCTCTAGCGCCACCTTGCGAGCACGAGCATCTCCGATATTGAGATAGCCCTCGGCTTCGGCGAGGCGCTGCCTGATTTCTTCTAAAACAGAGGCGTTATCTCGGCCGCCACCGATGCCCTCAGATTGCGCCATGGCACTGCTTGAACTTCTTTGCGCTGCCACACCAGCAGGGCTCGTTACGCCCAATCTTTTGGTGCTCGTCTTTGACAACGGGAACGAAGTCGGCAGGAGCGGGCGGCGCCAGAGGCACCTCCCCATCGTGAACCGGCATAGGGGTGGAAGCGAAGGTGGCCACCGGATCTTCGGCAGCCACGTAGACCGCTTGGTCGAGGGCTGGCTCTTGAGGTTGTTCACTGATCGCATCAACGTGAAGCACGTAACGCAGGTAATCCTCGTCGATGTGCTCCATGAGTTGACCAAACATCGAATAGCCCTCACGCTGCCACGCGACGAGGGGGTCTTGTTGGGCCACCGCACGAAGGTTGATACCTTCGCGGAGATAATCCATCTCCGCGAGGTGATCACGCCAATGCTGATCAATAATTTGAAGCATGACTTCGCGTTCAATTTCTCTGGCTTGCTCTTCGCCTCCGGGGAAGGATTCGGGGCGATGCTCGTAGAAGTCGAGTACCTCGTTGACGAGCGATTCGACGAGTTGGTCTTGCGTACCGGCCTGGGCGAGGTCTTGGACTGAGAATTTGGTTGGGTAGTACTGAGTTACCTCGGCGATGAGCTGCGCTAGGTCCCACTCTTCGGGGAAGTCACTCGGACAGGTGGTCGAGACAGCCGTATGCATAGCCGCTTCGAGTAATTCAACGGTGTAATCATGAAGGTCATCGCCATCGATAACTTGTAGACGGCGCTTATAAATAATCTTGCGCTGCTCGTTGAGAACTTCGTCGTACTTCAAGACGTCTTTGCGAACTTCAGCGTTGCGACCTTCAACCGTATTTTGGGCACGCTCAATGGCCTTGGTCACCATCTTGGCTTCAATGGGCTGATCGTCGGGGAGCGCTCTGTCCATCACCCAACTCATGGCTCCACTCGCAAAGAGCCGCATCAGATCATCTTCGAGGGACAAGAAGAAGCGGCTCTCACCGGGCTCTCCTTGACGGCCTGATCGACCACGTAGCTGATTATCAATACGGCGTGATTCGTGACGCTCAGAGCCCAGGACGTAGAGGCCACCGAGTTCCTTGACCTTCTCGCCTTGCTCAGCGCACTCCTTGGCGAAGTGGGCTTCGAGCTTGGCGAGCTCTGCCACACCATCTTCGGTGCTGGGATCGAGGCCTTTGGCCCGTAACTCGCGAATTGCGAGACCCGAAGGATTGCCGCCCAGCAAAATGTCAACGCCTCGACCAGCCATATTGGTGGCAACCGTGACAGCTCCTAAGCGACCCGCCTGAGAGACAATTTCGGCTTCCCTGAAGTGCTGCTTCGCGTTCAAGACCTCGTGGGTAACGCCACGCTTGGCGAGTAGCCGGGACAATTCTTCTGATTTCTCCACCGATGCGGTGCCGACCAAGACGGGTTGGCCCTTCTCGTGGCGCTCGACAATGTCTTCAACGGTCGCATCGAACTTCCCTGCTTCGGTCTTAAAGACAAGGTCGGGTTGATCAATCCGCAGTGCATCACGATTGGTCGGGATAGGAACAACGGTGAGGTTGTAGGTGGATGCGAATTCTCCGGCTTCAGTTTCCGCCGTTCCGGTCATACCGCCCAACTTCTCGTAGAGCCGGAAGAAGTTCTGCAAGGTGACCGTCGCCCAGGTGTGGTTCTCGTCTTGGATACGAACCCGTTCCTTGGCTTCCACTGCCTGGTGCAAGCCTTCGCTCCAGCGACGACCATCAAGGGTGCGCCCCGTAAACTCATCGACGATCTTTACCTCACCATCGGCGATGAGGTAATCCTTATCGCGACGGTACAGTTCCTTCGCCCGCAGTGCTTGGGTTAGTTGCTGCACGTAACCAACCGACACGGCATCGTAGAGGTTGTCTACTCCTAGCGCCTTTTCAACTTTCGCGATACCTTCTTCGGTCGGGAAGACCTGCTTCTTTTCTTCATCGACTTCGTAGTCGATATCACGGCTCAAACTTCGAGCAATTCCTGCGAACTGGTAGTAGAGCCTCGCTGCCTGCTCGGCGGGGCCTGAAATGATGAGCGGGGTCCTTGCCTCATCGATGAGGATGGAGTCCACTTCGTCGATGATGGCGTAGTGGTGACCACGCTGGACCATCTGCTCACGACTCGCTGCCATATTGTCGCGCAAGTAGTCGAAACCAAATTCGGTATTCGTACCGTACGTAACGTCCGAGTTGTAGGCGGCCTGTTTCTCAGCAAAATCAGTAATATCAGGTCCGACGCGGCCGACGCTGAGGCCTAGCCATGCATGCAATCGCCCCATCCATTCAGAGTCACGAGTGGCGAGATAGTCATTGACGGTCACGACGTGAACGCCGTTGCCGGCAAGCGCGTTCAGGTAGACCGGCAAGGTGGAGACGAGGGTCTTTCCTTCACCAGTCTTCATTTCCGCAATCCAGCCAAAGTGCAGTGCCATCCCGCCCATGATCTGAACGTCGAAGTGGCGCTGACCCAACACGCGCCACGCTCCTTCACGAACAACAGCGAACGCCTCTATCAACAAGTCATCGAGCGTCTCCCCCTTGGCGAGACGCTCACGGAATTCAGCCGTCTTGGCTTGAAGTTGCTCATCGCTGAGCGCTTCCATGGTCGGTTCGAGCTCGTTGATGAGGGGAACGAGCTCCGCCAAACGACGGACTTTTTTGCCTTCACCGGCTCTGAGGATCTTGGAGACAACGCTCATAAGTAACCAATCCTACCGGTCTTCGCCGATGCTTCCTCGCCGGGCTGCCTCTTAGAGCAAGGCTCGGCTTAGGTGGGGTGCCATGAGGGAGAACTCGAGCAAGAACGCATCATGGCCAAAGTGAGAACTCAGTAAGATCATGCGCTCGCAACCCGGTATTTCGTCGGCCAAACCTTGCTGTTCATCGGGCAGGTAGAGCCGATCAGAATCAAAACCCACCACCGTCGTTGGAATCTCGATACTGCGAAGCGCGGCCAAGACGCCGCCTCGGTCCCGACCCACGTCGTGCAGGTTCATCGCTTGGCTCAAGAGTACGTAGCTATTGGCATCAAAACGCTCGTTGAGTTTGATGGCTTGGTAGTCGAGGTAACCCTCGACGCTAAAGCGACCTCCCGAAAGCGGGTTTTCACCCTCTTGGGGGCTACGTCCAAAACGCTCAATGAGCTCGACACGGGCTCGATAGGTAATTTGAGCCATGCTGCGCGCAACACCGAGACCTCGCCATGGTCCCTCGCCCGGTTCCGCGTCGTAGTAGTCACCACCGCGAAACAAGGGGTCGCTTCTAATCGCTTCGATTTGCACGTGGCAGTGGGCGATCTGTTCGGCAGTCGCCGCAGCACCCGTGGCTAAGAGCACCAGCCGTTGGACTCTCTCGGGGGCAAGGAGTGCCCACTCGAGCGCACGCATACCGCCCATGGAGCCACCAATCACGCTGTGAAATGAGGCGATGCCCAGGGCATCAGCGAGACCGAGTTCGGCGACTACCTGGTCCCGGATCGTCAGCACGGGGAAACGACTCCCCCAAGCAACACCGTCACCGTCAAGCGATGAGGGCCCGGTGCTTCCTTGGCAACCTCCGAGAACATTGGGACAGACAATAAAGAATCGATCGGTATCGAGTACGCGACCAGCTCCGATGAAGGCGTCCCACCATCCAGGTGTTGCTTGCCCCGGCCCTGTCGAACCTGCCGCATGAGCGTCGCCGGTCAATGCATGGAGGAGCAAAATTGCATTCGAGCCATCGGCGTTCAAGGTGCCATAGGTCTCGTAGGCGATGGTGATCGGCGATCCATCGCTACCGATGACGTCGCCACCCTCGGTACGCAAGGGACCGAGGGTGGCGAAGAATCGATTGGCAACGGGCATGCCGAGACGCCAAGCGCCGCTTACGGCCAGCGCTTCACGATGTTCTGGCGCGATACCCACGCTTATGGAGGCTAGCGACGAACTATGTAGTCGCGCGCAACCCGCGATCGAGGTCCGCCAAGATGTCGTCAATCAGCTCAATGCCAACGGAGAGACGTACCGTATCGGGGCTTACCCCCGTCGTGGCTTGCTCCTCGGGCGTGAGTTGCGAGTGCGTCGTTGAGGCCGGATGAATAGCAAGACTACGAACGTCGCCGACGTTCGCTAAGTGGCTAAACAATTCAAGCGAGTCAATGAACTTCTGACCGGCTTGTGCTCCACCTTTGATCCCGAAGGTCAAAATAGCTCCCGCACCTCGTGGCAGCACGGTCTTAGCGCGCTCGTACCATGGTGAGCTCTTGAGGCCAGGGTAGTTAACCCAGGTGACCTCAGGACGAGCTTCGAGCCACTCAGCGACCGCTTGGGCGTTCGCCGTGTGACGCTCCATGCGAAGACTCAAGGTTTCGACTCCTTGGATGAAGAGCCACGAGTTAAACGGCGTGATCGCCGCTCCGAGGTCACGAAGACCTTGCACGCGGGCCTTGATGATGTAGGCACCAGGTCCGAGGGCTTCCCAGTACTTGAGGCCGTGGTAACTGTGGTCTGGCTCGGTGAAGCCGGGGTGTCGACCCGAAGCACCGAAGTCAAAGCTACCGCCATCGACGATGATGCCACCGATTGCCGTTCCGTGGCCACCAATAAATTTGGTTGCTGAGTGCACGACAATGTCGGCACCATGGGCCAAGGGATTGGCCAAGTACGGCGTTGCCAACGTGGAGTCGACGATCAGCGGGACCTGGTTGGCGTGCGCTACCCCAGCAACACCGGCAATGTCGAGGACGTCACCGCGTGGGTTACCAATGGTCTCGCCGTAGAAGGCCTTGGTGTTGGGCTTCACGGCGGCTTGCCACTGCTCAAGGTTGTCGGGGTCTTCGACGAAGTCCACTTGAATACCCAACTTTGGCAGCGAGTAGTGGAACAAGTTGTAGGTGCCGCCATAGAGCGACGGTGAAGCCACAATGTGGTCGCCGGCTTCAGCCAAGTTCAAAATAGCCAGTGTCTCCGCAGCTTGGCCAGAAGCCAAGGCGAGTGCGCCGACGCCCCCCTCGAGGCTCGCAATACGCTCCTCGAAGACCCCTTGCGTTGGGTTCATGATGCGGGTGTAGATATTGCCGGGTTCAGCCAGGCCAAACAACGCAGCAGCGTGCGCTGTGTCACGGAAGGCAAAACTCGTGGTTTGGTAAATCGGCGTGGCGCGAGCGCCCGTCGTGGGATCTGGCTCGGCCCCTGCGTGAATTTGACGCGTTTCGAAACCTTGGTTTTCGGACACTTATCCTCCTTGGAATTGGTTACGGGATCTTCTTCCCTGTGCCAATCTGACCAAATCAGACAAGTTTTGTCAACTTTGCCTGTCCCCGTGGCGCCGCGTGGCCTCTCGTGCCAGCGCGATGGTGAGGCGCAGGCCAAGGACCGCGGCGGCCAGTGGCAGCAGCAGGGCCTTGGCATGGCGGGTCGTCTTAGCCTGGAAGCGAAGGGCTGATCGGTGATGCTCGATGATCATGCGGTAGCGCTTGGATTGCCGCGTGACGCCTTCGTGGTGCAGGACGCGAGCCCGTGGCGCCACGCCAACCGTCCACCCAGCTTCGTGGCAGCGCCAACATAAATCCATGTCTTCAGCGAACATAAAAAACGATTCGTCGAAGCCACCGAGAATTTCGAAGACATCCCTACGGATGGCGAAACAAGCGCCCGAGACCCAATCGACTCCCCCGTCTCGACGCGTAGCCGCCGATCGATAGCGGCGCGTAAAACGATTCCTTGGCGAGATCACCCCAAGCAGGGCATGGCCGGCGGCATCGAGCAAGCTAGGAAATCGACGAACTGATGCATAGAGCTCACCATTGGGCGAGACGATGGTCGGACCAACGATCCCCCAGGTGGGATGGGCCTCGAGCGCGAGACGCAACGCTTGCGTAGCGCCCGCATACAAAGCGATATCGGGATTGCATACCAACACCACCGAGGCATCGTTGGGCAAGGCTGCAACGCCACGATTCACGCCGCTGCCAAAGCCTCCATTCCGGCCGGGATTCACGATGGTCACCGATGTCGCAAGCTCACCTAGCGCGCGAGCAACACTTCCTCGCGCTCCGTTTTCTACCACCACAAGGCTAGAGACGTCATCGCCCAGTAAGGACTCGATCGCTTCTTTCAAAATCGTGCCAGCGTTGTAGTCAACAACGACGGCGGCGACCGTGCTCGGAGTGCTAAGCGGTGGGTTCATGGTTAGGGGCCAGTATCCCACCTCATCACCACGTCGCGCTATCGCGGACGCGAAAGGGACTTCGTCCGCGTCATCTTCCGTTGCACTCGAAGCGACGACCCATAGGGGCACAGAGTACGCAGAGCGATGTCCTCGATGTGTTCGAGTTAGATAGCCGTCCAACCCCCATCGATTGCCAGCGTTTGTCCAGTACAAAATGAGGACGCATCACTCGCAAAGAACAGCAGGGCGCCGTCGAGCTCGTCCTCATGTCCCATACGCCCCATCGGACAGCTACGAGCGATGTAGCGCTGAGAGCGCTCATTGTCCACCATGTGGTCGGTCATCTCAGAAGGAAACCATCCCGGTGCGATCGCGTTGACGCGCACACCTCGATCGGCCCATTCGGCGCCTAAGCCACGGGTAAGGTTCACGACCGCTCCCTTGGCGGCAACGTAGGCCGAATCGAGTACCGGAGCAGAACCAACGAGACCAAATATCGAAGCCACATTAATGATGGAGCCTTTCCCCTGATCAAGCATGTGCCTCGCTACCAACTGCGTGATGCCAAACAAACCCGAAAGGTTTACGGCAAGGGTGTTCTCCCACTGTTCCCAGGCTTGGACTTCTGAAGGAACGACGGGGCCTGACACGCCGGCATTGTTCACCAAAATATCGATAGAGCCAAAGGCCTCCCTCGCCTCGGCGACTAAGGCCACTCGGTCGTCATGGCGCGTCACATCGCACCCTACGGCACGCGAGCGAGGAAGGTGGCTCGCCAGCTCATGGAGCTTTTCGATTCTGCGAGCAGCAATCACGACATTTGCGCCGGCGTCATGGAGTACTTCAGCGAAGCGACGACCAAGGCCACTCGAGGCACCCGTGATGATGGCGGTACGGCCGCTCACATCGAATCGGTCCATGCTCACTCCTCCATCATGCCCGACGCAGCCCTGCAGTCCAAGCCTCGCCACCGTACATAGGGGCCGCGCCATGGACGAAAGGCCAAGGGGGCCCTAGCTCGCTTGCTTAGCCTTAATGAGACGTTCGAGCCCGTCTTGCCAAGCAGGAAGTCGACGATCTCCCAATCGTTCTGAAATCAAGGGTGAATAGGCGGGCCGCTTCGCACGCTGCGCTGGTTGGAGCTCACGGGTGGCAATGGGGCTTACCTGGTCCCTCGAGCCACCCGCCATCTCGAGCGCCGTGGCGATGATCTCGTACCAACTCGCCTCGCCGCTACCCGCCAAGTGAATAACGCCCGAGAGGGGCTCTCTCACGAAGGCCACCAGTCCAGCAGCTAAGTCCGCCGATGCCGTCAAGGTTCCCACTTGATCAGCAACAAATTGCAATGTGCGGCCCTCAGCGGCAGCCGCCATGGCCACGTCAATGACCGTACGACCGCCTAGGCCTACGATCCAAGAACTTCGTACCACCGCGCCATCGTGGACGTGGCGCTCACCAGCAAATTTAGATGCTCCGTACACCGATTGTGGATCAGGCACATCGCTCTCGCACAATGGCCGGCCTAGTTCACCCGAGAATACGTAGTCGGTGGAGATATGGAGCAGTCGCGCACCGTAGCGTTCGCAGGCGCGCGCCACCGTAGCGACCCCTCCCTCGTTAACCGCGTAGGCCAGATCGGGTTCATCTTCGGCAAGGTCAACCTTGGTATAGGCCGCCAAGTTCACGACAACATCGGGTCGCCCTGATTCGATCACAGCCTCAATCGCCGTTGTCGTGGTGATGTCGAGATCAACTCGGCCACAAGCCATAACGTCGAACTCACCAGGAGCCACCGGGTCCATACCCAGCAGTGCCGTAGCCACTCCAGCGCGAGGAGTGATGCCCGCGAGCACCTGAACGAGATCCGTACCTACCTGACCCGTCGCTCCAGTTACGAGAATTTTCATCCCTGCGGGCTGGCCCAAGCGCTCTCCACCACAGGAGCGCGACCAAGCAATGGCTCCCACCACGCCCGGTTCTCGGCGTACCAACGGATCGTTTCCGCAATCCCCTCTTCGAAGGAAACGGTGGGCTCCCATCCGAGTTCACGACGAATTTTAGAGCAGTCCAACACGTAACGACGATCGTGACCGGGACGGTCCGGCACCGTAACTTTGAGCGACTGAGGCTTGTCGAGCGTGGCGAGCACGAGGTCTGCAATCTGCGTCACCGATGCTTCGACGCCAGAGCCAACGTGGTAGGTCTCTCCTTCACGGCCGCGCTCGAGAACAGCTTCGATGGCACGACAGTGGTCATCACAGTGCAACCACTCGCGACGATTTTCGGAAGACTGATACACGGGTAAGGACTCATTATTCAGCGCACGAACCGTGAACAAGGGCAGAACCTTTTCAGGAAACTGGAAGGGGCCATAGTTATTCGCACAGTTGGTAATGGAGATGGGAAGGCCATAGGTTTCTGAGTAGGCACGAACTGCGTGGTCGCCACCGGCCTTCGACGCGTTATACGGCGTGCGGGGACGATACGGAGACGCTTCCGTAAAGGCAAGGTCCGCATCAAGGTCTAAATCGCCGTATACCTCACAGGTCGAGACGTGGTGAAAGCGACGCACCCCAACCTGCCTTGCGGCTTCGAGCATGGTCTGGGTACCGAGCACGTTGGTCGAAAAAAAGCGCGTGGGATCTAAGACCGCGAGCGAGTTGTGCGATTCCGCAGCAAAGTTCACAATGACGTCCACCTTGTTGTCAAGCAGGGCAGCCGTCGCCGCGTCAAGATCGCAAATATCGCCCTTAATAAAGGTGATGTCGTTCTCTACCGAGGCAATGGATTCCATCGTGGCCGCGTAAGTCATGACGTCGTAGACCACCACCTTGTCGTTTGGGTGTTGCATTCGCCAGTAGCGGACGAAGGCAGAGCCGATAAAGCCGGCTCCGCCGGTTACAAGAATGTTCATGCCCGCAACCTTACTTACCCGAATCAGTCCTACCTGTGGATCGAAGGTGCCGAAGATCGCCCGTAACTACCTCTCGGCGCCCTTGCTCGGTATCGAGCAGCAAGTAGCCCTTCTCGCTCAATCCCACCGCATGGCCCGTGAGCGAACCGTCGCTTAGCTCAACGACAACCTCTTGGCCGATCGTCGAGAGTACGCCTTCAAGGCGTTCCCTCAGGGTCTGCCAGCCGGCGTCATCGCGCAAGAGCGCACGGTTCATAGCCACTCTGTTCAAGATGGCATCAAGCAAGGCTGCGCGGTCGAGCGTCCGTCCCGTCATGATCGCAAGCGACGTCGCCTGAGCCTCAGGGGGGCCGCCATAGGTCACGTTGATGCCGAATCCCACCACTACCGCTGCGCGCGGTGGCGCATCAACGAGCTCGGCGAGTACGCCAGCGAGCTTGTTCTCCCCAACGAGCACATCGTTGGGCCACTTCATGGCCGCGCCGGCAATATCGAAATCACCAAGGGCTTCGATAATCGATAAGGCGACGACCCCGGTGATGGCATGGACGCGATCGAGGGCCAAGAGAGGCTCTCGAATCAGTACTGAGGCCATCAAGCAACTCCCCGGTGGGGCTTCCCAAACCCGGTCGAGTCGACCACGCCCGGCGCTCTGAAAATCGGCCCAGTACACGGTTCCATCGGGGGCTCCAGCCCGAGCCGCCGCCGCCACTTGGGTGTTGGTGGAATCAATCTCACCAAAGTGACTGACCTTATAGTTATGAGGCCTCATGCGGACACCCTAGAGTCAATGGAAAGATATGTCGCGCCTTAGGGTTCCCCCACCAACCAAACGCTTAGGAAGACAGACAGAGAGGGTCGAAACGTGTTGAAGAAAGTCTTGATTGCCAACCGTGGCGAAATTGCTGTTCGCGTCATCCGAACCTGTCGCGAGATGGGTATCGGCACCGTAGCGGTGTACTCCGAACTCGACCGCGACGCGCTCCACGTGCGCCTCGCCGATGAGGCCTACGCCCTCGGCGGACAAACGGCAGCCGAGAGCTACCTCAACACCGACGCAATCTTGAAAGCCATCGAAGACTCCGGCGCCGACGCCGTTCACCCCGGCTACGGCTTCTTCTCTGAAAACACCGACTTCGCGCGCGCCATCACGGCAAAGGGCGTGACCTTCATCGGCCCTCCACCCGAATCGATTGAGGTCATGGGTGACAAGATCAGCTCACGGATCGCCGCCGAGGCAGCCGGCGTCAGTGGGGTGCCGGGTCGCTCGGAAATTCTGGTCTCGTCCGACGAGGTTGTGGCCTTTGGTAAAGAATTCGGATGGCCCGTAGCCATCAAAGCCGCCTTCGGTGGTGGTGGACGAGGCATGAAGGTCGTCCACGCAGCCGAAGAAGCCGCCGAAGCGCTTGAATCTGCGCAGCGCGAGTCACTCAGTTACTTCGGTCGCGATGAGTGCTACGTCGAGCGCTACCTGACCTGGCCTCGCCACATTGAGATGCAAGTCTTGGCCGACACCCATGGCAATACCTTGTGGCTTGGCGAGCGTGACTGCTCAAGCCAACGACGTCACCAAAAACTCATTGAAGAATCGCCCGCCGCCGAATTCCCCGATGAAATCCGCCAAGCCATGGGAGCGGCCGCCGTCAAGGTCTCTGAAGCCTGTGGCTACTACAACGCGGGCACCGTTGAATTCCTCTACCAAGATGGCGAGTTCTACTTCCTCGAGATGAACACGCGGCTCCAAGTTGAACACCCTGTCACGGAACTCGTAACGGGTCTCGACCTCGTTGAGTGGCAGATCCGTATCGCCTCGGGCGAGGCTATCCCCTTCGGTCAGGATGAGATCAAGCGCATGGGTTCAGCGATTGAAGTTCGCATTAACGCAGAAGATCCCTCGGGTGGACGCTTCACGCCTTCTCCCGGGCCCATTACCAAGTTCCGCCAACCGTCTGGTCCCGGCGTTCGTCTCGACGCAGGCTACGAAGAGGGCGACGAAATCAGCCAGTACTACGACAACTTGATTGGCAAGCTCATCGTGTGGTCCGACACTCGTGAGGGTGCTCGGCGTCGTATGCTGCGCGCCTTGGAAGAAACGGTGATTGAAGGGGTCGCGACCACGATCCCGGCCGCGCAAGCCATCCTCGAGCACGCGGACTTTGCCGCGGGCATTCACTCAACGAAGTGGGTAGAAGAAACCCTCGATCTCTCGAAGCTCGAGGTCAACCCCGTGCCCGGTGGCGATGAAGCCGAGCCCACGGTGGAGCGCATCGTTACCGCCGAGGTGGCGGGGCGGCGCTACGACGTGAAGTTGTTCTTGCCTGAGTCAGCTGCTGGCGCCGTGGTGGCAAGTGGCGGCGCTAAGTCCACCAAGCGCAAGTCCTCGGGTGGCTCGGTGGCCAAGGCAGCGTCGGGAACCATCGTCGTTCCCATGCAGGGCACCATCGTCAAGGTTCTCGTTGCGGTCGGTGACGCCGTTGAAGCGGGTCAAACCGTATGTGTATTGGAAGCGATGAAGATGGAAAATATTATTTCGGCCGACAAGGACGGAACCATCAAGGAAGTGCGAGTTTCCGTGGGCGACTCAGTCGGTAACGGTGACATCGTTATCATCATCGAGTAACGATGGGAAGCGACGGGGCCACACAAGCACGTCGGATCATCCACGAGGCTGCGCCTGAACTCACGGCCTTAAGCGAAGCAATTCACGCCAGCGCTGAATTGGGTTTTCAAGAACACGATTCCATGAAGCGCTGCGTTGATCTTTTGAAAGCCCGTGGTTTCACCATTACGACGCCCTTGTGTGGTCTCGATACCGCCTTCGATGCCGTCTTCGGTTCAGGCGATCTCCACGTCGCCTTCTTGGCTGAATACGATGCGCTCCCCGACGTGGGCCATGCCTGTGGTCACAACCTCATTGCTGCCGCTTCTCTTGGTGCTGGCCTGGGCCTCGCGAGTCTCGCCGATGCCTTGGGGGTCACCGTGCACGTCATGGGAACTCCTGCCGAAGAAGGGGGAGCCGGCAAAGTCTTGATCTTGGATCGTGGTGGCTTCGATCCCATCCACGCCGCGCTCATGGTGCACCCGTGGTCCTTTGATCAACTCGAATCTGCGTGTCTCGCGGTGGCCCACTTTGATGTGACCTTCACGGGCCGCACCGCCCACGCATCAGCGGCACCCTGGGAGGGGAGAAACGCAGGCGACGCCATGACAATTGCGCAAGTCGCCGTTGGTCTGCTGCGCCAGCAACTCCCCGCCGGTGACCAAGTCCACGGCGTCGTCACCGATGGTGGCCAAGCGGCCAACATCATCCCCTCCAAGGTGACCGCTCGCTACATGTGTCGCTCAGTGAGCGCTGAACGGCTCGAGGCCCTACTACCTCGGGTTCGAGCTTGCTTTGAGGCCGGGGCCTTAGCGAGTGCTTGTGAGGTCAGCATTGAAGAGCTGGGTCCTCGCTACACCCATATGGAACAAGACGCGGTGTTACTCGCCCTCTATGCCAAGCACGCAAAAGCCCAAGGTCGTAACTTTGCTCGAGAAGAAGCTGGTGAGGCACTACCGACCTATTCAACGGATATGGCCAATATCTCGCTCGCCCTGCCGGCCATTCATCCCCTCATCGATGTCGTGAGTAACGGAGCAGTAAACCATCAGCCCGAATTCACGGCGGCCTGCCTTGGCGCTAACGCAGAACGAGCACTCCTTGACGGCGCCTGTGCCCTTGCAAGCGTTGCGGCTGACGCCGCGAGTGACCCGGCCATTCGTGCCCGCCTCCTTCAACGCTGAGCCAAACGTGGCACAATGTGGACATGGTGCTTGAACACGCAATTCTCAAATTAGACCCGGCCCGCATTAGCGAAAGTGATGAAACCCTGGCTGGCGCCATTCATCTCATCAGGTCGTCTCCAGGCTGTCGCTCCGTTCGTCTGACTCGCTCCCTTGAGTTGCCCGGCACCTACGTGCTGTTGATTGAGTGGGACAACTTAGAAGATCACACGGTAGGTTTTCGTGGTTCAGAAGTTTTCGCCACCTGGCGCGCCACCATCAGCCCTCTCTTTACTGGAGACCCCGTTGTTGACCACCTTGAGGTAGTCGCGACCGCTTAAGCGCGTGGCGCAACGGTGAAGTCATAGCCGATGGTGCCAACTTCAAGGATGCCCAAGCCACCATCGACGCTGAGCGTGGCTCCGTTGACATAACTTGCGGCCTCGGAGAGCAGCCAGATAATTGCTTGAGCTACCTCTGCGGAGGTCCCAGGGCGTCGCTGAGGAACGAGGCGGGTTACCTCTTCGTAAGCATCTTCTACTCCCCCACCGGCCATCTCAGCGAAGGCTGCCATTTCCGCATCGGCCATCTCTGAGCGGGTCCAGCCAGGACACACCACATTGGAGCGCACGCCTCGAGGTCCATAGTCAACGGCGATGCTGTGGCTGAGCATCAAGAGGCCAGCCTTGGAAATCGAATACGCGGCCAGCCCTCCAGCAGCGCGTAAGCCCGCCACTGAAGAAATGCTCACGACAGAACCTTTCGATTCCGTAAGCGCTTCGAGACAGGCATGCGCAACAAGGTACGCACCCGTGAGGTTGATGCCAATGGCCTGGTCCCACTGTTCAACACTGGTATCGCCCAAGGTGCCTTCCACCATGGTGCCGGCGTTGAGCACCAGGCCATCGAGGCGACCCTCAATGTCGAGGATGTGAGCGACCGCAGATTCAACCTCGCTCACCACGCTGACGTCACAGACAAGACCCTTGGCGCTGGTGGAAGCTTCAAGCGCATCCAGCGCGCTTCGGCGTCGCCCCAGTGCCCAGACGTGCCAACCGGCACCGGCGAGGCCAGCTACTGCTGCTTCACCGATGCCGGTAGCACCGCCGGTAACGATTGCTACCTTCGCAGCAGCTTCGTTATCAGTCATCGTTTCCTAAGCGCTCGATGTGGATTAGAGATTGACTTCCGTCATCTCATGCTTCAGGGCGTGCTCGCCAGCTGCTTCGACACGGTCCGGGTTTCGCACGACGTGGTAGATAATCCACACGATCACGACACCAACGCCAATAATTCCCATCGTACGGCCCACCGCAGCGGTGCCCGATGGCGCCAAGCCTGGCAGGAACTGGGCAGTGACGGCACCAACAGCCACGGCAAAGCCCAGTACTGCGCCAAGCACCGTCAGCCACATCTTGTCCTTGATGAACATGAAGAAGCCCGCGATGCACAAGGTGGCGTAGACGAGGGCCACGATGATGGTTCCCATAGCGGAGAGCACTTCGTAGCCCCACGCTGCATTGATCAGGCCAATGCTCGAGTTCATACCGTTGTCCCAGTGGAAGGCAAGGCCGGTAATGACGGTTCCAAGCACGGTCAGGGCGATGGTGACCCACAAGCTGACTGCAGGCACCCGACGCTTGGAGACTTTGGCCAACGGCGCCGGCAGCATGCCGTCGCGAGCAAGGGCGAATCCAACCCGGCTGCAACCAGAGAAGAAGCCAATACCGATGCCGATGATGTCAAAGATAATCCCGAGGTTTATCAAGATCGAGAGCCAGTTACCAACGTAGACCTGAGCCATGACACCAAAGTCAAAGGGGACCTTGTTGGGTCCACCAGAGCCGATGGAGCCGACGTACTGGGTGACGGTGTAGACAACACCGACAATGAGGACCGTGGCGATCACCGCACGAGGAATTGACTTCTTCGGCTCAGCAGTCTCTTCACCAAGCGATGCTGAGAGTTCGAAACCAACGAACATCAAAATTGCAAACAACATGCCCTTGAAAACTGATCCACCGGCTTCGACGTGGCCCGGGTTGAATACGGCAAAGGTGTTACCCGTAGCGCCACCCTTGGCGATGACGACGATGCACAAAATAGCGAAGGGGATGAGCGATAGCGACAGAACCGACAGCTGCGTCTTGACCGAGATGCGAACACCAATCAGGTTCAAGGCCGCAATGATGGCAGTAATGACGAGGGTGCAGGCCCACCAAGGTGGGTTAAACCCGAGGTGCGCAGCGCAAAACGGAGCCGTGACACAACCGGCGATGATCGGAATCGAAACGCCGAAGGCGGTGTAGGCAAGCCAGTACGCACCAGCACCCATGACGCCGGCACGCTTGCCAATCGAGTGCGCCAGGTACTCATAGAGCGCACCCGCACCTGAGAACTTCTTGGCGAAGCCTGCGATGACGAGCCCAAGCCCCAAGATGCCAATGGTGGTCAAGATCATCGTTGCCGGCGAAGCGCCCGGGCAGAACGAGTACATGAACGCGCCGATAATGGCCGTTGAGAACACAGGGCCCGCTGCCATTGACTGACCTATGGCGTCAATCGTGGTGAGCTTGCCCTTGCCTTCTCCGAGAAGGATTCCTCCGTCGTTTTCCATATCATTCCCCCCATCAGCGCGTCAGCGACGCGTACTTGATATTTGATCGTAGGGATCCAAACGATGTAAAGCAAGGATTTGTTTCGTTTACTTTAAAGAGGCCGAAAACTCCATTACTTTGTCGCAAAAAGCCCTAAATTCACCGAGCTGATCTATAAATTGCGCGGGCTTGATGCAAATGGATCCAAATCCGCGGGCTACTTGAGCGGGGATCGTAGCCAAGACTGGCTCGAGCGGTGAGCAGCTATCAGGACTTGAAAACTGGCCCCTGGTCCCCCCGACGAGCTCAATCTCAGCCAAGGATCGACCTTGCGTGGCGAGCGCTTGGATGAGTGTGACCATGTCCTCATCGCTGATTGCGCCTAGGTGGTTCCAACCCGATCCATAGCGAATGAGGCGTCGAAGCAGCGAGCCGTGCAGGCTGGATCCTCCGAACCACAGAGGTGGGCCCCCTGGCGTGAAGGGCTGTGGCTCCATCCATACGTCGCCGAAGTCAAAGTGTTGCCCATGGAAGGAGAAGGAATTCCCCGATCCCGCGGTCCACGCCAAGGTCAAGATCTCTAACTGCTCGTCCAAGATCGCTCCGCGCTTTGTAAAGTCAACCCCCAGCGCGTCGTATTCATCTCGGTGCCAACTCACCGTCGGTTGCACGATCAAGCGTCCGCGGCTCAAGGTATCGAGGGTTCCAAAATCTTTCGCCAAAATTAAAGGGTGGTGAAGTGGAGAAATATTTGCTCCCAGTATGACCCGAAGCGAGGTGGTCGCCTGGGCCACGGCGCTGGCCAGCACGAGTTGGCTTGGCCAGATCGTGGCCGGGTCTTGATTGCCCGGCAAGGCGTAGTCGCGAGGATTCTCAGCTAGGCCCATCTCGTTCGCGCTTGGACCGAGCACGATGTGCTCTGAAATCATGACGGCATCAAAGCCAGCGGCTTCGGCCACCACTGCCATGTCGACGAGGTCACCGACATCTGGCGTAGGGACCATGGTTTCGTTTTCCGTTAAGAGCAGAATCATCTTTAGCGTCATCGGTGCCACCATTCTCCCAGCCAATCTTGAATCCCTCCCACTAGGATCATCTCCATCTACGAGGAGGTTGGCCGTGCGGGTCATTGCGTTGCGACATCACCGAGAAGACGACCCCGGTCTCGTTGGCGAGGAATTTACCCGACGCGGCGCGGTGATCGACGTGCACAACGTGCTTCGTGATGGACCGATTCCCGATGTTGCCACCTACGACTTCGCCATGGTGCTGGGTTCTAAATGGTCGGTCTATGACCGAGACAGCGTTGGGCAGTGGATCGACTCGGAACTTGCTTTTCTCCGTCGAGCCGATGAGCTCGGCATCGCTGTTCTTGGGATCTGCTTCGGTTCGCAAGCACTGTGCGTCGCCCATGGTGGGGTCGTTGAGTCTTCTGGTAGCTATGAAATTGGCTGGTACCAAATCGAATCGACGAACCCTGGGATCGCCAGCGATAAGTGGTTTCAGTTCCACGGCGACCGATGCCTGCCTTCTGCGCAAATGGAAATCTTGGCCACCAACGAACTTTGCGTACAGGCCTTTTCCATTCGACGCAACCTCGGCGTACAGTTCCACCCCGAGGTGGAGCGAGGCCAACTCGAGCGTTGGCTTCCCAATGGCGGCGAAGACGAGATGCGCAACTTCGGGCTCAACGTCGATGCCGTACTGGCAGAGACCTCTGAGCGATACGACCAAGCAGTAGCTAACGTGGCCACCCTGGTCGACTTCTTTATCGAAGACATCGCCACTCGCTAACGCGAAGGAACGCGCGACTCGAGGGTGGTGCCCCCGGCAAAGGTGGTACCAACGCTCTGCCAGTAGCCACCAAGCATCTCGATGGGGGCCAAGTCCTCGAGTTCCTCAACCGGTGACCGACCTAATTCAATGCTCGGTGTTCCTGACCAGATGGGCCCCAGCTCGACGTTGACGCCACGCATGGTCACCAACTCAGAGATGGTGTCTTCACCATCGAGTTCAATTTTAGGCATCCAGCGATGGTGCAACATGGCGTGGCCATTGACGAAGCCACCGGTTTCGACTTGCTCTTCGAGCCTGACGCTGGCCGTGATTAAGCGACGGTCATAGGCCGCGAGGGTGCCGGCGAAAAGGCCACCTTTTTCCAAGCGCGGACCACCGCGACCAACCGATACCGGTCGGCTTTGGTAAATCGATCCGAGCTTCTTGGGATAGCCCTGAAGGTTTCCTCGGGCGATCGCAAAGTCGGTATCCACCCAGATATAGATGCAGCGGGAGAATATCTGCCCGGCGTAGCGACAGCGCACCACGACAAAGGCTTCTTTGTATTGCATGCGAATGGGATCGGTGAATTCGCGCTGATCATCGGCACTTGATTGCCAATCAGCAAAGATCACCGCTACGGCCCCCGGGTCTTCATCCTCATTGACCAAGCTCAGGGGCTCAGGGAGTACGCGACGAATGGCGGCGGGATCGGTGCGGTACTCAATGGTGAGTAAATCGCCTGAGTAGTTCCACGGCGGAGGGGGCAAGAGTGAACTGCGACCCGATTCGGTTCGGGGAAAGAGGAAACCTGAGAGCACGATGGTCCTTTCTCAGTTCGTCCAACCGTCGGAGGGACGATCAAAGGCTACGTGGATTTGGGCGGTACCGATGGAATTCTCATATTCCGAGAAGGGTCTGCCCACGGCTCGGCATTCGCGGCCACCAAGGGCGGATGCCATGGTGAGGTAGTGGGCAAAGCGAGCTTCGGGACGAAACTGCGCGTAGGCGTCCATATGGTCAATCACCCAGGCGTGGTCGCCTCGATACCAAGCATCCAGAACTTGCGCATCGGCCTCGACAGCACCGCGAGGTGTGATGTTGGAGGGATCAGATGATTCGTGCTGGCGAAGTTCACGCACGCCCCAAAAGGTGTGGCTCATAGCCCCCGATGCGAGCAACACCACCCGTCGATCAGTCTTGGCCACGGCGCGCGCTATGGCGAGCCCCACATTGTGAAAGTCGAGCGGATCGCCGGTCTGCAAACTAGAAATTGAAATCCAGGCTTCGTCGCCTTGGAGGAACTCCAACAAGTTGATGGTGGCGTATTCGGGGTGGAGGTGTTCGTTGTCAATGGGAGTAATCCAACAGGCCTCGATATCCTCAGCTTCTGCGGCGATAGCTTCGGCTAAGGCTCGATCGCCAGGCATGTCGTAGGGCACGCTCGACATGCCACGGGGAAGTTCTGAGCTGGTAAAGAATCCCTTGCGTCGATCCGCCGAAGAGACCACGGTTTCAACCGTGGTGTACCAGTGCGAGTCGAGAACGATAATCACGTCGGGTTGTAAGGGGGCTAGGTACTCTTCGCGTAGCCGGTGAAGCCCAGGAACCAAGCTAATTTCCTTGCCCTCGTTGAGCTCGAGGCGAATCGCTTCGGGCAACACGATGGTCGGGACGTGAGCGACGAGTGCTGCTCCAACGATGTCTCCCATCATGGGCCTTCTTTCGTCGTGTGTTCCTTGATCTGCAAGGTCTTGAGATCGCTATAGAAGTCGAGGGCGTAGTCGCCACCTTCACGGCCAATACCGCTGATCCCAAAGCCACCGAAGGGGGCAGTGAGGTCGCGAACTAAGAAG
This sequence comes from uncultured Actinomycetes bacterium, assembly GCA_903875425.1. Taxonomy (GTDB): domain Bacteria; phylum Actinomycetota; class Acidimicrobiia; order Acidimicrobiales; family RAAP-2; genus CAIQWC01. The sequence continues at coordinate 5,147 of CAIQWC010000021.1, read as the reverse complement.
CAGTTGACCCATACGGTCCCCGCACGCAGTGCACTACCAACTCTGTGCGCTCGCTCTTGGCTGGTGGTCCAAATGATGCCCGATAAGCCATAGGCCGTTGAATTTGCCAGAGCGATCGCTTCGTCTTCGGTCTCAAACGTTTGGAAGGTCAGTACCGGTCCAAATATTTCGCGCTGCACCACTTCTGAATCATTAGATTTCGGACTAATCAAGGTGGGCTCGTACCACAGGCCATCTTCTTTCCAGCGCCGTCCACCAAAGACAATAGTGTCGCCATGCTCACGCGCGCGGTCGACAAATCCCTCGACGCTTGCGAGGTGTACCGGGTGGATCATGGGCGAAATGGTGGTGGTGGCTTCTCTCGAATCGCCCAAGACGTGGGCGTCGACAAAGCTGCGCATCTTGTCGAGGAACTCATCTCGAAGAGAAGATTCCACCAAGATGCGCGTCCCCGCTAAGCACACTTGACCTGAATCGTCGTACATGTTGGCCGCTGCCTTGGCCGCTGCATCGAGGTCCGCATCCGCGAACACCATGAGGGGGCCCTTGCCACCGAGCTCGGCGGTGAAGGGCGTGAGGTTGCGAGCAACAGCCTCGCCGATGATGCGACCGGTCTCTGGCGAGCCGGTGAAACTCACGCGACGAATGCGAGGGTCGGCGACGAGGGCGGCGCCAATCTCTTCACCAATACCCTGAACGATGTTGAACACGCCCGGGGGAAAGCCAGCTTCAGCGACGAGATCAGCGAGCATGGAGCAACTCAAGGGCGACCATTCCGCGGGCTTCAAGATCACGGTGTTGCCAGCGGCTAAGGCCGGTGCGGTTTTCCACGTCGACAACATGAACGGTGCATTCCACGGGGTAATGACCACCGTCGGACCCGCTGGCATGCGCTGAATGCGGTTATCTGTGCCGTTTGACTCCCAGTGACGGCCGTCGAACTGCTCAGCGAGTTCGGCATAGGCCCGGAAGTTACGAGCACCTCTGGCAATGACTCGAAGGCGAAGCGATGCTTCCAACATGGCCATGTCGGCGCACTCGACCAAGGCGATCTGTTCTTGGCGTTCATCAATCAAGGCGGCCAAGCGACGCAGGTAGTCACCACGCTCGGTAGGGCTCAGTGCCGCCCAAGCGGGGAAGGCTTCAACAGCTGCACTGACGGCAAGCTCAGCAGTGCCAGCATCGCCTCGAGATACCTTGGCGAGTAGCCAGTTCCAATCGAGGGGCGAGCGGTCTTCAAAGGTAGCTTCCGAGGCCACGCGCACTCCGTTAATGAAGTGGTCAACCGATACGAGAGAACCGGCAACGTCGACGCGAGCGTGTTCGACCATCTAGCGCTCCCAGCGAGGACGAATTTCGGGCATGGGTAACTGGTCGCGAGGAGTAGATCCTGGGATGCGCTTGCCTCGATCGGGCCAGTCGCCACCCATGGCCGTCGACAGCACCTCGTCCGTTTCGGTGGGCTGAGCACCGAAACGCTTCGATACTGGCGTCGGGCCCTCCACAATGTGATTGGTCAAGGTGCCAAGACCTTCGACCTCAACGGAAACGACGTCGCCAGGTTGTACTGAGCGCGAAATAGCTGGGGTACCCGACAAGATGATGTCGCCTGGCTCCAAGGTGATGAGCCGAGCCAGATCCGCCACGAGGTAGTGCATGTCCCAGGCCATCTCCTCGGTGGATCCGTCCTGCTTGAGTTCACCGTTGACGTAGGTCTTCATTGCCTTATCTCGAAAATCCCAATTGGAGACGAGTCCTGGGCCAACAGGACAGAGGGTGTCAGCACCTTTGACCCGAAGCATGGATCCTGCGTCGGTGTCTCGAAAGTCGTGGAGGCCATAGTCATTAGCCACGCTGTAGCCAGCGATGTAGTCGCCGGCTTCTTCGTAGTCAATCGATTTAGCCGTCTTGCCAATCACAATGGCGACTTCGCCTTCAAAGTTCAACCACTTGCAGTTCGAGGGACGCACGATGGCTGCGCCATGGGCGTTGAGCGAAGAGATGGGCTTGTGAAAGTAGGTGGGCGCTGGGGGCAAGGTGGTCCCAAATTCACGAACCCTACTGATGTGGTTGAGGTGGCAGCACAGAATCTTGCTCGGCAGCACCGGAGGAAGGTGGATGGCATCGTCGACGCCGATACGTCGACCATCGGCGGCGACGAGGTCGTTGCCGTGACGATCCACCTTCGTGGCAACGCCGTCCAAGAGAATGCGTCGGATTTCGCTAGCCATGAATCTCCCCAGATCGTTAGGATACAAACGATAATTGCTGACAAGGGCCAGCGCAACCCATTCTTGCCGCTCATCGCCGGCACACCTCCTAGCATGGTCCCATGAGTCGCCGCCTTGCTAGCTCGAAGTCTGCCGAGATCACCAAGGCAGAAGCCGATATTCGCGCCAGACTCGATGGCCAATCCTTTGACTTTTCGGCCATGGCAGCAGTTTCTAATATTTACCGGGCCGCCACCACGGTGAGAAGTCACATGGAGTCAACGGTGCTTGCCGAACACGACCTCTCCTGGGCCGCCTTCACCGTCTTGTGGGTGCTGTGGATCTGGGGCGAACAAGAGACCCGCCACATCGCCCAAGAGACGGGATCGACAAAGGGAACGCTCACCGGCGTGCTGAAGACCCTCGAGCAGCGAGGACTGGTGAAACGCTCTAGTCACCCCGAAGATGGGCGCTTGGTCCTAGTCAAGCTCACCGCGAAGGGAACCAAGGTCATCAAAGACACCTTCCCTGAATTCAATGCCCATGAGAGTCTGGTAACCGCTGCGCTGAGCCTGAGTGAACAAGAACAGCTCGCCACCTTGCTTCGCAAAGTTACGGCCCAAGTAGCAGCCTTGGAGCAGGGCAGTAGTTGACACCTAGGAGGTCTACAAATATGTTTGGGTACGAACGACTTCTCAATCTCAGTCACTAAGGCAAGCGGGGGAACTGCTGTGAACACCTCTTACGACCGTATTCGTGTCCTGTGGCCAGACCACTTGGGCCTTGCTCGAGGCAAGTACGTGCCCATGCGACTCATTGAACGTGGTGCTCGACACTGCACGGGAACCTGGGCCCTGGGCTTTGACCGCACCATGACGCCGGGAACCCCAGGATCAATGTTCTTCGAAGGCCTCCCCGACATGGATGCTGTCTTTGATCCCGTGACCATGCGCCCCGGTTGGGAAGACAACACCGGCATCGTCATCGCCGACCTAATGCGTCTCGGCGAACCCGTCGCCGTCTCCCCCCGTCATGCGCTTCGCCGCGCCATTGACGATCTCACGAGCTTGGGATACCAACCCAAGGTTGGCATCGAACTTGAAGCCTTCTTGCTCGAGCCCGATGGCCGCGGCGGCTGGCAGCCGATTTCAACACCTGGTGCCTACGTCTACGGCACCGGCCCAGCCGTGGATCCTCGAGGCATGATCGACGAGCTCTGGCGTAGCGCCGAAGCCGCCGGACTTCCCATAGAGGCAATTAACTCTGAGTATGACGAGAGCCAGTTCGAGTTCACCTTGGAGTACGACTGGGCGCTCAAAGCCGCCGACGACGCCTTCTTATTCAAGTTGCTCGCTCGCGAACTCGCCGCGAAGCACGGCTTGATGTGGACCTTCCTCGGCAAGCCCTTCACCGAGCGTGGCAGTTCGGGCCTGCACCTCAACATCTCCTTTGCTGACGACAGCGGACGCAACCTCTTTGACGACCCACGCGCCGACGATGGCTTAGCTCCCGTGGCCAAACAGGTCATTGCTGGCCTCGTCGCCCACCACCAAGGTCTCTCGGGTATCTGCGCGCCAACGGTGAACGCCTACCGTCGCTTACGTCCTGGACAACTCTCTGGCTACTGGGCCAACTGGGGTCACGACCACCGTGGCGCGACCATCCGCATCCCACCCGAACGCGGAGCGCCAACGCGCATAGAGCACCGACTCAGCGATGGCGCGGCCCCCGTTCACAGCGCCATGGCCGCAGTATTGCAAGCCGCTCGCCTTGGCGTTGTGAACCAGATGGTCCCGGGTGCTCCCGAAAGTGGGGACGGCTTCGACAACGTTGATGCGACCATTGGCGTACCCGAGCATTTAGGGGCTGGTCTCGATGCCTTGGAAGCAGACAGCGAACTCGTCGAAGCCATTGGCTCAGAGATCGTCGCTCAGCACTTAGCCATCAAGCGCAGCGAATGGAGCAAGTTCCTCGCCGCGACCACAGACTGGGAGCGGACCGAGTACTTGCCCTTCCTCTAAGAAGCAGCGAAGCGCGCTGCGGCACTCACCAGCCACGTCAATGCAGGGTCGTGATCGAGTGACTCTGGGTGCCACTGCACGCAGAACACCTCTTTGCCAGGTAGCTCTAAAATTTCAACGCTGCCGTCGGGGGCGCGACCCGAAACAGTTAAGCCTTCGGCTACGGCACGCACAATCTGGTGGTGCAAGCTATTGACCGACACTGAGTCACCGTAGAGTTCGCTTGCCAAAGTTCCCGCAACGGTTCGTACCTCGTGGCCGTGTTCGTGACGATCGCGGTCAAAGCGTGGGTGGCCGTCGCCTTCGTCTCGAGCCACGTCTTCAACCAGGCTTCCCCCGTTAATCACGTTGATTAACTGAAAGCCCCGACAGATCCCAAGCACCGGTATGTCTCGATCAACGGCACCGCGATAGAGCGCCTCTTCCCAAGCGTCACGCTCAGGTTCGGTTGGCCCGACCAACTCGGGGTGCGGTGATCCATACCGCGCAGGAGACACATCAGCACCACCTGTCATGATCAGGCCATCAAGGTGATCGAGCAAAAAGCCAAGGTCAGCGTCTCGACTCAGATGCACCGCGACACCGCCGGCGGCGGCAACCGCTGCGGGGTAGTCACTAATGCCCATGTCGAAGAAGCCATCCTCATAGGCCGCAGGAATGGCGGCACCCAGCATGGCGAGGGGCCAACGCCTAGTCGAGAGTCCGATGAGGGGAGCGGTCATTTCCAGTCAATGGTAACGGGCATGGACTTCAAACCACTAATAAAGTTCGACCGCAGCCGAGCAGGCGGTGCTGCGAACTCAATATCGTTGACGTGGGGCAAGAGTTCTTCGAAGAGCACACGAAGCTCAAGGCGCGCGAGGTGGGCGCCAATGCACAGGTGGGGAGAGTGCAGCCCAAAGGTCACATGGTTATT
>CAIQWC010000020.1 GCA_903875425.1 uncultured Actinomycetes bacterium | reverse complement strand
GGCCAGACGGTTTCTTCCGGTGATCGAGAATCTTGTCTGCATAGTACGTCTCGTCGGTTGGTTTCTCAGCTCCAGTGAGAAGCTTGAGTTGGTTGCGCGGCACGTCGCGGTGGAATAGGCCACCTGCGGCGTCGCGAAGAGTGTACGTCCCCCCGGGAGAGGCTCGTATAACGGTGTAAGGTCCCAGCCAGGGTGGGGAATTTTTGGTACCGCGGAGTACATCCAAAACCATGACTAGGGCGCCGATGGGTAGGCGTGTCCCGATCGTCAGATGGCTTTTGTCGATGTCTTCGTGGTCTGCACTCTGCAATGCGTCGGATCGGAAGCGGAGCGCAGGAAAGATCTGGTCATGGAGATGGGCCTCTCGTTGTTTCCAGATCTCGAGGTCGCCAATGTGAAGATCGGCGGGCTCTATATTTGTGTAGGACTGCCAATTGTTGAGAGTCCTGTTGAGAAACAGCGCGAATGGGTTGCTGTTGGTCAGGTTGCGATGCTTGATGTTGATCTCCAGCTGGCATAGAGGCAGGAGTCGTGTCCAGTCGCGGATGCCAGTCTCGTGCATGCGTTTGCGGAGTACATCCGAGACGATTGCGACTTGGCGTTCGACTTTGCCGTTGATCGCAGGATGGTACGCTGGGATGTGCTTATGCTCGATGCCATGCTCTTCAACCATCGTGCGCACCACGTCAGAGACGAAGGCGCCCTCGCCGTCAGTTTGGAGAATCTTGGGTACTCCGAAGTCAGCGAAGATGGCCCAGAGGATCTCGGCCACCTCGGTGGCGTCGCGCGATTTCAGCGAGCGTAGAAGGCAGAAGGAAGTGAAAATGTCGATCATCACCATGATGTAATTGTAGCCAGAGGAGGTCGTCTCAAACGAAGTAATGAGGTCGACCTCGATGTGGTCCCAAGGGAGCTCGGACTTGATCGACCGGGCCGGGTGGTATACCTGCCTTGTCATGGACCAGGCTTGACACGGCTTGCAGCTTGCGACCACCCTACGTACTAGGGCGCTCATGCCGGGCCAGAGCCAGTGTTCTCTGCGGAGCGCGGCCATGGTTGAGCGGATACCAAAGTGACCTTGGGCGTGAGTGTCTTGGACCAGTTGCTCTGCTTCCTCCGGGGAGTCAGGAGAGCGCGACGGTACCAAGCCCTGCGATGTGGCGGGGGCCTGTGTTGCAGGTAGTGAGGCCTGTTGCCCACCTGAGGGGTTGGGCTCCTGTGCTGCATCGGTGGCAGCGGGTGTCTGCACTTGGGACACAACCGCGGGCGGTCGGATGAGGCTTTGGAGCGCGAGTGGGGAGGATTGTGCGTCACCGAGTGGAGCGGGGATACCCCACTTGGACGGGTAGCTGCGGGAGAGAGCGTCTGCGAGGACGTTGAGTTTTCCAGGAACGTGCTTGATGCCAAAGTCGTACTCGAGGATAACGCTCCACCAGCCAAGGAGTACCCTGTTGATATCCTTCATGGTGTGAAGGTACGTCAGTGAGTTGTGGTCTGTCAGCACCGAGAAGTGGTTCCCGTAGAGGTAGACATCGAATTGGCGAAAGCACCATACGAGCGCATTCGCCTCCAACTTGTAGACACTGTAACCTCGTTCATAGTCTTTGAGGGAGCGGCTCGAGAAGGTCACAACCGTGTCGGCCTGGGGGAGGTCGCCGGGATTCGCGGGCTGGTAGAGGACGCCGCCGATCCCGGCAATACTGCTGTCGACAGCGATTGCAAAGGGCTGCGAGCGATTGGGCGTCTTCAACATCGGTGCGTGAGCGATGGCATGCTTGAGCAGGTCGAAGCTCGTCTGGCATGCTTGCGTCCATGTGAACGGCTTGGTCTGGCGGGCCTTCTCGAGGGGCGCAGCAATCTCGCTGTAGTGGCGGACGAACTGACGCAGGTAGTTGCAGAAGGCAGTGAACACCAGCAGCTCATCGGCGTTCGTGGGCACTGGCCACCGCATGACGGTGCGGACCTTGGCAGGGTCCGGCAAGATGCCACCGGGCATTAGAATGTTGCCCAGCGTCTTCAGGCGTGTGCATGCGATCTGGCATTTGTCGGGGCTGAGACGAATCGAAAAGCGGGTGCAGAGTTGAATGGCTGCCTGAACGTGTTGCTCATGATCCGCCAGGTTCTTACTTCCAATGAGGATGTTGTCGCAGTAGACGAATACATTGGCCAGGTCGGAGAAGATCGAGTTGAGCACTCGATTGCAAATCTGCGCCATGTGTGCAAGGCCAAAGATGGCCCCGTTGAAGACGTAGCGTACGCCGCGCCACATAAAGCACAGTTTGTGTTTGTGGTCGGGGTGGACCGGGAATTGTAGGAAGGCCGAGCGCAAGTCAAGCTCGGTGAAGAAGGAGAACTCGCCGACTCGTTCGTATATGTCACGGATGTCGGTCAGTGGCGAGTTGTCTAGGACGAGGCCGCAGTTGAAACGACGGAGGTCGCCGCATACTCGCACTTTCTTCAAGAGGCCGTCTGCGCCGAGTTGCGGGCTGGCCATAAGCGGGATGTTGAAAAGGGGGAAGGCCTCACCGCTTGCTTTGCCATGCGTCACCGGGTCGAACACCGAGGTGCGGCCTTCGTCCAACCATGCCAAGACTTGAGCGTTGATATGATCGTCGAAGGGGCCGGCGCGCTTGTCCCGTGGCGGTACGTAGGCGACGAAGTCCGGGTGTGGTTTATGGTTCAGCGTCACCACGGCATCCGGGTGGTTGATGTAGTCGCGCGTTGTCACCGTGCGAGTGTGTTCCGTCAGCCAGTGCTGGACGTGTGCCCGAAGTGACGTTCGTTGCCGCTCCAGCTCTTGTGGCAGCACTTCGTCCTCCACGCGTGGGTCACGTTCGCTGTAGTCGATGAAGTCGTCATCGGTGGCCTGTATCAGCTCACTGGGGAAGCGCAGAGGGAGGGGACCGACGAGTATGCCCATGGCGGCCTGGAAGTCCCTGCCTAGAAGTACGTGTTCCTGCTCCTGCAAGGGGGAAACGTCAACCAAGGCAAGCCAGTCGCGTGCGCCGCAGCGGAAGAGCACCTGGGTGCGGGTCTCGCTGCGGGGTTGTGGCGGGCTGTCCGGCGAAAATGAAAGCGAAAGGGAGTGGAGAGGTATCACGTCCAAGGAGAGCCGAACGGCGATGTCGAACGTGATAATGGTGTAGTCCGAGCCTGAGTCGTGGAAGCCGAGCGCTTCGACTGTCACGTCAGGTGCGGCGGGGTTTTGCATGCTGAGAGGCACGTAGAGCGGTTGGTAGTACTCGCGGTGCCTGTCGTCGTAGCCGTGGGTTGGTGTGGTTACCGGTGCGCCGTCCGGTGGCGGTGGGCTCAGCATCGTGCCAGCTGAGCCAGTTGTTGCGGCGGGTCCCGTCGTCGCCAGGTCGACGGGGTTCCGCGCTAATCCCTAACGTCCCCCCGAGCCCCGATTACGCCGAGTGGCGTTGTCGGGG
>CAIQWC010000019.1 GCA_903875425.1 uncultured Actinomycetes bacterium | reverse complement strand
ATGTGATGCGGATTCGAAGGCGTTCTGTGGCGTGTTTGGAAGGGTTGTCCCAGAGAAACTGGTCATCTCGGTTCAGTTTAGGGTCAACGGTGGGTCGTTCTCCACGAGGAGGTAGCGGGGCTGGATGTGGTGCTGGTAGTGAGGCAGCTGAAGGTGGCGCTGGTAGTGAGGCAGCTGAAGGTGGTGGTGGGCGTGTAGCGGAAGAAGAGGCAGCAGATGGCCGGGGTGTAGGTGATGCAGATGCACCACGGGAAAGCGAGCGGGAAACGCGTGTGCTTGAAGAAGATGGATGTGCCTTGCGGGGCAGGCGAGGTTGGGTTTGGAGGTATGAGCGGATGAGTTCGGTGTCGTGGATATCATGTTGCTGAACCCAGGATTTTTCCGACATGCCGGTCCATTCGACGAGGTATTCGTAACCGCCATGGTGGGATAGTCGCCGATCGACGATCCGATCCACATAGTACGCTCCGTCAGAACTGATATTGGCGTCAGTGAGGATCTTGAGGTGGTCACGCGGCACGTCGCGTTGGAAGATGCCGCCAACTGCGTCGCGGAGGGTGTACAGGCCAATGGGAGAAACACGAACAATGGTATAGGGGCCAACCCATGGAGGCGAAGACTTGGATGTACGCAGCACGTCGCGCAGCATCACCAACGCGCCACAGGGTAAATGGCGTGATCGATTGAGGTGCGATTCTTCGAAGGTCACGTGTGATTTCTTTTCCACGGCGTCGGTACGGAAGTGCACGGTGGGAAAAATCGTGTCGTGAAGGAGGCGTTCGCGGGCGATCCACGCAAGTTCGTCGTCGGCCGTGAGGTGCTCCACTGATGAGTTGGTGTAGGAAGCAAAGCGGTTGAGCGTTCGATTGAAGAATAGGGCAAAGGGACACGAGTTCGTGGCATGACGGTGTTTCGTGTTCAACATGAGTTGTGCTGCTGGAGCGAGGCTGTCCCACGGCCGGCCAGTCTCGGCCACCAACTTGTGAAGGAGGGTCGTGGCCGTGCCGATGTGACGTTCCACTTTGCCGTTAACACGCGGAACATATGCTGGAATAGTCTTGTGCTCGGCACCGTGGTTGTGGATCAGTTCTTGGACCACAGCCGAGACAAAGGTGCCGTCGCCGTCGGTCTGGATCTGTTGGGGTACGCCGAAATCAGCCATGATGTGCCACAAGCATTCCGCAGCTGTCAGGGCCTCCTTGTCAGGCAGGGGCCGGATCAGGGTGTAGCCAGTAAACACGTCAGTTACCAAGAGTGCGCAGGTCATTCCAGAAGGCGTTTTGTCCAACGGGGCGGTGAAATCGATTTGAATGCGATCCCACGGGAGGTTGGCGCGTACAGACTGGAGCGGGTTGAACGGAGTGTTGGAGAGTGACCACGACTGGCAGGACTTGCAGGAATGGCAAACCTCGCGAATCAGTTTGGCCATGCCGTCCCAGAGGTAACCGTCCTTGGTGAGTTGCATGTGAACCGCGCGAGTGCCAAAGTGTCCAAACGTGTGAGCATGTTCGACCAGTTCTCGCGCGTGTGCGTCAGAGACCGGTGTGCGATGTGATCGAGTGGGAGTGGGGGTAGTTTCGGCCGGGGCCGAAAGGGGAAATTCAGTATACGCGTCGTCAACGTGGCCATAGGCGACCACGGTGGGTGTGTCAGATCGCGAATCATGAAGGACCTGGAAGTCAATGACGTTGGGATCCGAGGTGAAGTCGTGAGGTGCAATGTCACAGATCGCCGCGAAGGGGTGCAGCATGTCGGTGTCGGCTGGTGACGGTACATGTTCTTCCACTCCCCACGTGCGCGGGTAGCGGCGGGAAAGAGCGTCTGCCAAAACATTGGAGCGTCCGCTGGTGTGAAAAATCGAAAATTGATATTCGGACAGTTCGGAGAACCAGCCTTGGAGGATTCGATTGACGCCCTTGGTCTGATGGAGGTACACTAGGGCGTTGTGGTCGGTAAGCACCGTGACGTGGCGGCCAAAGATGTATTCGTCGAATTCTCGGAGTGCCCAAACGAGTGCGTTGGCTTCCAGCTTGTATACTGAGTAGCCACGCTCGTAACCACGCAGAGCTCGTGATGCCATCATGACAATGTTGTTCGGGGAGGGCAGGTCGCGTGGTGAATCGGGTTGGTACAGGCAGGCACCGCAGCCTGAAATGCTGCTGTCCACTGCAATGCTGAACGGCTTCGTGAAATCCGGGTGTCGCAGGATAGGCGCGCGCCGTAGTGCCGACTTGATTGTGTCAAAGGCCAGTTGGTGCTCCGCCTCCCAGCGCCATTCACTCGGAGGGGCATTGCGGAGTGTGTCCAGTGGAGCAGCCAAGGAGGCGTAATGGCGTACGAACTGGCGCATGTAGCCGGTGTAGGAGAGGAAGGAGCAGACGTCATCTGCACAGGTCGGGGTGGGAAAGTCCCAAGTCACGTTGACCTTGTCAGGATCAGGTTCGATTCCAGTGCCAGAGAGGATGTTGCCCAGGGTCTTGAGGCGAGTGTGGACTAGTACGCACTTGTCCGGCTGAAGGCGAATGTTGAACTGGTTGCAGATCTCGATGAGAGCCGAGCAGTGTTCCTCGTGCTCTTCCAATGTGCGACTGGCGACCAGCAGATTGTCGCAGTAGACGAAACAGTTGGGTAATCCGCTAAAGATGGACGTGAGGACCCGGCTGCAGGTTTGCGCCATGTGGGCCAGGCCGAAGATTGCGCTGCGGAACGAGTATTGAACACCTTGCCATGTGAACGTGAGCTTGTGTTGATCATCGCGATGAACGGGGAATTGCGTGAAGGCGGACCGCAGATCGAACTCGGAGAAGTATTTGAACGAGCCCATCTGCTGGTAAATGTCGCGGATGTTGCCCAGCGGGGCATTGTCCATGACGAGACCATTGTTCAGTTGGCGTGCGTCGATGCAGCAGCGGATTTTCTTGACCTTTTGGTTTGCATCGCGAGTCACTACCGTCATGAGTGGAATGTTGTAGCGAGGGAAAGATTCGGCAAAGGCCTGTGTGCCGTCGTAGCGCTGGATGCGGCCTTCGACGAGCCACGCCTGCACTTGCTTGGTGAGCGCCTCGCGCATGTCCGGGTTCTTGGCGGGGTATTGCGGCGTGTAAGCAGGGGGTGTGCCATCAACGTGTTCGATGCGGACGACAGCGTCCGGGTGTGAGATAAACGAATCGACTGGTACGAGGTCCAGGTGGCGCTGCAGGGCCACTTGGATACGTTGGCGTATCGTCTCCCGCCGCGTCTCTTCATCCAGGGGTAGTCGTCCGTCTGCCAGACGCGGCGGTTTGACGGAGTAGTCGATGAAGTCGTCGTCGTCTGGCGGTCGGCTCGTGTGGGCAAAATCCAGTTCGATGGGGCCCATGGTGAGGTGGAGGTCGGCGAGGGAGTCGCGACCGAGGAGTAGGTATTCGGCACCGGGGAGTGTGGGTTGCACGTCCCAGTAGGCCGTGGTGTGCGAGCGCCCATGCCACAGGGACACGGGCGAGGAGGTGGATTGGCGGGGCAGGTGCCCGGCTATGCCAACGATGTTGCCTGAGCGCGGCTGTAGGGACAGGCCTAGCTTATCGGCGAGAGTGGAGGAGAGTATTGTTACATCACTACCTGTATCAATAAAGGCCCACACGCGTAGCATGTGGTGGGGGTTGGTTGGTGAGTTCACCGTGATGGGAGCGTAAATTGGGGGTGTCGAAGGGTTCGACGGGTTCGGCGAGGCCGTGGTGGGTTGAAGGGCAGGGCGCGACTGCGCCTGCCCAACTCCCTATTGCCGGCGAGCGGCGCCAAGAGTGGCCATGTTGATCGCGCGGGGCGAAACGAGAGTGTCGGCGGGGGCGCCGTGGGGAAGGAAGGCGGGCACGGCCGCGTCGGAGGACGCCGCGTCGAGCGTGGCCACGGCCATGTCGTCTGCCGTGCCTGCAGTCCGATGGCCAGTTCGGGCCGCTGCCTTGGCGAGAAATGCATCGGTGACGTCGTGGATGCGGGGCGCAGGACGTCCGGCTGGTTGGTCTGTAAGCGCGTTGAACTCAGCATACGTAGGCGGTTTGTACGTGGGGTCTGCGTGTTTGAGTTTGTATCGCTCCTGAACTGGGCCAGGCTGGTCCGCCTGCGCAAAAAATCTCGTCATGCCTGAGCGCACTCGCCAGAAGACGGAGGAGCGTTGGAGGGCAGGATCGACGGACAAGAATTGCGTATGCGCCAGCACAAACAGGGCGTCCATGCAGTGTTCGTTGTGCGAGTCCATGTCGGCCTTGCGCATGCGGGTGCTGTCTTCCCTGTCCCAGAGGTTCAGCGCGTGTCGGATGGCGGAATCATGTTTGCGCGTGTCCCACTCGGAATGGTGTCGGGACGTGAGTTCGAGAACGACTGCTGCCAGTTGATGCGTCGGGGCGACAGGTTTGCTGCGTTTGGCCGGGGCAGGTGACGTAGCTGGCGTGTTCGCGTGGCCCGTCGAAGGTACTGCGCGAGGAACCTCGGTGAAGCGGATCATTTCGGGTGCGTTGGGCATCGGTCCTAATTTGAGGCGCGTGGGTACGCGGACCGTAGGCGGGTCGGGCGAGTCATCGCACAGTGGAGGGGGGGAGGTGGTCGTTGATCTGCGGCGCGATGGCGCGCGGTCACGCCGCGACTCACGGGGGACGGTCAAAAGACCATCGACTGCGAGTGCAGCGGGCCGCGGCAACGGGGGTAGCAGTTCAACGACGCGGTGGCCGTGCGGTTCAGCCCGGGCATCATATTCAGGAATGACCAGGCGGGCCGGCTGCGTGGCTGTGGGCGCGCACAGAAAATGATGAAGTGTGTCTGCCGTGAGGACGCACTCGTATCCGGCTTCGGGCGGGATGTCGGCCGCGTAGAGGACTTGTCGGTAGTTCCCGTGGAGGTCGCCGAGCACCAGAGCGCGTTCCAGTCGGCGCAGGTCGGAGGCGTCACCATGGTCGACGTGGGTGCGGATCGATCTGGTTGCCACGCCCAAGGCAGCAGCCACGGACGGGGACACGTAGGATACTCCGGTGGAGGACGTGTCGCAGAGGGCCATGGTCTCAATGATATCGCCTAGTTGAGACGCGACCGGGTCCACCATGCAATGGATGGTCACGGGCGCCTCGAATTGGGGGTTCCCGGCACGAAGACGCGCCAGGGTGTGAAGGGTGGAGCCGTGGGTGACGCCCGCCGCTTCCATCGTGATCTTGTCGGACAAGTCGTGCGAGCCGTAGACGAGGCGAAGCGAGGCGTGTTCCACGTCCGAGAGACTGGCCCGGGCCGCCAGCATGTCGAGGACCGCCGAGGCCGAGGTGGATGGGTACACGTCGAGCGGATACGAGGCGCCGGCAAGCGTGCGAACGAAAATGGCCATGGGTTGTACCGTCGTGGCCGATGCGAGCACTATGTCGGGCGAAGCGTCAGTGTCCATTGGCACCACATACCACGGTTCTGGATGGAGGTGGCTCTCCAGCGTATGCGTGAACGGCCCATTCGTCACGAGGGCGGTCGCCGTGTAGCGGTTGGAGGCCGATGGGCTAGCCGATCGGTAGGCCGGCGACGAGCGGGTGCCGTTGGCGGGTGTGGCCAAGAACGGAGTGGGACGTGGGGTCACGGACGTAGGCGCGAGGGTGGACGCAGCTGGCGTGGATGCTGAGGTACCGGGTGAGGTCGCGGCGCGGGTAGGCCCCTTGCGCAGCTGTTGTTCACGGCATTCGGCGTTCGTGTGCATGGAGCGTGCGTGTCCTTCAAGTTGGCAACGTGCGTCGGGGTGCGAGGGATCTGCTTGAGCGCGCTCCTTCATGCGGTCCATCTTTTCCTTGTGGCGTTGCTGTTCTGCGGCGGAGTACTTGGGCGTCGTGGAGGCCGTGGCCGGCAGGGACGGCGTGGTCACGGAAGCCGAGGGCGAGCGGGAGGACGGGCGCTGCGAGGATGGCGCATAGGTGTCGCGTTCGCGGAAGGCAACACGGTGGTCCGGTCTGGGACCATACATCCGCGGGAAGTCGGGGTTGGTGTCGGCAAGCGATTGGATGTACGCGATCACTTGCGAGGCCGAGACGTTCGTCTCGGTGATGGTTGGGTTGCGTAGCAACTTCAGGGGGGACAACATGTGCAGCGACGGCGTGGTGATGGGGGCATGCGACAGCGAGCCCAGGCCAGACGCCGTCGGCGTGTGTGGTGACAGGAGAAGGGTGGAGGACGTCGGCGACGACATCTCGCGCGTGACGGCGCCTTGGATCTGCTTGTGGGTCTCCTCGGCGCGGTAACGCATCATCCACTCTTGAACATGACGGCCAAGGGCCGTGGGCAGCGATCGCAACAGCATGCGTTGGAAGAGCACATGTTCGTCAGGGGTCATGCCCGGGAAGGCATTGCGGAAGTCACGAAGCCACTGTTGCGCCCACGCAGAGAACGAGGTGTCCGGGTTGACCCAATGATTCTCCTCGAAAATATCGAGCATGCGCGCGTCTCCGCCACGAAAGCGCCAGTGCTTCAACAACGCCGTCTGCATGTCGTCCCAGGTAACGTGCGCGTTCAACAGTTCCATGATGGCATGTTGCACGGAGGAGTCAGGTTGCTGGTGCGAGAGCTGCAGCAAATATTGGGGGTACAAGAAGTCGCGGCGCGCCTGGCTCGAGAACTGGGCGTGCAGGATGCTCGTGAACTTCTCGAAGTACGCGAACATATCGCGCATCTTGCTGGGGTCCATGTGGAAGGGGCCGAGCGCGGTGAGAAGGCCCGTATGGGCGATGGGGGGCACGTCCGTGTTCTTGTCGAACGGGTCGTTGCGTGGTGTGGGGGATCCGCGCGGCTTGGCGGCGGCAGCAGCGGTGCGCAGCTCGGCAAGGTAGGCAAACGCGTCGGTCAAAGCAGCGCGGGCCCGGTCTTCCCGTCGTCCGGCGTTCTCGCGTACGTATCGCAACCCGGGTACGCTGGGGTCATCGTGAAGTACGCTTTCCTCTGCTTCGGCTGCCGTGGCATGGGCACGAGTGGCCAGGGAGAGGTCCGTTTTGCACAGAGAGACTAGTCGTTCGGCGCTGGGAATATCCGTCGGTGGGACCATGGTCGCCGCGAGGAGGCGGGTCGGAACGGGCGCGGCCAAGGGGCGTGCTAGGTGCGCCGACACGGGAAGGGGCGTGTCCGTGTGTGCCGGCAAGTCCGCCAGCGTGGGCTCGGCGTCGAACGAGAACGTCGCGGCGGGCGAGGCCGTGGCCAACTGGCGTGGGTCGGGAGCAGGATCAGTGGGAGCAGGGGCAGAGGCCAGCTGCTTGGGGGGTGCGGTGGCAAGAGCGGCCGTAGAGGCCGTGGTCTGCCGTGTGTAGACCGACTTGCCCGTGGGGGCAGCGGACAGTCTTGGCTTGGTCTTGAGCGCATCCAGGTCAGCGTCGGCCATGTTCGGGGCGCCAATGCAAGCAAGGGCGACAGGAGCAGGGTAGAAGCGTGGCGTCGGGGACAAGGGACAGTCGTACTGGTCGTGTGGCGTATCACACGACTGTAGGCTGGGTACTTGTGCAGGACTCTGGAGCGCCTGCGAAACGTGGAAAAGGGGCGGGGGGGGGGGGGGTCGGGGGGGCGGAAGGGGAAGTTCAGAGGACGGCGGGGTCCCCAAACGATTCCAAAAAGACGAAAAAAAAATGTATGACGATGGTGTGTGCTAGTATAGCAAGGATCGCGTGATTGTAGTTGTATGGGACCGTACGTCAGTACGACGAGGCAAGAGAGATGTGATACAACGAGTACATGGATAGAGAACTCTCCAAAGCTCCGGTGAATGAGGATTCATCCCACATCCAACCT
>CAIQWC010000018.1 GCA_903875425.1 uncultured Actinomycetes bacterium | reverse complement strand
CGCCGCGAGCTCCTCGGGCGTCCCCGGGGCGGCGGCAGCGCCAGCGCGTGGTGGCGGCGCTGGGTAGTGGGATGGTGGCGGGGCGGGGCCGACACCCATACAAAGCCGGAAGGCGACAAAAAGCGCAGTTTCAGCGTGGGCGCCAGAGAAACTGGGCACCTGGGCGCAGGCAGCCGACGCAATTGCGCACGCAGCGGGGTCGTCAGCCAGGGCGCAAAGCTGCTGTAAGGCCAGAGCACGGGGGCCCGCGTACGCGGGGCATCGAAGGAGGACGTGCGCCAGCGTCTCGACCGGGTACACGCCGGCTATGCCGTCGATTGCTGCACAATTGTAGCAGCAACGCTCCAGCCGGTTGACTATGCGCGGCAGCGGTCCACGAGGCGATTCGCGCTTGAACTCTTCTATCGGTACACGCCCAAGACGGACCTGCAGCATGCGGCTCACGTCAGCGCAATTAAGGAGATACAGGTAGGGCTGCTTAAATGACGCCGAGAGAGTTGTCGCACTGTAGCGGGCCGCACACCCCGAGGCGCTTGTGTCGGCTGCCAGCGTGGCCCGAACCAATTGTTGACGCCGCTTGTTGCCCCGCTTTTCCAGAGCCTTGAAGCACGCGTCGTGGAGCTCAGGCCCCCAGGTGCGGAGCGCCATAAGCAAAGGCGTGCCAGCGGGCAAGGGCCAGACTGACTCGCCGACAATGAGGGCATCCGGGGCGGTGTCCGGCAGCACCAGGCGCATGCGCGGTGCTGTGGGCAGGCTCGGCAGGGACTGACCGGGCCTGGGATGGGGCATGGTGATGTACTCACCGTTCTCATTTTCCACTTGCAACAGCACGAGCTGCTCCATGCTCGGCCGCGATGCATCGATGCCGAACCGTCTGGCAGCTGCGAACACCTGTTGCATCCACGGTTGGCGATGTAATTGGTCAATGCGCGCGTTATGGTCCTCGAGGTCACGCCGAGCACCACCGTCGGCGATGACCGCGCGCAGGCTCAAGCACAAGGCGCGGAATGTGGTCGACTCCTCATCCATGGTCTGAATCTTGCACCAGTAGCGCAGCACCAACTTGTCAATGCGTGTTTGCTGATCCCACGTGCCCGTCTCGCGCTTGAGGGCGTCGCCATTGGCCCCGGGTTGGCTCGTCGCCGTGCGCAGCGCAGCCGTCATGACATCCTCTGTGGCCCTCCACGGGGCCGACGACTTGGTGCCACCCGCGCCAGTCACCGCCGCAATGTAGTTGAAGTGCGCAGATACCTTGCCTCGGACGAAATCGAGCAGCGCACTCACCGGCACACCCCAATTCTGCAGGCCGCCCCGTCGCATATAGTGCAGCTCGGCAACCGCCCGCCGCGTCGCGGCGCGCCATGCAGCTTCCCAGTTCCATCGCCAGGACACCATGGCGCCCAGGTACTCGAAGCGATCGACCATCTCAATTGGCTGCCCGTTGACGAGCAGAGGTGTTTGGCGTGCCCGTTCCTGCAAGCGCAAATAATCAGCCGGTAAAAGTTGTTGTCGCCGGTTGGCGGACAAACCGTCGTGGCCGCGCAGCTGAGCCGGGGCAACCATCAGCCATTTGCACTTGGACACATTCAGCACCAAACCAAGCTCGTCGAGTTGGCGTGTCAGCTCGTCGAGGAGGCGTTGCAGGCGGGCGGGGCTGAATTCAAGGAGGGCCCCATCGTCAGCAAACCAGAGCGAGGGGAGATGGTCATCCTGGGTGAGGGGGGCGTTGCGGGGCATGGCGTCCCCGTGAGAACGTACATGGGGGAGAGGCAGGCCCAGAGGCCCGTCGATGCCACGCCCCAGATTCTCCAGGGCTCGGATGGCATCGTCAATGTACACGTTGAAGAGGATGGGCGACAGCGGATTGCCTTGCAGGATGCCACACTCAATGGCAATGGGCTTGGACAAATCACCGAGGATGTCAATCACCGCCGAGGCGCCCGCGTAGATTGCTTGCAGCATGGCCAGAAAGCGACCACCGATGCCCTTTTGCGCGCACTTCATCCACAGAATGGGGTGGACCACCCCGTCGTAGGCGCCCGCCACGTCGATAAAGGCGGCGTGCACCGGACGGTCCTTGATGGCGTGGCGCACCACCTCGGAGAGGGTAAGGATTTGCTCGGGGCAACCACGCAGGCGCTGGAACCCGCCCTGCGCCGGCGACAGGCCCTTGGTCTGCTTCATAAACAACTCGAGACGTTCGAGCATAATGAGGGAGAGGGCCTTGAGCAGAAGCGTATCGATGCCCAGGCCGCGGTAGTTGTTCAAGCAATGCGGGTCAGTACACTTACCCTTGTACAGCAACACCAACCGGTGATGCAGCCACCCGGGCGGTACAACACCGGCATTCCACAGCTCGTTAAACAAGTGCACCACATGCACGAGCATGGGGCAGTCTTGCTGGCAACACAACGAGACGCTTGCGGGCAAGAGGCCGTCTGTGCCAGGTGCGACATCCCGCAGCTTGGCAAAGACGGCCGAGATCTCTGACGCCTCAATGTCACGCGAGAGCGTCGCTTGTTGTGGAGCGTACATTCTTGCCATGGCGGCAACACGCGTCTCTCCTCCCGCCTGCAAATCAGAGTAAGCTCGTTGGGCTGCACTCAGGTCACGCAAAACCATCCGCCGGGCGTCGCTGGCCGCCATCGGAGCCTTGGCATTCCACGCGCTCGCCACCGCTGCACTTTCTTCCGACAGGCCGCGACCCGCGGCAGCTTCTTGCGTCTGTATTGCCCTGTTCACTGCTGATAAGACGACAAGCGCCTCGTCAATCTTGTCTTCACACGACTTGCCCAACGCCTGCCGGAGGCGGTACGTCATGGTCCGATTTTTGCAAATCCCGACCTGATTGGCCTTCTTGTCTCCCACCCGTGTGGTAAAGTGCCCGTGCTTGTCCGTCTGCCAATCCATCAGCTTGTTGATGGGGGCCTTGGGGGCGCCGTGGTCCATGGAGCCCTCCTCCATGATCCGCCAGTACTCTTGCGGCGCTGCCAAGCGGGCCGACTGTGCCGCCACGCCTCGTGCATACTGACGAGCAGCTTGCAGTTCCTTCTCGGCCTTGCGCGATGCCACGGCTGCCGCCCGCACCGCAGCCTCGCGCTGCTGGCGGGAACGCAACACTCGGGTCCTCGCCTTGCGTGCAAAGATGGCCGCCGCCATTGCGGCCCGCGCCTTGTCGCGAGCCTCGAGCGCTGTTTGTACCGCAGGGGCGGCGAGGGGGGCTGTGGAGCGCGCTGGGCCCAGGTCGACTGACTCACGCACCCCCTTCTCAATCCACGCACAGAGAGCCTTCACGTCACTAGGCGGTTCTCCATCGGCCAGACATTCAAAATAGTTCTGCATTGTGTCCTTGACGACCCCCTTCTGTTCGTGCCGCGTCAGCAAGTGCGTCGAGAAGCGCTGTCGCCGCGGTTGACGCTCGCCAGTCATGACATCGTCCACCGCACTCGGTGCCAGTGGCAAAAGCTCACGCGCTGGTGCAACAAATACTGTCCCCCAATTGACGGCATGATCAATGGTGCGCGACCACCAGATGCGACGGGAGTAGTACTTGATGACGTCCCTCCCCCCCGTGGGCGACGTCAATGCCTGTAGGACTACGCCACTCGGAACACGTACTTGGTCATGGCAGCTACGCATTTTCCCACAGTTACGTTTGCCGCAGACATTGGGGAGGTGTGAGGGCCTCGACCGTCTCTTGTTCCGTCGTACACAGGTTTTGCAGGCCGTCCAAGACGTGGACTGGCGATGCGCCATGACGCCCGCCAGCGGCACTAAGCCAGCCGTGCGAGCCAGCCGTGTCGCGATTGCTACGCCTTCGCGAAGCGCCGCCGACGTGCCAGCGGGCGCATTTTTGCTTTTGCAACGCACGATACCCAAGGCGGCAGTGCCATCCACGGTCAACGTCGCGCGCTGCGTGGCCCCTGCAGCCGCCATTGCCTTGGTCTGGAGCGCGTGTAGGTCCGGCAGGGAGAGTTTGTCCCGGTTGTACACCAAAGGAATATCGCACCCGCCGTCTGGTGCATTGAGGTGATCCAACATGATACAGAACGCATCATCAGCACGCTGCGCCTCCTCCATAATGTCCGCAGCGACACACAGAGCCTCAAATACAACAGGGCGAGCGTGCGACCCCCACCCGTCGGCGCAGTCGGCCGGCGGGGCGTACGCTGCCGTAACAATAGTGGGCCGGCAAAGGGCGTAAGGGCGCGCTCGCCCACGATCTGCAGGCCGCGGGTCCAGGCGCCACATCCCAAAATGACCATCCAAATACTTGTCGTCCCCCACAACGACAGGGACACTGAGCTGGTGCGCGTCCACATGTAGCCGCTTGTTGACAAAGAGGGCTACCCCCCCTCCACGCACGCCCCGCGCGCCCCGCGCAGCACCCTTGGCCGACATCATGGGGCGAAATGTCCAGTAGGTGTCGTACCGCCGGGCAATATCAGGGCCGAGCCGGTCACGCAGGTCGTCCTTGCCCGGGGTCCCACTAGTCTCGGTCACCACCACCAGCGCCGGCCAATGGAGCGTTCGCAGCAAGCCACCCAACTCCACGGGCTTCGTCCCCGCCGCGCTGGCCAGAAGACGCTTGGCGTTGACATTGAGAAAGGAGAGTGGTATGCCATGCCATTTTCGACCAGCCGGCGGCAAAACCGCCGCGCCGGCTGGGCGAGGAGCAGCGCATACGAGCGACGATGGGCTAGGGGCATTAACCGAGTCATGGCTACCAGCCAAGGCGGGCGGCCCGGCCGATCCCCCTGCGGCGCTGAATTTCATCTGCCCACCGGTTTTGCCGGCCGAGGCACCGGCTGGCGCACTTGAGGCACAAACCGTCTCGAGGCCATCAGCCAAGGCGACCGACCCCCCTAAAGGAGCACATATCGCGTCGAAGCCGACAGCCGAAACAGCCGACCCCGTCGGGCCAGACAGCACCAAGAGCCCATCATCGGAGGCACAAACCGTCTCGAAGCCACCAGCGGAGGCGACCGACCCCCCTACAGGGGCACAAATCGCCTCGAGGCTGACAGCCGAAACAGCTGACCCCGTCAGGACAGGTACTAGAGAAAGATCCATGACGGATGCCGCAGCGGCCACCACGTCGCGCGTTGGCATCAGAAACTTTGGGTTTACGCCTGATGCATCCACGACGGGGGCCAAGGCAAGCGCCACGATGTTGCCGACGTCCACCACATCGGACGCGGTCGTGTAGGAAGCGCCATCACGTGCCACACACGTGGAAACGGCTGCGGGCGCTTCCTGAAATGCTGGTTTCCGCACGACATACCCCCCAGCGTGGCCGTCGAGTTTGGCCGGGTATGTTGTGGGCGGGGTCACCGCCGCATGGGGGAGCAGGAGGTCGTGCAGATCCGACCAAACCCACTCCCCCTGAGGGCCGCAGTAAAAATTACTGCGGCCCGAGGCCCCTTGCGGGGCCATTACGCCTTACTGCCTCCCTGACCGACCGTGGCGTGCGGCGGGTAAGAGGGCGGCTGTTGAGACAAAGGATTCGCGGCCAAGTAGGACATGAGCCACGGGTTGGGTTGGTAAAAGTTGTTACCGAACCCCTGGTACGAATGGTGAGGTGAGAACGTAGGGACGGGCATCTGCGAGAGCGCTGAATGCACGGGAGCGGGTACCACCTCAGGGGCAACCTGTCGGAGCTGATCAAAGTTTGTTTGCCACTGATTCTGCACTTCCTGCAGTTGATGCGCAATCGTGGCCTGCATCTCCTTCTTCATTTGCTCCAAAGCCGAAATCAGGTCAACGGCAGGAGGCGCCGGGGGGGGGGGCGCGTGGCCAGTGCCAAGAGGGGCATCATTGGGTACCATGACGACGGTGCGGCGACTGCCGAGGCTACCAGCGTTGGCCGGAGCAGTATCAGGTGGTGCCTTATCAACACCAGCACAGCCGCGAGGACGGCGGCGACGACGGTTGCGTTGACGAACACGGCCGCCACCGTCAGAAGGCAAAGGAGCCGCGGTCTCGGCAGCCGCCTGTTTGGCGCGAGGACGGCGACGACGACGGTTGCGTTGACGAACGCGGGCGCCACCGTCAAGAGGCAAGGGGGCCGCAGCCTCGGCAGCCGCCTTGGTGGCCCGAGGGGGACGATTCGACGCTTTGTTAGCATGGGTGCGGGCACGAGCCTGTTCTTTGCGCTGAGCTGAGCGTTGGCCCAAGTGTTGTTGGTGGCAATTGCGACAATATCGGTAAGCCGCTTGACGAGGTCTAAATTCCTCAAAACACTTGGCGCATTCTTTCTTGCCCGTCGCGTTTTCTGCATGTGACGACTCAGAAACGTCAGAGCCGCTGACCTCTTCGGAGTTGCGACAACTTGCACACTTGGCGTCATTGAAAGAGTCAGTAATACGCTTACCACACGTGCACTGGTTGAAGGACCCCAAGATCTCAGCATGGTAAGCCATCAAATCACTATTCTGCTTCCGCAACGAGTGAAGATCCGCGTTAACTCGAACGAGCTCAGAGCGGAGTGCTTCTGAACTGCCACTGCTGTCGTCCTCATCGCTGCCGAGAGTGAAGTCGATCTTTTCACCTGCATCAATCAGAGCCTGATTTTCGAAGCGCGACTCGTCCAACAGTGTCGTGAGCCGCGCGTTTTCCTGTCGCAACTCTTCAAGCTCGGCCTGCAGGGCACCACCTTCAGCATTGGCAGGCGCCTCGCGGTGGTCTGCATTTAGTCGTGCCAACTCAGCCTTCAGCCTAGCTATCTCAGCATCATTGCTTTCTTGAAGCGCCACAGCCAACTGTGCTGCATCGGCAGCACGGCCAGAGATCCTTTCATTTTCCGACATCAGCCCAGCCACTACACCCTGAGCCGAGTCCAGACTGAGGCGATGTTGAATGGACAGCATTTGCAGACGGTGCCATATCAGCAAATCATCAAGCTCCCCATTCTTGAGCATCACACGCTCCATGTCAATTGAAAACAGGGTTTCATAATGCTTCACCGAGAGCGGCCCATCGTCAAGTAGGCGAATCACCGCGTGGGCCGGCTTGCTGCCAGCGCGTGGGAGAAGACTGAAGGCTTGGGGCTGCAATTCAATACGCATCCCACCATCATTTGCTTGCGCCACCCACAGGAGAAGACCCATGCTATTCAGTAAAAAAGTATTAATCCAACATTGGAACTGACCAGCCATTTGCCCATTACCAATCTGCTGTACTTGCTCGTGGAAAGACTTGTGGATGTCATCCGTTGCAGCAAATTGCCCAGCCGGCACGTTGTTCAACACTGAGAGAACGTGCTGTTTGACACGAGCCGCCAAAGGGTTGCTGCCTATGGCCCCCGCACTCATCGAAGCGGCACGCGGGAAGAGCGGACCAAACTCACTCGCTGCCGAGGGTAACACTTGCAGTGCCAGATCCAGCGCGGCCCGCTGCAGCTCTGGGGAGTCGGCAGTGATCCCCGCGAACGAAGCCTCACCTTGGTTGCAAGCTGCGCCCACAGCCGAGGCGTCAACGGATTGCTCGGCAAGGTGCGAGAGAGTCCGGGCGATCGCCAGCGGATGTACCGCTAACAACCGAGCCCCTGCGATCCAGCACCGAACAAGGTCTGTTCTGCTTTCAGGAGTGCAAAGCTGTTTTGGCAGGACACCATATCGCGACAACAAAAACGAAACAACAGTCGAATCCCACATGCAAACGTTATCAGTGCCACTTGTTTTAACCGTCTTCGCATCCAGCGCCACCTCGATCGTCTTAGTCGATCGGCCTTGCTGGCGTAAAGTAGCGGGAATTTGAATCGACGGCGATCCGTCTAGACCCGGGGCGTATTGCAGGATCACGTCAACCAGGTGGACGGGAATTTTAGCAGCGACGGCCACCATGCTGGCAGAGACCGCGTGCGTCGCCGCCAGTAAACGCGCGCGTTTGGCATTCGGCCCGTCTGGGTCAGCCTGTGTGAGTATCATGTCGGTAAAAGGATCACCACGTTGCACGGCCCCCGTAATGTGCAGCGTAGAAAACACTTCGCCATGTTCCAAGCCGCCCTGACGAGTGTGTACCAGCTTTGCCCCAGAAATGGTCATTCGCACTGGAAGGGTCCCGTTGTCTTTAGTGATGCAAGCGGTAAAGATCACTTGAGCGCCTCTAAGCGCCGCGACATCAATGGCCACTGGCTCGCCCGATTTGTTGGATTGGAAGGCAAAGCGAGGTTCTGCAAATGCAAAACTCACATGTTGCGGGGACCGAACACCACACGGCTGCAGTTGTAGCGTCGCCTCGGTCCCCATCTCCAATATCGCCTTAGTCAGCACAAGATCGAGCTTGGGGCAGCTGCTTGCCATACTGCTCGGTGGGCGATTTCCTTGTACCGGTAGGGGCCGCAGAGTATTGGTCTGCTGAACATGGAGCAAGGCCTTAAAGAATTCCTCCAGACAGGACTGGCCGGCACGCGCCCAGTTGGCTTCTGATGTTACACTATCGAGACGCCGCATTCTAGCGGCGGCGGCCATGCCCCCCAAAAGGCCCGAGCGGTCGCCAGGCAGCAAGTGCAGTGTTGCACCTGGCTGGACTGCGTAGAAAGCCAGGGTGTAGTCATCACGGAGCTCTTTGCCAAAAAGGCAAAGGTGCTGGCGGTGCGGCGGGACACCTGATTTGCCATGGATGATGATTTTCGCTTCCGCGACCAAGACTGCCGCCGACACGTCCAACGTGACGGTGTGGCCATCCAGGGTCTTGACAAAGATCTGAAAATCAAACTTGACGACCGAAGGGCCAGTCGATGCGGCCGGGTCGGCGTCAACGGCGCCGGGAGCACAAACCGCCTCGAAGCCATCAGCCAAGGCGACCGACCCCCCTAAAGGGGCACAAGTCGCGTCGAAGCCGATGGCCGAAGCTGCCGACTCCGTCGAGCCTAACAACTCCGTCGAGCCTAACAACACCAAGGGCCCATCGTCGGAGGCGCGAACCGATTCGAAGCCATCAGCCAAGGCGATCGACCCCCCTAAAGAGGCACAAATCGCGTCGAAGCCGAAAGCCGAAACAGCCGACCCCGTCAGGACAGACACCGAAGAGAGGGCCCCATCGAAAAGGGCACAAACTGTCTCAAAGCCCACGGCCGAGGTGACCGCCCCCCATGCAAGGGCACAAATCGCCTCAAAGCCTACGGCCGAAACAGCCGACCCATCTAACAAGGGGAGTTTCATTGCTTTTTTTTGAATTGAATATAAGACCGCCTTCCGTACAAGTCCACATAATTATAAATCATTCGCAGTGTGGCGGTCCGCACTCGCGTCACGTCTGCCAGGGGATCCACTCAGGCCGAAGCCTGTGAGGATCCCCTATACTTCGGCGTGTTTCATGGCTCTGGAAAAGCGGGGCAACAAGCTGCGTCAACAATTGGTTCGGGCCACGCTGGCAGCCGACACAAGCGCCTCGGGGTGTG
>CAIQWC010000017.1 GCA_903875425.1 uncultured Actinomycetes bacterium | reverse complement strand
CTTTCTATTGTGAACGGCTTCCTCGGCTACTCCTTGCCCGATGACTTGGTCTCAGGCACGGGTATTCGAATTGCTTTCTCGATTATCGAGTCGATTCCGCTTGTTGGCTCCTACATCGCCACCATGCTCTTTGGCGGCAACTTCCCAGGCACCATGATTCTTGGGCGGTTCTACATGCTGCATGTGTTATTGGTTCCAGCGATCATGGTTGGCTTAGTCACCGCTCACTTGGTACTCCTTGTTACCCAGAAGCACACCCAATTCAAGGGCAAGGGTCGGACAGAAAAGAACGTCGTTGGCGCTCCTATGATGCCTATCTTCGCGGCCAAGGCCACCGGTTTCATCTTCTTGGTCACGGGCGTCACGGCGCTGCTCGCTGGGCTCGCTCAAATCAACCCGATCTGGCAGTTCGGACCCTATGACGCGTCGAAAATCAGCTATGCCGTGCAGCCCGACTGGTACATGGGTTGGCTCGACGGGGCGCTTCGAATCTTCCCGGCTTGGGAGTGGACCGGCTTTGGTCACACCTTCCCCCTTGAAGTCTTCATTCCGGCCGTCGTGATCCCGGGCATTGTCTTCACTATCGCCCAGGTATGGCCGGCAATTGAAGCGAAGTACACGAAAGATACCGGCATGCATAACTTGCTTGACCGTCCTCGTGATAGACCCAAGCGCACCGCATTCGGTGTCTCCTTGTTTACGTTCTTGTTTATGTTGTTCGTTGCAAGTTCGACCGACGTTCTCGCCAACTACTTCCACATCTCGCTAAATGTGATGCTGTGGCTCATGCGCATCGTGACCATCTTGGTGCCCCTGGTGACCTACCCGGTAACGCTCACGCTGTGCAAGGAACTTCAGAAGGTCGACGGCGCTGGAAAGCGTAAGCGACCCAATGTTGTGATCCGTACCGCTGAAGGCGCTTATGAGACCGTACCTGCAGATATGCGTCCAGGAGATGGGCACTTTGAACTAGACGCAGAGCCAATCCCGACCTTTATCCAGCTTGAGCAGACCGAAGACCCCGTTGAGGGGATTCGAGCAGTTACCCGCTGATCAAAGCGTGGTGCTCGAGCTATGGGGATCTAAAACCGCCGTTGCCTATCTAGGTGGCGGCGGTTTTTTATTGATATCACCGCAGCTGGAGTTGAGACGCGGATGCAAGAAAGAAGTAACTTCGTAGTCACGAAATCATTACGTTCTCTCTGAGGACGTAAATCTCAAGGTGGTGCCTGTGTCGAGCGAGAAAAAAGAATCCTTACCGCCGAGCAACCAAGCTCCCGAGGGAGGGAAATTTTTTGATGATCCCGCGGAGGCAGTAGCGGATATTAGCGATGGCGCAAGTTTGGCGGTTGGTGGCTTCGGAATTGCGGGAATCCCCTCGACCCTCATTAAGGCCCTTAACGCAAGAGGTTTGCGTGATCTTGGTGTCGTTTCAAATAATTGCGGCATTGATGGAGTGGGCTTAGGACTCTTGCTCGAGGCTGGAAGTATCGCTCGTGTTACTGCTTCGTATGTCGGCGAAAATAAAGAGTTCGCGCGTCAGTATCTCGCTGGCGAACTCGAAGTCGAACTCATCCCACAAGGGACACTCGCTGAACGTCTACGAGCAGGTGGCGTCGGAATCCCTGGCTTCTTCACTCCTGCTGGCTATGGAACCTTGATTGCCGATGGCGGCCTCCCGTGGCGGTACGACGCCCACGGTGACATCGTCGTTGCCTCGCCCGCAAAGGAAGTTCGCGAATTCGACATTGATGGTTCGGGGTCGCGTCCCTATGTTCTTGAGACTGCCATTGTGACTGATTTTGCTTTAGTACGCGCATGGAAGGGCGACAGCGAAGGCAACTTGGTATTTCGAGGTTCCTCTGCGAACTTTAATCCCCTCTGTGCGATGGCCGGGCGTATCACGATCGCCGAAGTTGAACACCTAGTCAAGCCCGGAGAACTCGAACCAGGGAGTATTCATACGCCAGGAGTGTTCGTTTCACGAGTGGTGAAGGTATCGGATGATGACGTCAAGCTCATTGAGAAGCGGACCACAACGCCTCGGACTAAGGATCACTCAGAAGGGACGGTGTCTTGATGGCCTTGACTCGTGAGCAGATGGCCGCGCGGGCTGCCGCTGAGTTGCATAACGGCGAGTACGTCAACCTTGGCATTGGTTTACCAACGCTCATCCCCAACTATCTACCGTCGGGTATCTCGGTGACACTGCACTCGGAAAATGGCATCCTCGGTGTTGGGGCCTATCCCTATGAGGGTGAAGAAGACCCTGACTACATCAACGCAGGCAAAGAGACCGTGACCGTGCAACCGGGCGCATCGTTTTTTGATTCTGCGCTCTCCTTTGGCATGATTCGCGGTGGACATATTGATACCGCCGTTCTAGGAGCGATGCAGGTATCGGCCACGGGAGACCTTTCGAATTGGATGATCCCAGGCAAAATGGTTAAGGGAATGGGTGGAGCAATGGACCTCGTACATGGGGCGAAGCGCGTCATCGTGTTAATGGAGCACGTTGCCAAGGACGGCTCACCAAAAATCTTGAAGACCTGTGATCTACCCTTCACCGGTCGCGGTGTCGTTAACCGCATTATTACGGATCTAGCCGTGATAGATGTCGGTCCTCGCGGCTTGACCTTGGTAGAGCTCGCCCCCGATGTCAGCCTTAACGAGGTTGTCGCCGCTACTGATGCTGACCTAATCGTTGCGTGAATCATGGCACCGACCCCCACAGTAGCGCTCACTGAGCTAGGGGCACAGTGAAAATACGGAGAACAACGCACCCTGATGCTTTGGTGTCAATCCTTAAACAGGCGCTGAGTCCTGATCGAGTAAGGAACGATGCGGCCGAACGATCGCTGTTTAGCAATGACGCTTCCATCTTTAAAGGTGGCGCTAGCGGGCCGGTCTGCTTCCCGGTCTCTACTGCCGAAGTCCAAGCGATCACACGAATTGCGCTTGACCATGGTCGCGCAATCGTCCCTCGTGGTGCGGGAACAGGGCTTTCTGGTGGCGCTATTCCCCTCGGTGAACCCATCGTTGTCTCGACAATGAAAATGAATAAGATTCTCGAGGTCGACCTCGTCCATCGCATTGCTTGGGTGGAGCCCGGTGTGGTGAATCTTGATTTGACGAAGACACTCATGCCCCTTGGCTTCCACTTTGCTCCAGACCCCTCGAGTCAACAGTCCTGCACGATTGGCGGGAACGTGGCTAATAACTCTGGTGGTCCGCACTGTTTGGCCTATGGGGTAACGAGTCAACACGTCGTGGCCCTCGATGTCGTACTTCCTAATGGCGAACTCGTTCATCTCGGTGGTCTCGACGCGGAGCCCGAAGGCTATGACCTCCGTGGTGCCTACGTGGGCGGGGAAGGGACCCTAGGGATTGCCACGCGGATCGCGGTTCGTCTCACCCCAAATCCTCAAGCCGTTCAAACCCTCTTGTTGGCGTTTAACTCGGTCGAAGATGCCGCAAACACCGTGAGCGCAGTTATCGCTTCGGGAATCGTTCCCGCGGCCATGGAAGTAATGGATCAGCTCATCACCCAAGCCGTTGAGAACTACGTCAACGCGGGTTATCCGACTGACGCGGCAGCCGTGCTTCTCGCAGAGGTTGACGGACTGAGTAGTGGGGTTGCCATTAATGCTGAGCGTATTGCTGCGATTGGCAGAGAGCATGGCGCCGTAAGTGTTCGGGTGGCGTCAAATGACGAAGAGCGGGCACGCCTTTGGAAGGGCCGCAAAACTGCCTTTGGGGCAGTCGCACAAATTGCTCCGGCTTACTACCTCCACGATACGGTCGTGCCGCGCTCGCAACTCGCTGGCGTACTGCGAAGGGTGTATGAAATTGGAGCTGAGTACCATCTGACGATCGTTAACGTCTTTCATGCAGGAGATGGCAATCTCCATCCTCTGATTCTCTTCGATCCGCGCGAAAATGGAGTGCTCGAACGAGTCCATGCTGCTGCGAGCGACATCGTGGAAGTTTCTCTCAGTGTTGGGGGTGTGCTTTCTGGTGAACACGGTATCGGGATTGAAAAGCGCGATCACATGGAACTAATGTTCTCCTTTGACGACCTTGACCACCAGCGCCGTCTTCGATCGGCGTTTGATCCGCTCTGTCGCTCCAATCCGGGCAAAGTGCTACCGAGTCCACACAGTTGCGCAGATATCCAGTCACTGTCGCGCATCCCTGAGGGCGTGTGGGGATGAGCGATCCAACACTGGCTGCGTTCTGTGACCTCGTCGGATCCCACGATCCGGTGGCTGTCGCTGGTGGCAAAACACGTTTCGGACTCGGGGGATCACTCAGGGAAGGCACGCGCCTCGTCTCGGCGCCAGAAGGTATTCTTCGACATTTACCCGAGGAGATGACGGTACAGGTCCGTGCCGGAACCTCCGTGAGAGACCTCCACGAAGCGCTGGCTGAAAAGGGTCAACGAACGGCATTACCCGAGCGTGGCGGCAGCGTCGGAGGCGCCCTGGCAGTGGGTGAAAACGATTTGCATGTACTGGGCCGTGGTCGCGTTCGAGAATCTCTACTCCAAGTTCGCTATGTATCAGCTGATGGGCGGCTGGTCTCAGGCGGTGGGCCAACGGTTAAGAATGTCACAGGCTTTGATATCCCTCGCCTGATGGTGGGATCACTTGGTACGTTGGGTTTGATTGCTGAGGTGATGGTGCGAACTAATCCCATTCCTCCACGATCGATCTGGTTGACTGCTCGCGATGTTGACCCCTTCGCGGTGAGAGATTCCCTAGTTGCAGCATCGGCCGTGTTGTTCGATGGCAGGGGAACGTACGTACAACTCGAAGGACAGGTCGGAGATGTGGTTGCCGAGCAAGCCCTACTCGCTACTCTGGGACGATTTGAAGAAGTAGCGGGACCGCCACCCTTGCCCCTGCATCGCTGGTCGTTAACGCCGGCGCAACTCAGTGATGAGGTATGCATGGCCGGCGCGGGAGATTTTGTGGCGTCGATTGGCGTTGGTACGGTCTTTGCTTCACTTCCTCAGCCCCGAGCCACCGTTTCACCAGCACTCATCGCGCTCACCGAGCGCGTGAAGACAGCATTTGACCCCACCGGGCGCTTGAGCCCCGGCCGAGATGTTTTGCAAGGACGCCCATGACCTTGAACCTTGATCCCGACGAACTTGCCTCCTGCGTGCAGTGTGGCCTGTGCTTGCCACACTGCCCCACCTTCCGCGTCAGCGGTGATGAGTCGATGTCGCCACGTGGGCGTATCGCACTCATGCGTAGCGTGGAGGATGGTGCTCCGATCACCGAAGAGGTGAAGCGCTCTTTTGAGACGTGCGTGCAGTGTCGAGGTTGTGAAACTGCATGCCCAAGCGGCGTGAAATTCGGACACCTTATGGAGAAAACGCGCGAAGCTCTCGCCAAGGCTCACGAGATCACCCCCTCATGGCAACGCTTTGCCCTCGGAGCACTCGATCATCCAGGTTTACTCTCGGCGGGCTCTAAGGCTCTTGCCGTGGCACAGCGAGTGAAGATCGTACCGAAGCGCCTGGGTGTACCACGCATCCCGCTTCGATCTCCTGCCATGGAATCTTCGGCGGGCAGTGTCGCTGGGGATGTCTACCTCTTTACGGGTTGCGTTATGGATGTCTGGCAGCGTGATGTGCACCGTGATGTGCAATACGTGCTTGAGCGAGCGGGATTCGGCGTTATTCCTACTACGAATGCGTCGTGTTGTGGCGCGCTCCATACGCATGCTGGACTTGGAGACCGTTCCAGGAAAATGGCTCGCCACGTGATCGAGACACTCGATGGAGCGATTCCGATCTTGGTGGATTCGGCTGGTTGTGGCGCGGCCATGAAGGAGTACGGATCGCTACTTGGTACTGACGAAGCGAAAGCCTTTGGATCTCGGGTCTTTGACGTAGCCGAGTGGCTGGTTGCAAACCCTGGAACCTTAGAAGCCCCTGGTGTGTTAGATCTGCGTGTAGCTGTTCAGGATCCTTGCCACCTGCGCCATGTTCAGCGTGTTCATCTTGCAACCAGAGATCTTCTGCGACCTTTTGTTCGAGAACTCGTTGAACTCGACGATGAGGGCCTGTGCTGTGGCGCTGGGGGATCGTACTCAGCCCTCGAACCCGAACTTGCTGGTCAGATTCGTGATCGAAAAGTCGCCGCTATCGATCGAGCGAACCCTGACGTCGTGGCGAGTGCGAATCCAGGCTGCTCTATGCACCTACAAGCAGCGGGCGTGAAAAGCGTGCACCCCTTGAGTCTGCTAGCACAAGCACTTCGAGGTTAATTTCGACCAGCGATACTAAGCGCGCGACGCAGACCTAAGCGGTCTCGCACGACCTGGCCCGAGATGCTTCCATCGCTCTGCACGGAGACCAAACCGGAGACGCCCATAGTTGCGGGGGTGCCAATCGCGGCATCCACGATATCGAGACCACCGAGAAAGGTGCCTTCCACGCTTGCCTGGAAGGCAACACGTGATCCAGCACTCACGCTGTGGCTGATGGTGATTGTGTCTTGGTTAAGCAAAGTGGAAGTTTCGAGGCCGTCGTCCAAGGTGACGGTAGGGGTGGATTCCATGAGCCCAGATGTGAGCCATGCGACGACCGTAGATCGATGTTCCTCATCCGCCTCCATCCATGGCGTCGCCCAAGGAGCGGTGGCGGGGGTGGGAACGGCGTCGGGATTCTTGGAGACCAGTTGGCGTCGCCGGGCGTAGTAATCCTCTTCGGTCCAGTTCTCGATCAATTGGTTCCCATCCCAGGCAAAGAGCCCCACCCCTCGCCAGGCAGCAGCCACCCCATCGGTGGTAGCGCCATGTTCGGAAAAGACCATGGCGATACCTTCATCACCGAGCAGGACATCATGGACCGTAAGGCTAAGACCGGGGTAGGTATGGAGTTGTCCAAGAACTGCGGGGATGTACTGTTCGAGACCCGCAAAGGTCACACCACCCACGTGTGCGGTGTAGGTGGGAGCCAGAAATTTCGATGCAGCTTGTTCTTGGGCTCCAGCAATCCAGTCAACACAGAAACCACGGAGCAAGAGCGAGAGAGGATGAGGGCCTGAGGTCATCTCAGGCACCGTAGCGTTCGCGTAACTCGCGCTTCAGTATTTTCCCCGCTGCGTTAAGGGGAAATGAATCGACGAAGGCAACAGTCGTGGGGCACTTGTAGTGGGCTAGGTATTCTCGGCAGTAGTCGATGAGGTCAGTAGCCTCTACGGCCTGCGTTGCGATGACCACTGCCTTTACCGTCTCACCCCATCGCTCGTCGGGGACGCCAATGACGATGGCCTGACTGACGAGGGGGTGAGTATTGAGGACGCGTTCGACTTCGACCGGGTAGACGTTCTCACCGCCGGTGATGATGATGTCCTTAATTCGGTCATGCATAAAAAGGTATCCGTTCTCATCGAGCCAGCCCGCATCTCCGGTTCGGAACCATCCGTCAACATCAAGGGCTTGCGTCGTGAGCTCCGGCTGTTTCCAGTAGCCGGCCATGTTCTGGTCACTCTGGATCCAAATTTCACCAACCTCCTCGGTGGTGCAAGCAAGGCCAGTTTCTGGGTTAAAGATCAAGACGCGGTGCCAAGGCAGGGCTTTGCCCACCGACCGAAGAAGGTGACTTCGCGGGCCGCCCGGGTCGTGGTCGCCGGGAAGCAAGGCAGTTACGCTTCCCGCTGTTTCGGTCATGCCGTAAACACCGAGGAATTGACACCCCAAGAGGTCGATGGCATTGAGTAAGGTTGCATCATCAATGGGAGCTGCGCCATAGGCAACGAGTTCAAGACTTCCAAGGTTGACCGCGTGCGATTCCAAGGCCTGGAGCACCGAACGGATCACCGTAGGGACCCAGAAGGCATGGGTGATCCTGTATTCTTCGATGAGATCGAGCAGCGTCGCTGGCTCCATGTTAGGTGCAACGACGGTGTGGCCGCCGTTACCAAAGGTCGTAAGTCCATATCCGGTACCGCCAATGTGAAAGAGCGGAGAGGTGAGGAGATTGACCGAAGCCGAGCTCATCTGGTAAACCTCCCCGCCCATCTTGGGTGTCCAAGCCAAGTTGGCGTTGGTCAACATCGTGCCCTTGGGGAGGCCCGTAGTACCCGAACTGTAGAGCTGGAGGGCGATATCACCATCGAATTCACCCATCGGGTCGATAGCTTCGAAGGTAGCCACGTCGGCATCGAAGGCGTCATCGAAGATGAGGTAGTGAACACCACTGGGCACGAGAGATGCACGTTCTTGATCGACGATGAGTACGATGGGATCGGCATCGTCGAGCAATGTTGCGAGTTCGTGTGCCGAGAGTCGGAAGTTTATGCCGGCGGTTACAGCACCCAGTTTTGAGATGGCTAACAGGGTCTCAAAATGCAGGAGAGAGTTTCTAGCCATAACAGCAACGCGCGAACCACTCGTCACGCCCTGTGCGGCTAAGAACTGTGCGATTCGTGAGGTGTTCGCATCAAGCTCCGAGAAGGTAATCGTTCTCTCGGCGTCTGAGAGTGCGGGGCTTTCGGGGGTCTCACTGGCAAATCGTCGGACGACGTTGGCAAGAGAAAATTTTGACTCAGACTTAGACATCTCAGTAACTCTTTGGTAGTCCCAAGCTGTGCTGCGCCACGTGGTTGAGGATCATCTCTTCACTTACGGGAGCCGTGCGGAACATTCTCGCTACGAACCAAAGGTCAGAAAGGCCGAACTCATTGGAGAGTCCGTTCCCACCATGTACTTGAATTGCACGGTCCAGGGCGTTGGTGGCGGCTTGGCCCGCACAGAATTTAGCCATGTTTGAAGCCTCACCAGCATCGAGCCCTGCATCAAAGAGCTGGGCGGCGTGGGCGGCAAGGAGGCGTGAGCTTTGTACCTCTATGTGGGAGCGAGCCAAGGGGTGGGCCACGCCTTGGTGGGCACCAATGGGTGTGCTCCAGACCTGGCGGTTCGCCGCGTAGTTCGCACCCGCTTCAATTGCGTAGCGGCCGATGCCGTTAGCCACCGCTGCTGCAGCAATACGCTCAGGGTTGAGCCCAGCGAATACTTGTCGTAGCCCTTCATGCTCGGTACCGATGATGTTGTGCTCGAGCACTTCGACATCGTCGTAGAAGATCACGAACTGCTTCTCGGGAAGTGCCAATGCCGAGTCGATTTCTTGCATGACGATACCGGGAGTATCGGTAGGGACGAGAAAGAGTGAGAGCCGAGTGCGACCGCGTTCATCAGGTTCGTCGCTGCGGGCAACAACCAAGAGCGCATCAGCTTCATCGGCCCCTGAGGTCCAGTACTTTTGGCCATTTAAACTCCACCCTCCACCGGGACGTGGCGTCGCCGTTGTCGTGATGTTGTGCGTATTGAGCCCAGCGTCAGGTTCGGTGATGGAGAAGGCAACTTTGAGTTCTCCCGAGGCAATGCCAGGAAGCCAGTTCTGCTTTTGCTCAGTCGTGCCGTGTGCAGCAAGGATAGGACCGGCGATCGACGGCGAGATAACGATCATGAATAAGGGGATACCAGCCGCCGCGTTCTCTTCGATAACAATGGCTAGGTCAGTCATGCCCCCACCACCGCCTCCGAATTCTTCGGGAAGGTGGACGCCGAGGAAGCCCGCCTTGCCGAGATCATTCCAGAGTTCGCTTGGTTTGCGCTGTTCCTTGACTACCTCCTTGAGGTAGGCGCGGCCGTAACTTCGAGCCAACTTCGAAACGGTTGCCCGTAATTCTGCGCGCTCAGGCGTGTCATCGACGTTTAGTTCCGAGATGGGTGAGGGGGTTCCTTTAGTTGTCAACATATGTGTTGATTGTAGGACGGAGCCTAGGGTTCGTCAACGCTGCTTGGCCAATCGTAGAAACCCTGCCCTGATTTCTCTCCCAATTTTCCTTGTGCGACCATCTCAATGAGGAGCTGGGGAGGTGAGAATCGATCGCCGAGTGACTCGCTGAGTCGTCGTGCGATATCGAGGCGAACATCAAGACCCACGATGTCGCTTAACTTAAGGGGACCAACCGGGTGTCGGTAGGCCAGTTGAATGGCTCGGTCAATATCTTCGGGGCTGCCAACGCCTTGCTCCACCATTCGAATCGCTTCAAGGGCGGCGATGAGGTCAAGGCGGCTCGTGGCAAATCCTGGTGAGTCCTTCACGACGGCAGGTTGTTTGCCAATGGATTCGACTACCTCGAGTGCCGCGTTCAAGCAGGCATCAACGGTGGAGCTACCTCGCACGATTTCGACCAGGCTAAATGACCACACGGGATTAAAAAAGTGCATGCCGATAAAACGGTCTGGCCGAGCGAGACCCTTGGCGAGTTCATCAATGGAGAGCGACGAGGTATTACTTGCGAGGATCGCAGGCTCGAGTGCTTCAGCAGCACGTAGTACCTCTCGCTTGAGATCCAATTGCTCAGGAACGGTCTCGATAACCAGATCTATGCCAAGGGGTGCTTCAATGGGGGCTTTGACGAAGACGATGTCGTGGTTGAGACGGGCTACATCCACAGCGTTGAGTCGGCCACGGTCGTAGCCATTTTCTGCGGCCTTAGCGATCGTTACCCTCGCGGCGTTTGTGCGTACGTCGTCTGGTTCGACGACGTAGGTTTCCCAATTGGCGGCAGCAAAAACGTAGGCAATACCCACCCCCATCGTGCCAGCACCAATAATCGCAATCTTCTGCTGTGCTGTGGGGTGGCTCACTTTGAGAACACCATGCCTTCGTAGCCGTTAGCCGCTACACGCTCGAGAATGCGACGGTATCCCCGCACGCCACCCGTGTAGGGCATAAAGACCCGTGGTTTGCCCGGAACGTTATCGCCGTTGTAGTAGGAGGGGACCTTTGGATACAAGGTCTCGTCTGCCTTTTCATTAACGTGCTGAACCCACTTCGTTTCAGCGTCGACGGTGGGCTCAAGTGCTGCGTAGCCGGAGGATTCAGAAAACATGATCATCTCGGTTAGCCAATCGATGCCCTCCTCGATGGACATCATCACGTTGCT
Source organism: uncultured Actinomycetes bacterium (assembly GCA_903875425.1). Lineage (GTDB taxonomy): Bacteria > Actinomycetota > Acidimicrobiia > Acidimicrobiales > RAAP-2 > CAIQWC01. The sequence goes on along the minus strand of CAIQWC010000017.1, from coordinate 58,029 downwards.
CAACAGCGAGGGGCTACCAGGGCCTGCGATAATGAACATATTGGGAAAGCCAGATGAGCACAAGCCGAGGTAGGTTAGGGGTCCGTTGGCCCAGTGATCGCGAAGTGCTCTGCCGCCACGCCCAAAAATATTGGGCTTGAGGAAGGAGCCAGTCAGGGCGTCGAAGCCCGTAGCGAAAACTAAGACATCCAAGTCATAGTGCTTGGACGTTGTGGCAAGTCCCGTCTTATCGAGGTAATCGATTGGCTCATCGCGTAAATCAGCCAAGGTAACGTTAGGCCGATTGAAGGTTGGGTAGTAGTTCGCATCAACCGAAGGCCGTTTGGTCCCAAAAGGGAAGTTGGCAGGAACGATGTGCCGACGAACCTCGGGGTCACTAACCTGTTCTCCGATTTTGCGTCGGATGAAATCAGAAGCATAGGTATTGGCTTTCTCATCGGTGATCAGATCACGAAAACACAAGACGAAGCCAAAACCGTATCGAGCCCAAGCCTTTTCAAACTCGGCCTCGCGTTCTTCATCACTCACCTCTAGCGCCGAGATACCTGAGGCTAGAAAATTGAGACCAGATGGGGAGTTTCTTGCCGCCTCACGCCGAGACCGATAGCTGGCTTTTACCGCCGCATCTTCTTCGTCGCTGACGGGGCCATTGGCTGCAGGAATGGAGTAGTTGGGGGTGCGCTGGAAGACAGTGAGGTGCTCGCATAGCTGAGCAACTACGGGAACCATTTGCATGCCAGAGGAACCGGTGCCAATGATTCCGACTCGTTTGGCGGTGAGGTCCACGCCCTCCTTGGGCCAGCGCGACGACCAGTAAATCTCACCAGCAAACTCGTCCTGGCCGGGAAGGAGAACGTCTTTGGCTGCCGACAAGCTACCCGTTGCCATAATGAGGTAGCGCCCTGAAAATTGTGAACCGTCAGCAGTGGTGACTTCCCAACGCTTCACCGCTTCGTTGAACACCGCATCAGTCATCTTCTGGTTGAAAATAATGTCGTCTCGTAGGTCGAAACGATCCGCCACGTGGTTGATGTAGGAGAGAATCTCCGGTTGCGTGGCGTAGCGCTCGCTCCAGCGCCATTCTTGTTCAAGCTCCTCCGAGAAACGGTAGGAGTAGTCGTAACTTTCAACATCACAGCGCGCGCCCGGATATCGGTTCCAGAACCAGACACCACCCACCCCATCACCGGCTTCAAGGGCCGTGACGCTGTGGCCGCTTGCTCGCATGCTGACAATCGCTTTGAGGCCAGCAAAACCGGCTCCAATCACAAGAACGTCGGGATCGCGTAGGGGGCTACTCATCGTCATATTTATCAAGGTAACCAATTATTTTCATATTGTCAACATATGCGTTGATGAAGTCAACGCTTGCGCAGAAAGTTATCAACGTCTATGTTGATTAAATAGCGGTCCAGTGGACAGGAGAGGACAGACAGGGATTATGGAGTTTGAGCACCTTATCTATGAGAAGGAAGATCGGATTGCGACGCTGACGCTGAACCGACCCAACAAGGGCAACGCACTCTGTCGTGCCCTTCGCGACGAGATGGATCTCGTCCTAGATGACCTCGATCGCGATGATGACACCCGTGTTTTGATCGTCACCTCCAACGGGAAGAATTTTTGCACCGGCTATGACCTCAACGAGTGGGGTTACCTCTGGGGGACGGGAACGCCCTCTCGTCCTGAAGACACTCGCGAACATCGGCGAGCTCCTATTTTTTCGCGACGAGAATTTCATGAATCTCGTGAGCGTTGGATGCGCTTATGGCGTATCCGTCAAGCAACGATTGGCGTTATCCGTGGAGCTTGTGTAGCTGGTGGTCTTGATCTTGCCGGCGTGCTTGACGTGGTCTTCGCTGCTGAAGATGCTACTTTCGGCCAGCCCGAAGCGAGAAGCATGGGTGAGATTCACGTATTCGGGATGTGGCCGATTCACCTCGGTATGCGCCGAACCAAGGAGTGGCTGTTCACTGGTGACTCCATGACTGGCGTCGAAGCAGCCGAACAGGGTTTGGTTAACCGTGCGGTTCCTGCTGATGAAGTCATGGCGGTGGCCCGCGCCTATGCGGATCGCATCAGCCATGTACCGCTTGAGATGCTTTACTCCCACAAAGAGTCAACTAATCGTTGGTATGACGCTATGGGGATTGCATCAGCAATTGCGGCTGCAAACGACGCCGATGCCATGGCTATCGCGGGTCCTGCGATGGCCGATTTTAAACGCATCCAAGAGACCGAGGGTGTTCGCAAAGCCGTGGAAGATCGTGACGAACCCTTCTCGCACCACCGCACGTACTGGGAGGCGTACCTTGCCTCCAAGCAAAGCTGATCTTCATCCTCGCGGATTAGTGCAGTGGGCTTACTCGCGTCAGTAGCTGAGAGACAGGGCGATCTAGATGCTCGATACCCTCAGTGGGTACCGAAGCGGATTGATCAGATGCTCGATACCGCAGCGAAAGCATTCCCCGATCGCCCCTACGTCATCACTGACCGAGGTGAGTGGTCGTACACACAGATCTCAGACTGGTCAACGCGTGTAGCGGCAGGGTTAATTAAACTCGGGGTGAAACCCGGGGATCACGTTGGTCTTTTGATGGCGAATTATCCCGAGTTTGTAGCGGCAAAATACGGAATTGCCCGTGCGGGCGCTACATGTATTCCGATTAATTTTCTCAATCGTCGCCATGAGTTGGCTTACGTCCTGCGCCAATCAGATGCGGTCGCTTTGATCACAATGGATACCTTTCGAGACCTGGACTACGTTGCGGACCTCGATGCGATTTGTTCGGGTTGGCAGAGCCAAGGTGGTGGAGATGAGTTCCCGCTGCTCAAGAACGTAGTGATGTTTCAGACCTCAGAGCGGGCGCTTCCTGCGGGAGCACTCTCGTTCGATGCTCTATGCGATCTTGATACTCCGGTACTCGTTGATCCACTTGACACGATCGGTGGAGAAGCGCTTGCAGATATTCTCTACACCTCTGGAACCACTGGGGAGCCAAAAGGTGTGCTCCTCACCCACGATATGTTGCTTCGTACTGCCTTCGGCAGTGTGTACGGCAGGGCGTTCCAAGACGGTCGGAAGGTAACGTTTTCGTTACCGATGTACCACGTCTACGGCTTAGTCGAAGGAATGTTGGCGGTGCCGTTTGTTGGAGGCGCCATTATCCCGGAATTGACATTCAGGCCAGTTGGTACGCTCAACACGATTTCGCGCCACCGGGCTGAGGATGTGCTCTTTATTCCTACAATGACGTCTGGCCTCCTCGATGCTTACGAAAAAGATCCCGCTGCCTACGATCTCTCCTCACTTACTTCGATGATTACCTCAGGTGGTATTTCGCCCCCAGGGATTTGGGATCGTATCTTCGCGCTCCTGGGAGAGATCGAGCTCACAACCGGATACGGCATGAGCGAAACTTCTGGATCGAGTACCGTCACTGCGCCCGATGATCCCAGCGAACGTCGAGAAAACACGAACGGCAAACTTCGCACGGTAGGTGCTGCTGGACGAGACGTAGAGGGGGGCTACCTTGTTCGCTATCGAGTTGTCGATACCCGAAGCGGAGTTGACGTGGATCCTGGTCAGGTTGGCGAACTCGTCTGTCACGGACCGGGCGTAACTAAGGGTTACTACAAGAAGCCAGAGGAAACTGCGGAAACGATTGATGCCGAGGGTTGGTTACATACGGGCGACTTAGGCTACTTCGACGAACAGGGCTACCTTGTGTTGGTTGGACGGGTAAAGGAAACGTTCCGAACGGGCGGCGAGCAGGTCATGCCCAAAGAAGTCGAAGACGCCATTGCAATTCGACCCGAGATCTTGCAAGTTCACGTCGTAGCACTACCCGATCCTCGAGCTGGAGAGGTTGGCGTCGCCTATATCGTTGCCCGTGAAGGTTACGCCGTAGATCCTGACGAGATCATCGCGCACTGCGAAGAACGCCTTGCGCGATTTAAAGTACCGCGGCATGTTCGGGTGATTGCAATCGAAGATGTACCGACGACGCCGAGTGGTAGGCCACGAAAGTTTTTACTCGCAGAGCGCGCGCGCCAGGAAATCGAGAAAGAGATATTTTGATGAGCAGAGTAGCCGTCATTACCGGTGGAGCACGCGGTATCGGTGCCGCAATTGCCCTACGACTTGCCCGTGATGGTCACGACGTAGCGGTGGTAGATCTTGATGAGGATGCTTGTGCCGAGACTGTCAACGCCATAGAGGTCACAGGTCAGCGTGCTCTTGGCATAGGCGCAAATATCACTAGTGAAGATGCGGTTACTGCTGCTGTCGAGCGTATTTCTTCCGAGTTGGGTGATCCTGTGGTCTTAGTCAACAACGCAGGGATCTTAAGAAATAAAACCTTGGCGAACATGAGCCTTGAAGAGTGGCAACTCGTTCTCGATGTTCACCTTGGTGGCACATTTCTGATGACGCGGGCTTGTCAGCCCTACATGCGAAGTGCCCAGTGGGGGCGTATCATCAGTATCTCGAGCATTGCAGCAGTTGGCTTCGTCGGTCAAGCAAACTACGCAGCCGCCAAGGCTGGCATCTTGGGTTTCACCAAGACCATCGCGCTCGAATTAGGCCGCCATGGTATTACTGCTAATGCCGTCGCTCCTGGCTTTACGATTACGGATATGACTCGAGCCGTTGCTGAGCGTGACGGTATAGATTTCGAAAAAATGGTGAGCGAAATGGCCAGTAAGATTCCCATCGGTCGAGCTGGCACACCAGAAGATATTGCTAATGCTGTCTCATTCTTTGCCGACGAGCGAGCTGGTTTTGTCAGTGGCCAGACACTCTATGTCTCCGGCGGACCTATCGATTAGTTCCTAAAACAAGGAGAAGAGAAATATGGATATGTTTAATCTCACAGGGAAGACTGCAGTAGTGACCGGTGGCACACGAGGTATTGGATTAATGATTTCGCGTGGCCTCGTCCAAGCAGGAGCGCGAGTCATCGTGACTGCCCGCAAAGCCGATGCGGGTGCTGAAGCAGTTGCTGAACTTAGCGAATTCGGCGAGGCACTATTCGTTGCAGCCGACCTATCCCTAGAGGAGGCTTCGACCGACCTTGCCGCGGCAGCTGAAGAGCTTGGTGGCGCACACATTCTTGTTAATAACGCGGGAGCGGCTTGGGGAGCCCCCTTGGCAGAGTTCCCTGCAGCTGGCTGGGATAAGGTCCTCGACCTGAACTTGAAAGCCCCGTTCTTCACTAGTCGCGCATTTGTGCCGCAACTCGAGCGCTCAGGCACAGCGGATAACCCGGCTCGAATTATTAACGTTGGCAGCATCGATGGGATGCGCGTTCCTGATTTTAACAATTACTCCTACACCGCTTCGAAAGCGGGTGTACATATGCTCACCCGTGTTTTGGCAAAGGAACTAGGGCCGCGCAACATCACGGTGAATGCGATTGCCCCAGGACCCTTCCCCTCGAAGATGATGGCGGCAACGCTTGCCGTAAAGGGAGAAGAGTTTGTTGCTTCCTCACCGCTTGGGCGTATCGGTAAATCCGAAGATATGGAGGCTGCGGCAGTGTATCTAACGTCTCCTGGCGCATCATGGGTGACCGGCGTAATTTTGCCCGTCGATGGAGGGATTTGGACCACGCTCTAGGAGAGCCGGGTATCTATGAATTCGCTGATGCTCGTTAGGCATCGGCGAGCCGTGGGTACTGCACCAAACTGCCAGAAGAAGCCGTGGATCATGCCTGCCGCGATGACGTGAATTACCGAGCAGCCAGCGTCGCCGAGCTTGACTACGTAACGCTCGTTTTCATCGCGGAGAATGTCAATCTCCGCGCTGATGATGAGAGCAGGGGCGAGCCCTGAAACGTCTTCGATGAGCAATGGGGCTGCATAGCCTTGTCCTTGCATTGCGTCGCCAAGGTAGTTGTTCCAGAAAAATGCCATGTCGCCTCGAGAGAGGCCCGAGGTCTGACCGGCATCAGGGTCACCGAAACTGGTTTGTGGATCGATAGCGGGATAGAGGAGTATCTGGCCGGTCAAAGGAATCGATTCGTCGCGTGCGATGAACGCAAGACTTGCGGCGAGGCCACCACCGGCGCTATCACCAGCAACAAAGAGCGGTCCCTTGGACGAAGTCGTTATGGTACGCAGGACACAAGCCGCGTCCTCGAGCGGTCCGGGATAACGAGTTTCAGGACTGCGTCGGTACTCGACGGAGACCACTTCGCAGTTACTGGCATTAGCTAATGCTCGGCACGCGGGATCTGCCGTGGCTACATCGCCAGCCACCCAGCCACCCCCATGGAGGTAGAGAATTGTGGCCTTTGGTTCAGGACTTGAGCGGTAGCGGCGAATAGGGATTGCTCGGTCGTGCGCTTCGATCACGTCATCAACAATGCTGTCGACCTTTTCTTTTGGGCCCGCAAATTCTACTGAAGTAGCAACTGCAGCTCGAGCACGAATCACGCCGAGATCTCGAAGCGGTTTTGCCCCGAGACTTTCGTATCGATCGAGGAGTGCTTGCGCGTCAGGATGGATAGCCATACGCCGTAAGGGTTACGTCTTGCTCAAGCCATCAAGGATGATGTCGGCATAGCCTCGTCCGATTACCTCAGCCGTGACCTGGCTTCGGTTGGGGTCGAACCACCGGTTGGTCCATGAGACCATACCGAGCACGCCGTTAGCAACAACGCCAGCCGGCGCAACTTCACGGAATGTTCCTGAGTCGTACCCCTGTTGAATGATCTCGACGAGTGCTTGCGTGTATCGACGGTTTATCTCTCGCATTTTGCTTGCCCACTCCATCCGGTTGGGCGCCACGTGGCTCAGGTTCTCTTGGAGATAAACGTAGAGGAATGGGTAGTTATCTGCGTACGCATTCATCACGTGTTCGATGGTGTCTCGAAGTTTTTGTTCGACTGGGATCGACGAATCGCGGATTTCTAGAATATGTTCGGTATTGCTAATGACAACAGCGGTCACTACCTCTTCGAATACTTCATCTTTCGAACTGATGTAGTAGTAGAGCGAAACGCGATCAATGCCGAGGACTGTGGCGATGTCTGCCAATTTTGTTCCTCGGTAGCCACGTACCTTGAATACCTGGGCAGCTGCATTGATGATCTCTTCTCGGCGAGCGTTATAGCCCGTTGAATTCTTTTCGATTGCAGCAGCGCGTCGTTTTCCGATACTGCTTTTATCTTTCATCGCTCTGAGAGGTTAGTTCCGTGCATGGCTAGCTCCACCCACCGTCTGAAAGGTCTACTCATGCTCCTCATGACAATCATCAACCTCCCCTTAAACCCCAATTTGGCCTTTTAACAAGGACTATTGGGATTCTCTTCTCGCAACTATTAGCATTTACTAACTAATTTAGACGCTTGTGTTGACAATATCAACATTTGTGTTTATATTTCAATTTACTGGGAATAGGGGGGAAGCAAGTGGCGTACTCGATAGCTAACAAAATGCGGCTAGTCAACAACAATGGTGACGAATCAAATATTTTGTCGAAATCTTTTACCTACTTGTTCTCCTGCCAAGATTTCGGCGCGGCCCAGGACTTAACATCTGCGTCAGAGTCCACCTAAACAACAAGAAAGAGGGTAGTAACCATGGAAATTACAAACAAGACCGCACGCCGCGTGCGCGGGTCGCGTTTGGCCAGGACAGCCTTGTTGGGCACGGTGGCAGCCGCCGCCTTGACTATTAGCGCTGTTATCCCGGCAGGCGCGAGCTCGGGTTCTGCGGGTGTAACCCGTGCTAGGGCGGTTGCAACAGCAGCTGAGCGTGTGCCAACGCACATCTTGCAGACGACTCGGCTTAAGACCAAGCCAACGAGCCACAAGTTCATCTTTATCTACGACGACATTCAGCAGTCGCAGGTAATCGGTAACGGTGCAATCGCTGGTTTGCAGGCTGCTGGTTGGCAGACCTCTGAGCTCGAGTGGTTCACTGCTAACCCTTCGACGCTGGTAACCGAGCTTCGTACTGCGTTGGCTCAGCACCCCTTCGCTGTTAGCTTCGCCGGTGCCACCGAAGCGGTTTGGGGCTCGGTAGTAGCCGCATATAAAGCTGCTCACGTGTGGCTCATCCCTTCGGTTGTCGGACCGCAGGCGACCACATACCCGGCTTACCCAATTGGTGCCAACATTTCATCATTCCTCCAGGGTGGTGCAGCGTTGGGTGACTGGACGATTGCGGACGCAAACGGTCACGCGAACGTACTGGTCAGTGACGTCAACGTCTACCCGATTTTGACTACGGCGTACACGGGTTTTAGGCAGGCTTTCCGGGCAAACTGCTCGGCTTGCAAAATCCACTACCTGCCGATGGACCTGACGACGTGGGCAACGAACTCGGCTACGACAAACGGGCAGATCGTTTCTTGGTTGCGTCAGAACCCCACGTACAACTACGTGATGACTACTGACTTGACCTTCACCGGTGGCCTGCGTTCAGCGCTGAATACCGCTGGACTCAACAACGTCAAGATCATCGGTGCTCAGCCGAATCCACCGGACTTCTCGGCCCTTCAGGCTGGACAAGAGTCGGCGTTTGTGGCGAACAACAACACCGTTGGTGGTTGGGCGATTGCTGACGCTGCGCTTCGGCTCTCTGAGGGGATGAACCCTGCTCAGAGCAACCTTGGTCAGCCGTACCAGCTGGTTACCCCCAGCAACGTATCTATTGGCTTCAACCTTGTTGGAAAGCCTGCGGGCTACATCTCCGGCTACCGCCACCTATGGCGACTGGGCTAAATCCCAACTCTGACGGTTTGCAAGCCGGCACGATCTCTCCTCCGGGAGAGGTCGTGCCGGCGCTTGCCGCCATGTCGGTTTCCAAGACATTTTCTGGGAATCGTGTTCTATCGGATGTCTCCATGACTTTGGAGCCTGGCGAAATTCGCATGTTGCTTGGTGGCAACGGATCAGGCAAATCAACCTTCATCAAAATCTTGTCGGGGTACCACCACAAAGATGAGGGTGGAGAGATACGTATCGGCGGAGTGCCCCTCCCCGACGCGAGTGCGCACGGGGCACATCAGTTGGGTGCTCGCTTCGTGCATCAAGATTTAGGGCTCGTTGAAGATAGTTCAATTTTGGACAACATGTTCATGACGGATAAATTCCCGGTCCGATTTGGGACGGTTGACGCCCGCCAGGCAAAGCAACGTACAAACGCTGCGTTAGCAGAAGTCGGTCTTGACCTTAACCACCGAACACTGGTGAGAGACCTGACTGCAGTCCAAAAAACCGGTGTCGCCATTGCGCGCGCTATCGGACTGAGCGATGAAGGATCCATTCGTCTCCTGGTACTCGATGAGCCAACGGCGACGCTGCCAGCTGCGGAAGTTGAGCAGTTACTCACTACGGTGAAGCGCATTGCTAATAGTGGTGTGGCAGTTATTTACGTGACACACCGCTTCGATGAAGTGTTTGAACTCCCCTCGAAGGTGACGGTTCTTCGTGGCGGGATCGAAGTACTGACAACTGATTCCTCAGATTTGACGCGTGACGATCTCGTGGCGCACATCGTAGGTAGTGAGGTACTTGAAGTTGTTCAGGGAACATCCGGAGCTACGTTTGCCAAGACCGTCAAACCAGTGCTGCGAGTGGAAGGTCTCGAAACCCCACTCGTGAGTGGGCTCTCCTTTGATGTGAAACCCGGAGAGGTGCTTGGCTTTTCGGGCGTTACAGGGTCCGGACGAGAGTTGATTAACTCAGCAGTGTTCGGTGCCACGACGAGGCTCGGTGGCAGCGTGAACTGTGACGGTATGGAGATCAAGCCAAATAGACCCGACCTTGCCATCAGAGCGGGTATCGCGTTCGTCCCCGCGGATCGAAAAATCCATGGTGGACTCATGAGTCTTAGCGCTAGAGAGAATATTTCAATTAGTGGATTGAATAAATTCTGGAAATTTCCTCGCATCAATAGAAAAGCCGAATCTTCAGATGCGATCGATTGGTTTGAGCGTTTGGCGGTACAGCCACTTGGAGCCATCGCTGCGGTGCTGGGTTCTTTTAGTGGAGGAAACCAGCAAAAAGTCATCATGGGTAAGTGGATGCGTTTGGGTCCCAAGGTGATGCTCTTCGAGGAGCCAACCCAGGGCGTCGATGTTGGTGCAAAGGCTGAGATCTATCGCCAGTTCAGTGAAGCGTCGGCTGCAGGTAGCGCACTGGTTATTAGTTCTGCCGACGTCGATGAACTAGTGGCCGTTTGTCATCGCGTTCTCGTACTTCGACACGGCCACATCGCTGAAGAACTCACGGGTGCAGATCTCACGGTAGTAAATGTAACGCGGGCTTCGCTCGTAACTTCAAACTCAGATCAAACGGAGGGTGCTGGTCAATGAGTACTACAAAGCGGAAATTCAACCTTGGAATGGCTCGATTCAGCGGGCTCTACGTATGGGGAATTTTCATAATCATTTTCGCCATTTGGGTACCCAAGTACTTTCTGACCATGGCAACCGCCTCGAGTATCGCCTCGGCGCAAGTTGTCACTGGTGTAATGGCCTTTGCCGTCATGATTCCACTCATTGCTGGTGTCTTCGACTTGTCAGTGGGATCTTCCGCGATTATGGGCTCTATTTTCTCGGTTAGCTTCCAGACGCAATACCACATGAACATGTGGTTATCCATTGTCCTCACAATCCTGATTGGTCTTGGTATCGGACTCATCAATGGTTTTGTTGTCGTCAAACTCCATGTGAACTCCTTCATTGCTACTCTTGGCATGGGAAGCATCGTTATTGCGTTGGTAACGTGGGAGTGTGGTGGCCTTCAACCGCTGCTTCCAACGTCGCTGACGTGGGGGAATTTAACCCAAGCGTTCTTTGGCGGAGGATTTCAAGTAGGAATCTTCTACCTAGTCGCCCTCGCATTTTTACTGTGGTGGGTTCTGTCCTTTACGCCCGCAGGTCGCTACCTTTTCGCCATTGGCTCTAACTCCGAAGCGGCTCGACTCTCGGGCGTCTCGGCTGATTTTTGGATCTGGTCTTCGCTCGCCTGCTCTGGGTTTCTGGCTGGCTTTGCCGGAGTCCTCTTCTCCTCTCAGACCGGCCCTTCACTTTCCTTTGGATCTGGTCTCTTACTCCCGGCATTCGCTGCCGTGTTCTTGGGCTCTACGCAACTCACCCCTGGTCGTTTCAATGTATGGGGAACTTTGCTTGCGATCTTCGTTCTTGCCACCGGTGTCCAGGGCCTGCAGTTTGTGATTCAAGCTCCATGGCTTGATGGCCTCTTCAACGGCGTCGCGCTCATCGCAGCCGTCGCCTTCGCCGTATCGCGCCAGCGCTCTGAAGGCAAGCGTAAAGACATTAAACAAAATGAGATGGTCACGATTGAGTCGCCATCATCACTGGACGAATCGCCATCAGTCGAGTTGAATGAGGCACTGAATCACGCCGCTGGTTCAGGTGCCGAGTAGTTTTCGTAACGTAACGTACCTTAGGGAGTAAAACATGTCAGATGCTGTTGTAAAGCCCACATTAAAGACCATGCTCGATGCGCTTCGTGCGGGCAAGGTTGTAGACGCAACCGCGATCTATGTTGATGGGGAATGGACGAACTCAAGTGGTTCGGGAGTCATTGACGTCGTGGGTCCGGCCACTGAAGATGTCATCGCGCAGGTCGCCTCAGGTAGCACCGGCGATGTTGACCGTGCGGTCGCTGCAGCCAAGGCTGCCCAACCGGCCTGGGCTGCCACACCGGCGGCTGATCGTGGCTCGTACTTGACCAAAATTCAAGGAATTGTTCTTGAGCGCCTCGAGGAGTTCGCAGAACTCGCCTCACGCGACGTAGGCGCTCCGGTGGAGGCATCCAAGCTCGTTCAGATGGGCCTCCCCATTTTCAACTTTGGTTTCTACGGCGACCTTGCTGGCTCATATAACTTCGATGGTGAGATGATCGGTAACTCTCTCGTCACCAAGGAGCCCATTGGTGTTGTTGGGTGCATTACCCCTTGGAACTTTCCGGCTCACCAGATCGCGTTGAAAGTTGCAGCCGCTTGGGCTGCTGGCTGCACCGTTGTGGTTAAGCCTTCAGAAGTGGCCCCCCTACTGGCATACGCGCTTGCTGACGTCTTCGACGAGGTTGGTTTGCCAGAAGGTGTATTCAACATGATTAGTGGCGAAGGTTCAGTGGTGGGTGAGGCGTTGGTTGCTCATCGCGATGTGGACATGATCTCGTTCACGGGCTCTACCCGGGCGGGGCGTCGCATCTCAGAGGTTGCCGCTGGCAGCCTCAAGCGAGTCGCGCTTGAGTTGGGTGGTAAGTCAGCCAACGTCATCTTGGAAGATGCTGACCTAGAGGCTGCCGTCGCGGGGGGCCTGATGAACTCTATTGGTCTCAATACCGGCCAGGCCTGTACCGCGCTGACTCGATTTGTAGCTCCTCGTTCCAAGTTGGCAGAGGTTGAAGCCATTGCTGCCGCACAAGCTTCGGCCTACACCATTGGTGCTTGGGATGAGGAGGGTACGGTGCTGGGCCCGCTGGTCAGCAAGGTTCAATACGACAAGGTTCGTGGCTACATACAAACGGGCCTTGATGAGGGTGCCCGTCTGGTTACAGGTGGTCTCGAGTCGGGTCGCGACAAGGGCTACTTTGTCACTCCAACGGTATTTTCAGATGTATCGAATGATATGACAATTGCTCGCGAAGAGATATTTGGTCCTGTTATTTCGATCATTCCTTATGACACTGAGGAAGAGGCCATCGAGATCGCCAACGATACGGTTTATGGTCTCGGCGGTGCCGTCTGGGCCGGTGACAAAGACCACGCCGTGGCTGTCGCGAGGAAAATTCGTACTGGTCAAATCATTGTGAATGGCGGAGCCTTCAACCCGGCGGCCCCCTTTGGTGGTTTCAAGCAATCAGGTCAAGGTCGAGAAGCCGGAGCCGCTGGCATCGAGGAGTTTCTCGAGACCAAGGCGATGCAACTCTAAATCGAGAAGAAACGGGAGCAAATACGATGAAGACGAAAGCAGCAGTGTTGTGGGGTGCCAACCAAGACTGGCAAGTAGAAGAGGTTGAACTTGGCGATCCGGTCGCGGGTGAAGTTCAAGTTCGTCTTGCCGCATCTGGGTTGTGCCACTCCGATGAGCACGTCCATATTGGCGATATGCCCATGGTCCCTCCGGGTGACTTCCCCTTCATCGGTGGTCACGAAGGTGCCGGTGTTGTTACCAAGGTTGGCGCTGGTGTTATGAGCGTTAAAGAAGGCGACCATGTCGTCTTGAGCTTCCTGCCTGCGTGTGGTCGTTGCCCTATGTGCGCAACGGGGCACCAAAACCTCTGTGATCTCGGAGCCACCTTGTTGAGTGGTCAAGCTATCGCTGACGGTACGAACCGTATCTTTGTTGGCGATAAGCCGGCCTCACCAATGTGCTTGCTTGGAACGTTTTCGCCCTATGTAACGATTCACGAGTCAGCAGCCATCAAGATCCCCGATGACGTTCCTCTAGAAAAGGCAGCCCTGGTTGGCTGTGGTGTCACCACCGGCTGGGGCTCTTCGGTGTACTCAGCAGAGGTCGGCCCTAACGACACGGTTGTCGTTATAGGTTGTGGTGGCATTGGTCAGAACGCGATTCAGGGAGCCCGTATGGCGGGTGCTCGCCACATCATTGCCATCGACCCAGTAGCGATGAAGCGCGAATTCGCAGTAAAGATGGGCGCGACCCATACCTTCGCATCGATGGCGGAAGCGTACGAGCCTGTACGTGATCTCACTTGGGGCATGATGGCTGGCAAGGCCATCATCTGCGTTGGTCGCATGCGCGGCGAATACATCGCCGAGATGATGCCCTTAGTTAGCAAGGGCGGAACCGCAGTTGTGACGGGCTTGGGCAACTTGATGGAAATGGACGTCAAGCTGAACCTCTTCGAGTTCTCGATGTACCAAAAGCGTCTTCAAGGTTCTATCTTCGGCGCGGCTAATCCCCGCTTCGATATTCCAAACTTGTTGAAGTTCTACATGGACGGAAGTTTGTACCTCGACGAATTGGTGACCAAGGAGTACACCTTGGAACAGATCAACGAGGGCTACGCCGACATGAACGCCGGTAATAACATTCGCGGCCTTATTCGTTACACAGAGGCCGACTGGTAACGATCCCCCTTGGGGCCCGGGTTCCTTGGTATTGCGCCTTGGAGCCCGGGCCTTGTTTTATTCCTGTGCCCTAGGAGCCGCTCCAAGTAGGTGGACGCTTCTCGGCAAAGGAGAGCGCACCTTCACGGGCGTCGTTACTCGCACGGACAAGGTTGAGGAGTTCATTGTTGATAACCCACGCTTGGGATTCTGGTAGATCAGGGGCCTGAGCGAGGACCTGCTTAGCGAGCTTTACGGCCAAGGGAGCATTCCTCGCGATCGTCCCAGCTAAGTCCAAGGCTTTGGGTAGCACCTCGCTGAAGGGCACGACGTAGTTGACGAGTCCTACGTCCTTGGCCTCTTGGGCAGTAATAGCTTGTCCGGTGAGCGCCATTTCCCAAGCCTTAGCGCGGGGGATCCGTCTAGGGAGCCTAATCAGTCCACCTGCTCCCGGGAAGAGGCCTCTGGTAACTTCTGGAACGCCAAAGATGGCGTTCTCGCTCGCCACCACGAGGTCGCAGGCGAGGACGAGCTCAAAGCCGCCAGCGAGGGCGGCACCGTTGACGGCGGCGATGAGCGGTTTAGGGAACTTACGTTCGCAGATTCCGGCGAATCCCATGCCAGGGGTTTCGGGCAGCTCACCACTGCTAAATGCCTTGAGGTCCATACCTGCGGAGAATGCCTTGTCTCCGGTTGCGGTGAGGATGACCACCCAGACATCGTCGTCGATTTCGATTTCGTCGAAGGCCTCGGAAATCTGGACCGATGTCGCATAGTCAATGGCGTTGCGTACGTCGGGACGATTGATGGTGACAATCTCTATTCGATCTCGTCTCTCTCGAAGAATTTCATCTGCCATAGCGCTCCTTCAACTTTGTTCAAGATTAGTTGCTTGCATAGTGCGATCCATCTACGTGGAGGACCTCGCTAGGCAGTCGTGGAGGTAACACTAAGGCCACGATCACGGAGGCAATGCCTAGGCTTACCCCAAACCAGGAAGCTCCCATCCAGCCGTGCATCTCGTAGATCCAACCGGCAAGTCCAGACCCCACGGCGCCACCACCGAAGTACATCACCATGTAGGCGCTCGTTGTCTGGCTTCGCTCCTGGGGGGCGAGTTCAAAAATGATTGACTGATTCGTCACCTGATTGGCCCAGATACCCGCATCAAGGATGAACATGCCAAGAGCGACGATCAATAGCGATGAACCCGATAGCAGTAATAAGACATAGCCAAAGAGCATGAAGATCGCTGCGGTGAGCGATGAGGCCCATTGATGTTGGCGGTCGCTCAGTCGTCCCGCACCGTTAGCAGCGGCGATGCCCGCTATTCCGAGAAGGCCAAGCGCTCCGATGCTGGCTTTAGAAAGATTGAAAGGTGCGGCGGATAAGTGGAACGCGATGGTCGTCCATAGCGCGCTAAAGGTAGCCATAGCGAGGCCACCTGAGAGGCCACGCCGACGAAGTTGGGCGTGCGTGCGCACTAATCGAATACTTCCGAGCAAGGTGTCAGAGAGCTTACGCCGAGGTCGAGCTTGCTCGTTGGGGAGCAAGATGGCCAAGGCAATACCTTCAATGCCTAAGAGCACTGCTGCTCCAAAGTAAACACTTCGCCATCCTGCTAATTGAGCGACGACACCTGAAACCGATCTCGAAAACAAGATGCCACTCAACATGCCCGACATTAAAATGGCAACGGTGCGAGCTCGGCGGTTCGGAGCGGCGGTATCGGCCGAGAAGGGGATGAGGATTTGGCCTGCGATTGAGGTCATGCCTATGACGACCGCCAAGATTGCAAAGACAAGGTAGGAGTGGACTAGACCACCCGCAGCCATAGCGACCGCTGAAGCAAAGAAGACAGCAACGACGAGTCGCCGTCTCGGTATCAAATCGCCCAGGGGAACCAAGAAGGCGAGTCCGAAGCCATAGCCAATTTGTAACAGGGTCACGAGAAAGCCGGCAGCGGCTGTACCAACGGCAAAGGCCTTGGTTACTTGATCAAGCAGTGGCTGAAGGTAGTAGAGGTTCGCCACGATGGATCCGGTGGCAATGGCCAGACATGCAAGAAGCGCCCCACTTGAGTGGGGCGCTTGCTTGGGAGATTCAGGGTTCGCGTCCGTGCTCAGACGCTACCGCCTCGGCGGCTTTCAGCGGTGGCACCAATGAACGCGGCAAGCACCAAGCTGAGACCAGGGACGAGTAACCAAATGCCAAAGACCAAGGCCAAGACGAAGAAAAAGCAACCTGAACCCAACACGAATGGCCAGATCGAAGTCGAGGGGAAGGCATCAACGGTGCCAGCACCATCGGCAACCGTTGCATCGGGCCGGTCTTCGGGGCGCTGCCCTCCGCTACGGCGGTACCAGTAGTAGTAGTAGAGGCCGGGCATAAGCCCAAGCAAGATGGCTCCAACCAACATGACGCCACCACTATCTTCATGGCCCCAAAACCAGTAGACCGCTCCAATGATGCCTGCGAAGATGCCGAAGGCGATGAGAATGTAGGACTCTTGCTTAAGCATTAGTTGCTTACTTTCTGTTCGGCATGACCCGATACGTGGTCACCATGCCCGAGCGCCGGGTGTTCTGGGTGGTAGTAGTCCCAGGTTGGGCGCTCAGAACGAACCGGAGGCAGGCTCAAGAAGTTGTGATGGGGTGGCGGTGACGTCGTAAACCACTCCAAGGCATTTGCATCCCATGGGTTATCACCGGCCGGAATGGGCTTACGCCACGAGACCAAGAGATTGATGATGAAGAACAAGGTTGAGATACCAATCATGATGGCGCCGATAGTTGACCAGTCGTTCAGCGTCTGCCAACTGGGGTTATTGGGGTAGACCGCCATACGACGAGCCATCCCCTTGAGCCCGAGCCAGTAGCCCGGGAAGGTGAAGACCTGGGTCCCAATGAACAAGAACCAGAATTGCGCCTTACCCCACCCTTCATGAAGCTTGTAGCCCGTGATCTTGGGACCCCAGAAGTAGATACCAGCCATGGCGCCAATCACCAAGGCCATCACGACGGAGTGGAAGTGAGCAACGACGAAGTAGGTGTCGTGCGTGAAGAAGTCAAGTGGCGGCGATGCTAGGTAGATACCGGTGATACCACCAATCAAAAACGTAATAACAAAGCCGATGGCGAAGAGCATCGACGAGGTGTACTCCACCTGGCCCTTCCACATCGTTCCGATCCAGTTAAAGATTTTGATACCCGTCGGTACGGCAATCAGAAGACTCATGATGGAGAAGAAGGGGAGTAAGACCGCACCCGTCGTGAACATGTGGTGAGCCCATACGCCGAGCGATAGCGCAGCGATGGTCATGGTGGCAAAGACCATTCCCTTATAACCGAACATCGGCTTCTTGGAGAATACGGGGATAACTTCAGAAACCATTCCGAAGAAGGGAAGCGCGAGGATGTACACCTCAGGGTGCCCCCAGAACCAGAACATGTGCTGCCAGAGTATGGGAACTCCGCCACCTTGGACTTCAAAGATATGGGTACCAAAGTGTCGGTCGCAGTAAAGCATCACAAGAGCAGCGGTGAGGACAGGGAAGGCCAAGAGGATCAACAAGCCGGTAACCAGCATGTTCCACGTGAAGATAGGCATACGGAACAACGTCATGCCAGGTGCGCGTAAGTAGAAGATCGTGGCTACCAAGTTCACACCGGAGAAGATGGCTGAGAAGCCAGTCAACATCAAGGCACCGATCCATAGGTCAGGACCCACGCCAGGTGCGTTGACCGCCGAGGTCAGGGGAGCGTAACCAACCCAGCCGAAGGCAGCGGGGCCACCAGTGGCGAAGAAGCCAAGCACCATACTGATGGTGCCGCCGAGGTAGAGCCAGTAAGACAGTGCGTTTAGTCGAGGGAACGCCATGTCGGGAGCACCAATTTGCAAGGGAACCATATAGTTCGCCAAACCGGCGAAAGCGAAGGGACCGGCAAAGAGGTAAATCATAATGCTGCCGTGCATCGTGAACAGTTGGTTGTACTGAGCAAAAGAAACCAGCGTGGAGGTAGGTGACACTAATTGAGCTCGAATGATTTCCGCGAGCGCACCTCCAAGAATCAACATCAACACAGAGGTCACGGTGTAGTTAATGCCGATGACCTTGTGATCGGTTGAGGTCAGCCATTTCAAGAGTCCCGAAGGGCCGTGGTGATCATGGTGACTTACACCATGATCACCATGATCATCTGATGACTCGATATCGTGGCGTTCAATAAGGTCGGTCATCAGTTCACTCCGTAGCTGGTTTGGGCGGGCTTCACGGGAATTCCTGCATTGATTTGGTTAGCGCTTGCGGCGGCTGCGGCCGCCGCTTGTGCCGGAGTCAAAGCATTGGCTTTGAGCCATGTCCGGTACTGAGTTGGGGTAACGACTTGAAGTTGGAAGTACATCAGCGAGTGGTACAAACCGCACAACTGTGTGCACTGACCCTTAAACGTTCCGGTCTTATCAAAGTTGAAGGTAAAGGTGTTATTGAGACCGGGCTGCGCAAAGCGGGAGAAATTCAAAGCCGGAACGTAAAATCCGTGCACCACATCGGAGGACACGAGGTTCATTTTGACGTTGACACCTTCGGGGACGACCATGGTGGGATTCTGCGTGGTCTGGCCAATGACAACAACGTTTTCGCCTGGGTAGACAAACTTCCAACCCCACTGGAAGGCAGTGATATTCACCGTCGCCTTAGGGGTTGGTTCGGATAGGACTTGATTTTCGACGACTACCGTGGCGGCAAAAAGGCCAATGACAATCAGAATTGGAACGATGGTGTAGATCACTTCGAGGGGAACGTTGTACTGCGTTTGTCTCGGGATGGTGTCGCCGCGGCGTCGGTAGCGAAGGGCAGCCCAAAGGATAAGTAAGAACGTACCTCCACCGACAACGGCAGCGATAACCGAGAAACCCTGCCACAGTTCGTAGGATTGCGTGCCGCCTTTGGTGATGCCATGGTAAGCACCGAACGAAGGCAACTGACAGCCAGCAAGTACAAGGGGCGCAATCACGGCAAGCAGGGCGGCGCGACGAGAAGTCATGAACTTCCTAACGCCGCCGTTCTTGGCGTGTGGCCCGGATGGGGGGGTATCCGAGGGCACCCTTCTAATCTAGCGAATTTTAGGCCGCCCTCGGCCGTTTGGGCCTGAGGCTCAAGAATGGATCAGGAGGGTTTGACTGATGAGTCTGGGGTATCCCCCTGGGCATCATCAGAACCCGTTTTTCCGCCTTCTTTTATACCCTTTTCAAATTCTGTTTTGGCAGAGCCAAGGCTACGGGCGAGTTTGGGGATCGCTGCACCACCAAAGAGGACGACCGCCAGCACGATCACGACAATCACGAGATCGCCACCGAAAAGTTCAGCAATAATCATGGGTCCTCCAAGAGGTAAGGGGTGAACTGTTTATCAATCTAGACGGTTTTGGCTTAGCCAACCAGAAATACTCCCAATATCAGCGCAGCTGTCGAGCCAAGTCCTGCCACGGAGCCCCAGATGGCGAGCCCACGCTTCGTTGTTGCACGACCGTGAAGGAACGCACCAAGGCCCGCCAAGGCTACGAGCACCATCTTGATGCCAAGGACGGCGCTCCAAGCTGCCGAGGGTTTGTGGCCCTGGACGGCAATGACATTCCAAATACCCGTGGCGATCAAGACCCAAAAGGCCGGCCAACTCAGGCGCCCGAACGCTCCCGCCAAACGCTTCGCCGCGTCGCTCCCAAGGGATCGTGCAGTGGGTAGCAGGCCCACCATCACGTACTGGCCGCCGACCCAAATGGTGGCGGCTAAGACGTGGAGCGTCAAGCGAATACCCGTAACGACGGAGGTGAGCTCGGTGGCGGCCACTCCTAGCGACCGTTCCAGTTCGGCTCACGCTTTTCGGCAAAGGCTACGGCTCCCTCGTGGGCATCCTCGGTTTTGCCGGCTCTGGCAAATAGCTCATTCGTGAGTGGCCATGCCTCTTGCTCTGGCATCTCGGCAGCCTTTGTCAATACCTCTTTTGAGTACCGAACGGCTAGGGGTGCATTCTTAGCAATTCTCTCAGCTAGGGCTACCGCAACGTCAAGGACTGAATCCGCCGGTACGACACGGTTCACAATGCCTAGTTCAGCGGCCCGTTGTGCATCAATGGGGTCACCGGTAAGCGCCATCTCCAACGCGATGGCCTTGGGGATGCGCTTTGGAAGTCGGATGAGGCCACCAGCTCCGGCGATAAGCCCTCGGGTGACTTCGGGGATGCCGAAGTACGCAGTATCGGCCGCAACGACGAGGTCGCACGACAACATGATTTCAAAGCCACCAGCTAGTGCTGAGCCTGCTGCAGCAGCGATGATGGGTTTTGGAAAATTACGGGAGCAGATCCCCCCGAAACCACCGTTGGCGGTGAAAGGAGTCCTGCCTTCTGCAAATTCTTTGAGGTCCATGCCAGCAGAGAAGGCCTTATCGCCAGCCGCGGTCAGAATCACTACCCAGATGTCGTCATTGCTTTCGATCTCGTCGAGGGCGTCGCTGAGTGCAGTGGCGGTGGCTAGGTTGATCGCATTTCGTGCTTCGGGTCGATTGATAGTAAGGATTTCGAGGTGACCGCGTCGTTCTCTCAGTAGTTCATCTGCCATGAGTACCTCCTGGGTTTGAGTCTGGCGTTTCGCCTTGAACGCTAGCCCCCGGAGGCTCAGGCGACCTACAGCGCGTCGGGCTCTCTCAGTTCCCTCAGGCCTTCGGCTGGGTCTTCACTTTTACCTTGTGCATCGAGATGGCCCTTCACGGCCTGCTCCGCCCTAAATTCTCGACGCTTGTTGTTGATGAACACGGAGATAGCAACAATGGCAATCAGAACGAGAAGGGCTGTTGAGGCCCAACTCGCGTATTTCTCGGCCTTTTTATAGGCGCTGCCTAAGCCGAAGCCCAAGAGCGTGAAACTGATACCCCACACGATGCCGCCACTGGCGTTGGCGAGGAAGAAGGTCCGGTAGTGCATGCGCGCGGCTCCCGCGAGCGCGGGCATGACGGCTCGCAAGAACGCGGTGAAGCGACCAATGAAGACAGCGATAGCGCCACGCTTACCGAGCAGGTCCAGCGCCCAATCAATACCGGCCCTCCGAGATGCAATTACTTTCATCTTGAGGATTCGGTCGCCAAATCTGTGACCAATGCCGTAACCAACCGAATCACCGATGATGGCCGTTATCACGACGAGGGCGCTGAGAGCGACAATATTCACGCGGCCTTGGCTTGCTACGACGCCGCCAATAATAACGGCGGTCTCGCCCGGGAAGATAAAGCCGAAAAAGAGGGCAGCTTCGGCGAATACCAACAAACCGACTACGACGTAGACCAAGGTCGGGTTGAGCGTCAAGAGATGGTCGAGGACCGTATGGACGAGAGGTGCTCCGAGCACGATCATCACAATGATGATCACAATTGCTATCGAGAGGCCGACGATCTCGCCGACCTTGAGTCCGAAGTATCTCGCCGTGGCCATGTACCTATCTTCTCAGAGGCGTTCCGGCTTAGGGTGCTTCTTAGCGATTTATTACAATCTCGGATGTACTTTGCTGTTGCAATGTGTCACGCTTAGAGGATGCCTAGAAACAACGATCTACCACCCACCAGCCCGACGAAGGCTCTCTCGCCTCCTCCGAGGGCTACCTTGCTCGCGGGCTGGGCGCTCTTGCCACTCCGAGGATTCCTCGGTATCACCTTCATTTTCGCCTCCTTACAGAAGCTGGCGAACCCCTCGTTTTTCCAAGCATCCAATCCTGCATCAATTCAGGCGCAGCTCATCGCCTCGGAGCACTTCAGTCCCATTGGTGCGCTCAACAAGCACCTTGTTGGCGTGGCGGTACCTGTTGGCATTGCCATCGCCGTCGGTGAGCTCGCCATTGGTATTGGAGCCCTCTTGGGCTTTTGGTCGCGTATCGCCGCACTCGGCGGCCTCGCACTCTCCTTCATGCTGTTCTTAACCGTAAGTTTTCACGCTCACCCCTACTACACGGGTGCTGACATCGTCTTTGTGTTTGCGTGGATCCCCTTTGTCATTGCTGGATCTGGTGGCGTCTTGAGCCTTGATCAATTCTTGACGCAACGAAGGGCTGATGATGCCTATCTCGGCGATGTTTCAGTGGTTGTGACCTCGTTTGCATCCCTGGCTGCCTCGTGTGTGTCCTATCAAGATGGTCGCTGTGCTGCTCAGCGCAAGGGTACGGCCTGTGGACCGGAGCGTTGTCCGGTACTGCGCGGTACCGATATCGATGAGACAGCACCGTCCCCCATGGGAACCTTGGACCGGCGCAGCGTCGTCATTGCTTCGAGTGTGGCCGCTGGCAGTGTGGTCTTGGCCGGAGCAGCGGCAGGCATCGGTCGGATGCTTGGCTCATCGGGATCGTCGAATACCAACGCATTGAGTGCAAGTACAACAACGACAAGCGCTGCGGCAACGCCAACGACGTCGGCCAATGGGACCTTGATCGGCGCCGCGTCAAAGCTTCCCGTTGGTGCGGCTGGCTCTTTCACCCTCCCGAATGGGGATCCAGCCATCGTGATCCAGACGTCGGCAGGGGTCTATGAGTGCTACGACGCGGTTTGTACCCATGCGGGATGCACAGTTGGCTACTCAGGAGGGATGATCATCTGTCCGTGTCACGGCTCTCAGTTCTCGTTGACGACCGGTAATCCCCTCACCGGTCCAGCCCCTACTCCGCTGAAGAAATATACCGTGAAGGACGTAAACGGGAACTTGTACCTCCAGGCATAGCAATAGGGGTTTAGATTCGCTGTATGCGAGTCCTTATTGTTGAAGACGAAACGAACCTTGGTCAAGCTCTTGAGCAAGGCCTTAACGCCGAAGGATTTGAAACCACCTTGGTCACCGATGGCCAGCGAGGTTTCGATGAAGGTGTCACGGGCGACTATGACGCCATAGTGCTCGACATCTTGTTGCCTAAGATGAATGGGTTCAAAGTCTGCGGTGAGTTACGGAGTCGAGGAGTGACAACACCCATCCTCATGCTTACCGCCAAAGACGGAGAACTCGACGAAGCCGAAGCACTCGATACTGGTGCTGATGACTTTCTTCGTAAACCTTTCAACTACGTTGTTCTCGTAGCGCGACTTAATGCGCTGCTGCGTCGAGGTACGCTGCATCGCGGTTTCGGCGCACAAGGGTTCATTGTCGACGCTGCGAGTCACCGAGTGCAACGCGATGGCGTGAGTGTGGAGCTCACGACTCGCGAAACGGCGCTCATCGAATGTCTCCTGGCTAACGTTGGCGAAGTGGTAAGCAAGGTTGACTTACTGCATGCCGTTTGGGGAGAACACTTTGACGGGGATCCCAATATCGTTGAGGTCTATGTCGGCTATTTAAGGAAAAAGTTAGATCTTCCCTTTGACAAACACAGTATTCAGACGGTTCGTGGCGTTGGTTACCGCCTCGACCTCGACGCGGACTAAGCCCCTCATGCTTCGTCGTTTCGTCAGCTCGATTCGAGTACGACTTACCGTTTCGTCCATCGTCATCGTCGGTATTGTGCTTTCGATAGCGGGAACTGCGCTAGTAACCGTGCAGCATCGTTCGCTCCATGACAGTGCCGTGAATCGAGCGCTGAGCGAGTCACAAAGTATTGGGCTCGCCCTGTCCTATGGCACGAGCGTGGCGAAGGCAGCAACCCTCGGTACGGACCTTCAGTTTGTGAATAAAAAAGGTACGATTATTGGCCATTCCGCCTCACTGCTCGGTCAGCCACGAGTTTCTAACCAGATACCGGCACTTACGGTGAATCGAGTGGTTCCCGTTAATCCCAATTTCCCGGACCAAAGCAGCGTCGCTGCCATTGGCGCGATGACCGTCTTGACCAGTGAAGGTACGGTCACTGTTTACTCCGTTTCGAACGCGAGCCAGATGAAAGCCGCAGAGAGTTCTACTATTCGAGAGCTTTACTTCATTCTCCCGACAATCCTCTTAGTGATCGGCGCTCTCACGTGGCTGCTAACAGCTTTGGCGCTACGCCCCGTTGATCGAATGCGCCGACGCGTTGATGCGATTGGAGAAGAGGAGATTAACGCTCGTGTGGAGACACAACCAGGCGATGATGAAATCGCGCGGCTTGCACACACGCTCAATGATCTCTTGGAGCGACTCGATACCGCGAGAATTCGGCAGCGTTCCTTCGTCTCTGACGCCAGCCATGAGTTGAGGAGTCCCATTGCATCGCTCCTGGCAACGGTACAGGTCGCCCAACGCTATCCGGAGCGAGTTGCTTGGACACAGATTTGTGAGGTGGTCACTGCTGAAGGCAATCGTCTGAGTAGGTTGGTCGATGATTTACTACTGTTGGCATCAGGGGATGAACGTGCCCTGGTAATTAAGTTAGACCCCATAGATCTTGACGAGTTGGTACTTCGCGAAGTTGATCGGGTACGACTCTTGGGTGAGATTAGCGTTAACGCATCGAGTATTTCGGCAGCTCGTATCGAAGGTGACCAGGTGATGGTTGAGGGCGCGATTAGAAACTTGATGGATAATGCGTGTCGCTATGCAGCCGACGTGATCACGGTTGGCTTGCGTATGGACGATGATGGAGCAGTACTCACCGTGGCCGATGATGGCCCAGGCCTAGGTTCAGAAGATCCAGACGTTCTCTTTGAGAGATTTGCCCGACTTGATCGTTCGCGCCAGCGCCGCTCGGGGGGAGCCGGACTAGGTTTAGCGATTGTGGCCGCGGCCGCGAAAGCCCATGGAGGGAGTGTGCGGTTCCTTGAGGTCGAGCATGGTGCCTGTGTTGAACTGCGCCTCATGGCCCGTCGCTAATTGGGTGGCTAACGAAGGCATCACAGAGCCACCCGTGCTTTAAGTTGGGGTCGTGCTTGAAGGTCACGTACTCATTGTTGGTGCTGGTGTCGCGGGATTACGGTGCGCGCAAGTCCTCAACGCCGCCGGCATCAGGGTCACGCTGCTAGAAGCATCAGATCGAATTGGCGGACGCGTGGCAAGTGACGTCGTCGATGGCTTTACCATCGACCGGGGATTTCAGGTGATCAATCCGGCTTACCCGCAAGTTGGGCGGGCACTGGATCTTGCTGCTCTTCATCTCGCACGCTTCTCTCCAGAAGTCGTCGTGGCATCAGAAGCGAGTCGCACTCGTCTTGGAGATCCACTGCGCGCTCCGCTTAGCGGCCTTCGCTCCTTGGTAGCCGGCCCTGGAACAAGGACCGGCCGACTCAGATTTGGCATGCTCGCAGCCCGATTAGGACTTGGTAATCCTCGAAGCTGGAATATCTCGGCCTCTGAATCAGCGGCTCAGTGGCTCAGCGCGTGCGGCGTGGATGAGCCGACCCTACGAGAGTTGATTGCTCCCTTCATGGCTGGAGTTTTGCTCGAAGCCGACCTTGAGACTGACGCTAAGACGGTGGCACTAATCATTCGCGCGTTTCTTCGAGGACGACCCGCCGTGCCTATGCAGGGTATGGCAGCTATTCCGGCCCAGATGGCGAAGCGATTGACCGACACGACCATGCTTATGAATTGTCGTGTTACCAAGATCAGCGCTACGACGGTCGAAAGTACGCACGGTGCATTTCGTGGTGATCGTGTCGTACTTGCGGTTTCAGCGGGGGCTGGTGAGGATCTTGGTTTCGTCCCCAAATCGCAACGGTCGGTCACGACGTGGTGGCATGCTTGCGAAGAACGCTCCCACGAAGGATCTCGACTCGTCGTGGACGCTACGAAGTCCGGGTTCACCAACTCTCTCGAACTCACGGCGTCAGCATCGGCCTACGCCCCGGTCGGTCAGCATCTCTTCGCAACGTCAGCGAATGGTCCGCGGAAACCCAGCGATGAGGAAGCGGCGCGGAGCTGCGCTCGGCTTCACCGGCTCGATCCCGCCGCACTGCGCCTTATCGCAGTCTCTGAAATCACCGATGCGCTACCGGTCATGTTGCCAGGTACCTCAATGACACCCCCTATTAACCACAACGGCATCATTGTGGCAGGAGATGTTGTTGCGACGCCCTCGCTCCAAGGCGCCATGGCGTCAGGTGAGCGAGCAGCGCGTTACGTCTTGGCCCATTGATTCAAGGGCGAGCAGCGCTCGTTTCATTGCGAGACCCCCGCTAAATCCACCTTCGCCGTGTCGACTGAGCACGCGGTGACAGGGAATGACGATGGGAATGGGGTTACGCCCCAAGGCTTGACCGACTGCGCGACATGCATTGGGTCTCCCTATCGCGCTTGCAAGGTCGCCGTAGGTCATGGTCTCGCCGAAGGGAATTGCTTGGGTAGCAGTCCATACCGCTATTTGAAACTCAGTTCCCTCAGGCTTCAGTGGGAGTGTGAAGCTGCTTCTCGTCCCGGCAAAGTAGGCACGTAACTGCGTAGCGGCTTCGAGTACCACCTCGTTGGTAACTCCAACTACGTGTCGCTCTGACTCATGGGGGAAGCGAATGTGGCTGATGCCAGCCGTATCACCGACCACCACCATGGACCCCCAAGGGGTGGCGACCGTAGCGCTGGCCAGGGGATTAGTGTCCGGCATCAGCTCCGGCTGTTGCCGGCGTCGGAGTGCTACCGAGACGGCGGGGAATGATAAACGTGGAGGCAACGCCCCCTACGCAGATGCAACCGGCGATCACAAAGGCGAGCGAATAGCCATGGGTGACTGCTGCGCGGGCTGCTTGGGTGCTTGGAGAGTAGATCAACGCATGGGCGTAAGAGCCGCCGCCGAGTTGCTTGAGGGAAGCATCGACTGCCACGGTGGCCAGCACAGCCAAGCCAAGTGATCCACCAATTTGGCGGGCACTGTTCAAGACGCCAGAAGCGAGGCCCACTTGGGCGCGGGCAACATGGGAGGTTGCGACGGCCGCGAGGGGGCTAAAGAGTAGGCCAAGTGAAAAAGCAATGATGACCGCTGGCCCGAAGACATCGACCCAGTACGTGCCCGTCGCGCTTAAGGCGCTGAGCCAGAAGAAGCCGACGGAGGCAATCGTCGTACCTATCAAAATAATTTTCCAAGGACCGATTTTCGCCATAATCCGACCGGTGAGTTGAGCACCAACGATGATGGCGATAGCCATAGGGGCAAAGGCAAAGCCAGTACGTAAAGCGCTCATGCGGAGCACCTCTTGTAAGTACAAGGTCAGGAAGTACCACATGGAGAAGAAGGCACCTCCGATCAAAAACATCACGAGGTTCGATCCGTTGACATAGCGGTTATTAAAAAACGAGAGCGAAACAAGGGGGTCCTTCGCCACAAACTGTTCGACGAGTGCGAAGGCGAGTAGCAGGGCAAGGCCAATCCCCAAGGTGATCAGGGTGGTTGGGGAACTCCAAGCATGCGCGTCGGTATTGACGATGGCGTAGACAACCGTAGACAAGCCAGCGGTCACGAGAACTGCTCCAGGAACATCAAGCTTTCTTCCCGAGGTGTGCGTCGCGAGTTCAGGCAGATAGGCAATGGCTGCGATGGTCAACAAGATGCCAATGGGAACATTGATAAAGAGAACCCATCGCCACGACAAGCCTGAGGTCAAGACGCCGCCAGCCAAGGTGCCGACCGCACCACCTGCACCGCCCATTGCACCCCACGCACCAAGTGCCCGCGGGAGACGAGCCCCCCGAAAGGTGGTGATAATGATCGTGAGGGTGGCTGGCGACACGATGGCTGCTCCCAGACCCTGGGCGACGCGAGCACCGGTGAGCATGTTTGCGGTTACGGCGAAACCACCGATGAGACTCGTAACCGAAAACAAGATTACGCCGAAGAGAAAAACGCGTCGTCGGCCAAAAATATCGGCTGCTCGACCGCCGAGTAGCAAGAAGCCGGCAAAGCTCAACACATAGGCATTGACCACCCATTGCAATCCTGTCGGGGAGTAATGCAGTGCTTTGCCGATGGATGGAAGGGCAACGTTAACGACCGAAACATCCAAGACCACCATGAATTGGGCGACACACGCAATGGCCAGAATGATTGATTCGCGTCGCTTGATTTCGGGGGTTAGCTCGGGTACGACCATGCCGTAAGCATAGGAGCCGCCTCTGAACCATCCATCAGGGTCCATCTTTGGACCTAAAGGTATCGCTTGAGGTCAAAAACCTGCTAATAATCAAGGATGATTATTGCAGTTCCCAAAGAGTCGCGGTTAGGGGAGACAAGGGTTTCCCTCGTGCCCGAAGTAGTCAAGAAATTGACAGCGTCAGGAGCCGACGTCGTCGTCGAGTCAGGTGCCGGTGACGCAGCAACCTTTACCGATCAGGCATACCGAGATGTTGGTGCTCGGATCGGTGCTAGCGCTGCTGAGACGGTTGGTGAGGCTGACGTTGTCGCCAAGGTAAACGCGCCCAGCCCCCAAGAGGTCGCTCAGTATCGAGAGGGGACGTTGCTGATCAGCTTCTTCCAAATCGCCGCTAACGCCGAGACGCTCCGTGCCCTTGTCGCCAAACGCGCAACGGTAGTTAGTTTTGATCTCTTGCCAAGAATCAGTCGCGCACAGTCCATGGACGCCTTGAGTTCCCAAGCACTCGTGTCGGGATATCGCGCAGGCTTAGAAGCTGCACAACGGCAAACCAAGTTCTTCCCTATGTTTATGACCGCTGCTGGCACGATCCCGCCGGCAAAGGTGCTCATTATGGGCGTGGGTGTCGCAGGACTCCAAGCCATCGCTACCGCAAAGCGTCTTGGTGCGCAGGTCTTGGCCTATGACGTCCGAAGTGCAGCAAAAGAAGAAGCAGAGAGTTTGGGGGCGAAGTTTCTGGACCTTGGCGTGACCGCTGAGGGAACAGGTGGTTATGCTCGCGAGCTTTCCGCGGAAGAACTTGCGGCCCAACAAGCCGCCTTGGCGAAGCAAATTTCAAGCTGTGACGTCGTCATCACTACCGCAGCGGTTCCGGGCCGCAAGGCTCCCATCCTCGTCACTGCTGCGATGGTCGATGAGATGGGACCGGGCTCGGTCATCGTGGACATGGCCGCAGACGGTGGCGGCAACTGTGAGGTTACCGTTGCTGGTGAAGCCATCGTGCGGGGACACTGCACGGTGGTGGGTCTCACCAACCCGCCCTCGTTGATGCCGACGCACGCTAGCGCGCTGTATTCTCGCAATGTTTCGAATCTGCTGGAACTCTTTACTGCTGAAGGGGCTGTCGCTCCCGACTGGACTGACGAAATTGTCATTGGTACCACGATCGTGCGTGATGGCGAAGCAGTAAATGCGCTAGCCGCTGAGACACTCGGCGTCACTCATCAACCCATTACTGTCCCCGAGACCCCTGAGGAGGCCTAAGCACCATGGGCAACCCACTGCTTGTTTACCTAACGGTCTTCATCTTGTCGATCTTTGTCGGCATCGAGGTGATTTCGAAAGTTCCATCTATCCTGCACACCCCATTGATGTCAGGTTCCAATGCCATCCATGGTGTCATCATCGTGGGATCCATGATTGTGCTCGGCAATGCCACGACGACAGCTGAGACCATCCTCGGTTTCGTGGCCATGATTCTCGCGACCCTCAATGTGGTTGGTGGTTTCACGGTGACGGACCGAATGCTCGGCATGTTTAAGACCAAGCCAAGCGATCGCCAGAAGCAGGAGGTGGGCAAGTGATGCTGGCCACGGTTATCGCTCGCGGCACCATTCTAGAAATCTGCTACCTCTTTGCTGGGGTCACCTTTATTTTGGCCCTGAAGGGACTTTCGAACCCCAGGCGGGCTCGTAATGGAAACTTTCTGGCCATGCTGGGCATGGCCGTCGCCATTGGTGCCACGTTCTTTCAGCCGCACCTGCACCACATTTGGCTCATTGTCATCGCGATGGTGATTGGTTCGGTGATTGGTATCCCAACGTCACGCTTTGTCAAGATGACCGCGATGCCGCAGCTCGTGGCTATTTTCAACGGTGTTGGTGGTGGCGCTGCGGCCTTGGTGTCGATCACTGAGTTCATCAGTCATAACCCCAAGGAACAAGCCACCTACGTTGTTCTTGAAGTTCTCCTCGGCGTGCTGATCGGCACCATCTCGTTCTCGGGATCCGCCATTGCCTTCGTCAAGCTCCAAGAACTCATCACGGGCCGTCCCATTACCTATCCCGGCCAGAAGGTTGTGAATGCTCTCTTGGCTTTGGCTGCTATCGGTCTGATTATCACCGTACTCATTACGTCTTCGACTGCCTTGCTATGGATCTTGCTTGCCGTTAGCTTCGTTATTGGTATCGCCGTGGTGCTTCCCATCGGGGGCGCCGACGTCCCTGTTTTAATATCGCTGCTTAACGCGCTGACGGGTCTTGCCGTTGCAGCATCAGGCTTCACGCTGGGCAACGATGTCCTCATCATCGCGGGCACCTTGGTCGGCGCCTCAGGACTGCTGTTGACCCTCATGATGTGCAAGGCCATGGGACGTAGTTTGCCGAATATTTTGTTCAGTGCCTTTGGATCAGCAGTGGCCTCAAGTGGCGGTAGCGGTGTCGAGCGCCCTGTTCGTTCAGCCTCCGCCGAAGACATTGGCGTCATGCTGTCCTACGCCTCCAAGGTCGCAATCATTCCTGGCTACGGCTTGGCCGTCGCCCAGGCACAGCACACGATCCGGGAACTCGCCGATGAACTCGAAGCCAAGGGTATCGAGGTCTTCTATGCCATCCACCCGGTGGCCGGCCGCATGCCCGGCCATATGAACGTCTTGCTCGCCGAGGCCAATGTGCCCTACGAAAAGTTGCTCGAAATGGATGAAGCGAATCCGCAGTTAAGCCAATGTGATGTCGCTCTCGTTGTAGGAGCAAACGACACGGTGAACCCAGCTGCGCGCGAGCCCGGGAGCCCGATTTCGGGGATGCCCATCATCAATGCTGATGAGGCTGGTTCCGTGATCTTCCTGAAGCGCTCTATGCGACCTGGTTTCGCTGGTATCGATAATGAGTTGCTTTACAACGAGAAGACCACATTGCTCTTTGGCGATGCCAAGGAATCGCTAACGAAGCTTGTGGCATCGGTACACGCTTCTTAGCTAAGGAGCGAGGCCCCTGCTTCATCCAGCGCTGCGGTTACATCATCGCTCAGAACGATGATGGCTTGGGCATTGGCCTGGACCTGGGCAGGTGTTGATGCTCCGGCAATGACGGAAGAGACACAGCCCTTAGCGGCGAGCCACGAAAACGCCAGCGTCACCATGTCGATGCCGCATGCTTGGCTCACCGATCGAATGCGCTCTACCGCATCGAGTAAATCGTCAGTGAGCCAGAGTTCAGTTCGTTCGGCCGGCATGATCGCGAGCCTTGCCCCCTCGGGGAGGTCTTGGCCCTTCGCGTACTTGCCGGTCAGTAGTCCATTGGCGAGGGGATAGTAAGGAAGCAAACTAATCCCGTCGTGCTCAAGGAGCTCGATCAGACCTTGCTCGGGTTCGCGAAAGAGTAATGAGTAATGGTTCTGCACTGACGAGAAGGGAACCGGTCCAGCCGCATTTGCTTCGGAAAGCATTGCGGGGGTGAAGTTGGAGCAGCCAATTTCTCGCACCAGTCCTTCGGCCACGAGCTCACCGAGGGCGCCCATGGTGTCCGCAATTGGGGTAGCAGGGTCGGGGGCGTGGAGTTGATAGAGATCTACGTAATCGGTCCCGAGTCTCTCGAGGCTCCGAGTCAGGGCATGACGTATGAATGAAGCACTTGCGCCACCGGGCTCTTGTTCATAGGGGATACCGAATTTGGTTGCCACAATGACCTGATCGCGCCGGCTCCCTAAGGCTCGTCCCAGAAATACTTCTGATTGCGTGTCGCCGTAGACATCGGCGGTATCAAACAAGGTCATACCCTCGTCGATAGCAGCGTGGACGACGAGGTCAGTGCCATGTTGGTCGAGTCGGCCACCGAAGTTGTTGCAACCGATACCAACAAGGGATACCGAAAGGGAGCCAATCGAGCGTTGTTGCATGCCTACCTCCTAGGGTGTGGCCAACCCTATCGCTCTCTGTCGTGCGACCTGAATCCTTAGACGCTTCCATCTCGGGCCAAGGCCACGATGATATGAGGGTGCTTGGGTCTACGCCAGAGTTTGGACTAACTCCCAGCACCCTTAGTCTGTAGAGGTGACCCCTAACGAAATACCCAGCACCTTGCCCTCAAAGGCGCCACGAGCTCACCCAAGGAAGCTCCCAACTCCGACAAAGCGTTCCCTCAGCGCTCGCGGCGCATTCATTGCCGCTGCTTTCGCGCGTCGTTTTTCGAAGATCGGTATCCAGCAAGCACGCAAGGCCAAGGATGGTCTTTTGCCTCCTGCACTCTTGGCCAAGCCACTCCGCCTCGCCTTTGAAGACTTAGGCGGAACGTTCATTAAATTCGGCCAGATCTTGGCTTCATCTCCAGGAGTATTCGGCCCAGAAATTTCTGATGAATTTCGAAGCTGCCTTGATACCGGACCTGAAGTTCCCCTCGCTCAGGTAACTGCGATCATTGAAGACGAGCTTGGTTGTTCGCTGAGCGATGTGTTCGCATACTTCGACCCCAACCCTATTGGCCGTGCGTCGATCGCCGTTGTCCACCGTGCCACCTTGCTCGATGGTCGAGAGGTTGCGGTCAAGGTATTGAGGCCAGGTATCGAGCACCTCGTAGCAACGGATCTCGATTTGATGGAGCCGATGTTTGAGTTGCTAGCCCGCTGGACGGGGGCACAGATTGCCGGTGCCATCTTTCAGCAACTCGATGGGTTCCGTCTTCAAATTGGCGAGGAGATGGACCTACGAAACGAAGCCCGGGCGATGGAGACGTTTCGTAATCTCAACACTGAATTGAACTTAGACCTCGTAGCGGTTCCGGAGCCGTTCCCGGAATTTTCGAGTCGTAGCGTGCTCACCATGGAGTTCCTTGATGGCTTTGCCGTTGATGACCTCGAAGGGGTGGTAGCCCATGGCGCGGACCCAGCCCCGCTGATTGAGCAACTCATCCGTGGCTTCTTTATGATGACGGTCAAATATCGCGTCTTCCACGGCGATGTTCACGCAGGAAACTTACTGCTGTTGAAAGACGGACGTATCGGCGTTATTGACTGGGGCATTGTTGGACGGCTTGATGATGAAACACATTGGTTCCTCTGTCGTATGCTCGCGGCCGTTCTTGGCGAACAGCAGGCTTGGGACGATGTGACTGCCCACGTGGTTAAGACCTATGGTCCCGCCATTGGCGAAGCGATGGGTATGGACGACGAGCAGCTTGCTCTCTTCATCAGGGGCATGATCGAGCCAGTGCTTCTCAAACCCTTTGGCGAGGTCAGCTTCGCCGAAATGATGAACGCAACCCAAGTTCAGGTAGCGAAGGCTCACGGTGTGGAGTTCTCGGATTACTCGATTCGATCCGTGATCAAGCGTATGCGTCTGCAGCGGCGGATTCACAAAATGGCCACTGATTCGGGAGGCCTGATGAGTGATTTCGATCGGGGTTACTTTTTACTAGGTAAACAGCTGATGTATTTCGAGCGATACGGGAAATTATTCTTGAAAGATTCGCCTATTCTTGCGGACCCTGAATTTCTTAGGGCACTGTTGCAAGAAGCGGCCTGAAACCAACCCCCTGAAGTCTCCTGGGCCGGTAACATCGGAGAGCCAGCGGCGGTGTCGCTCGGTTCTCTCCAGGAGGCGAATAATGAAGATCAACGTTAACTACGACCTCTGCACGTCTAACGCTGTATGTATGGGCGTCGCTCCAGAACTCTTTGAAGTTCGAGATGATGGCTACCTCTACGTGCTCGATGAGAACCCGAGCGAGGACCTTCGCGGCAAACTTGAAGAAGCAGTAAAGGGTTGCCCCAACGGCGCTATTGCTATCTCCGAGGACTGAGACAAGGACTCCTTGACTCCACGCGTTCGCTTTGCGCCGTCACCGACGGGTTACTTCCACGTAGGTAGTGCGCGTACGTCTCTCTTCAATTGGCTCTACGCTCGCCAAAGCGGAGGGACCTTTATTTTACGTATCGAAGATACCGATGCTGAACGTGGTCGCGAAGAGTGGCTTGCGGGCATCATCACGGCGATGGCGTGGTTGGGTCTGTCGGCTGACGAGGGACCGTTTCGCCAATCAAGTTTTGAGCTCCGCCACCGAGAACTCGCCGAAAAGTTGTACGAGTCAGGTTTTCTCTACGCGTGCGACTGTAAGCGTGACCAAATTGATACGCGCACGAAGGATCGTAAAACGCCGGGATACGACGGCTACTGCCGTGACCGAGGTGTTATGCGAAGCGAAACGACTGGTCTTCGATTTCGAACTCCTGATCTCGGTGAGACGGTGGTCCGTGATGTCATTCGTGGAGACGTCGTCTTTCCCCATGACGCGATGGAGGACTTCATGGCGGTGAAGTCCTCGGGAGCACCACTATTTCCCTTAGCCAACATGATCGATGATCGCGAGATGGAGATTACCCATGTGATTCGTGGCGAAGATCTCCTTCCCACTGCACCGAAACAAATTTTGATGTGGCAGGCCCTTAATGAGATTGACGTGACGCTCGACCTTCCCGCGTATGCTCACCTACCCATGCTGGTTAATGAACAGCGCAAGAAGTTAAGTAAGCGTAAAGACCCGGTGGCAGTGGAGTCGTATCGTGACAAGGGATACCTTCCGCAAGCATTCGTGAACTATCTCTCGTTACTTGGCTGGGCACCAAAGGGTAAGGATGAGATTCTGAGCCTCGAACAACTCGTAGAGCAGTTTCGCTTAGAAGATGTCAATCACGCACCGGCATTCTTTGATATCGCCAAAATGACTCACATCAATGGAGAGTATCTCCGAGCGATGACGGTTGATGCGTTCATGGAGAGCGCGAAACCCTGGGTACATCCCGACGAAGGCGACTGGGTTCCTTCTGATCATGAAATTCCATGGACTCGGGAACGTTTTCAAGAAGACCGCTGGCGAGTCATTGCTCCCTTCGTCCAAGAACGCATCACGATGCTGAGCGAAGTTACCGCAATGATCGACTTCCTGTTCCTGGAGACTCCCCGGTTCGACGAGGCGGCTGTCACCAAAGTATTGGTGAATGATGCGGATGCTGTTTTGATACTTGAGCGAGCCATTGAGGTTTTCTCAGTAACGGACTTCGTGCCCGAGGTGCTTCATGCGGCCCTGGCTGACCTGAGCGAAGCAATGGGTATGAAACTTCGCAAGACCCAAGCTCCCATCCGGGTGGCGCTTACCGGTACCTCCGTTGGACCACCGCTCTTCGAATCTATGGTGATCCTTGGCCTTGATGAGGTGCTGAAGCGCCTCAACGCCGCCGTGGTCATCGCGCAGGGCTAATGCTGTTCCCTTTCAAGCTGATCTTTAAGATTATCTCGGCGACTATTAGTCTGATTGTTCTTTACTTCGCCATCACCTTGGTACAAGTATGGATGACCGGTCGGCAGCATTCGAGTCACGGCGCCCAAGCCATTGTGGTTCTGGGCGCGGCTGAATATAACGGTACGCCCTCGCCTGACTTAGCGGCTCGACTCAATCAAGCCTTTGTACTCTATGAAGCCGGGCGAGCTCCACTCATTGCGGTGACGGGTGGCAAGTTACCGGGTGACATGTTTACCGAGGCGGGGACTTCAGCAAGCTACCTTCGCTCCAAAGGCGTGCCAGCGGCTGCCATCATTACAGGCTCAGGATCTGATACCTACCAAAACATTCAATCAGTATCTCCAACACTGAAAGCGAGAGGCGTCTCGACCGTACTGGTAGTTACCGATCCTTTCCACGAGGATCGCTCCATGGCCATTGCTTCGACGTTCGGGTTTTCACCGTATCCGAGTCCGACGAGTAATTCACCAATTCAGGGCTGGGCCCAATTGCCGTACTACCTCCGAGAGACGGTGGCTGTCGGTGTCGGTAGGATCACGGGCTATAGCTTTTTGTCGAATGAGCGGCATATCAGCCCCATCACCGGTGGGTAGCGGCTGATTTCAATCGGCTAACATTGGAGATCCGCCTTCGGGGGTAGTTCAATTGGCAGAACAACGGACTCTGAATCCGTATGTTGGAGGTTCGAGTCCTCCCCCCCGAGCTGCGAAGGAGTTCGGAAACGGGCAACTTCACAAGGTCCCATCGTCTAGTGGCCTAGGACATCACCCTCTCAAGGTGGAGACACGGGTTCAAATCCCGTTGGGACTGCCATACAGGAATACAGCGTTGTGCGAAGAATTGCTATGCCTCATCTGTTACGTTGGTGGCGACGAGGCAGTTCCCCCTCGGATCGACCGTACCCTAACAAAAGGTAGGCATCCATGGTTCGCAAGTTCGCAACCTTTCTTGGCGCTACGGCGCTGCTCTCTTCGGTCTTCGCACTTGCTCCCTCGCTCAGCGCTTCCTCACTCGTGGCGGCGCCGTCGGTGAATTGGCATCAAGCGACAACGGGTGGAGTTCCAGGGGGCCCAGGCGGATCGATGGCCTATGACCCAGCAACGCACCAGTTGATTTTGTTGGAGGGGAATACCAACTCAACGTGGTCATGGAGCGGGACTGCTTGGACACAGCTTGATAGTGCCGGCTGTAATGCGCAGGCCTGGGGATGCACTAATGGACCCAACGAAAACACGATGGAGTTAGTGTTTGACCCTCAATCCCAACAGCTCGTCATGTTTGGTGGAGATGGTAACCAGACGTGGGCTTGGAATGGAACGTCATGGCGACAAGTTGCCGATGCCGGTGATCCTGGCTGCACGGGTAGTTGCACGATCAGCCCTCAATCGACCCCGGGTTCCCAAATGGCCTACGACCCGGCAACAAAGCAAATGGTGATGTTTGGTGGAGAAAACAATGCCTTCTCCAACCTCAACTACACCTGGGTCCTTTCGTATGTCAATGGGACATACTCGTGGAGTCAAGTCGATGACAGCGGTGACGCTGGCTGCACGACGGCTTGCACCTCGAGTCCTCCGGCTCGAAACGTAGGTCAAATGACCTGGGATCCGGCGACTAATCAATTGGTACTGTGGGGTGGAGAAGTCACCGCTGGTAACGCTGATGGAACAAACGCAACCTGGATTTGGACCGGAACGATCTGGCAGCAGGTCGATGACGGTAACGGTACGCACGCTGGATGCGGGGCAACATTGCCAACGGCGAACCCATGTCCCATGAGCCCGCCTGGGCGAGTGGGTTTTGGCATGGCCTTTGATCCAGCGATTGGTGAAGTAATCGTCTTCGGCGGCATGAATCACTACGGTGCTAGTGAATACAACGACACCTGGGCTTGGAATGGAAGTTACTGGCATCAGATCGATAATGCCGGTAACGCCGCCTGTGGGAACATCGTGGGGGGAACAGCTTGCGCTGGATCTCCATCGGCTCGAGACACCATTTCCATGGCTCTTGACCCAGCGACGAATCAAATCGTGATGAATGGCGGGGGCGGTCAGAACGACACGTGGACAGCTGCAGCCGTGCCGGCAGTCCCAAGTATGCCGAGACATGTGAAAGTCATATTCGATGGCGACCGCGCAACCGTGCGGTGGAATATTCCTGCCTTTGACGGCGGCGGCCCCTTGACGGGCTACCGAGCAACGGTGACCCATCAAATCAAAACCTGCGCTCCATCAAAAGTTGATTGGTGTAATAAAGCGGCGACCATTGTGCATGGCCAGCGCTACACCATTCACGTATGGGCGTTGAATGCCTATGGAAAGAGTCAGGTGGCAACGCTCTCGGGTACGAGAAACTCATAGTCCACCGACCCGACCGTGGTAGGTGGAGCGTTACGCTCGCTCACCTATGGCTGCACCCTTGGTGGAAAAAGCATCTAGGAGAAGGCGCTCTCAAGCGTTCCTGATGTAGGTGAACGAACTGTGATGGGATTTCCTTTGAGTCTTGGCATGTGGTGGATCACTCCGATGAGCGGGATAACTCCTGTGCACCTGGGGACGACTCCCTTAGTGATTGCTGGTGGCGATACCGATCTGGTCTAAGCACGAAAAGGTATTGGTGCGTGTAGCCACCCTGTAACCCTTCGTCTGTCACAACTATTTCCCATACTGATGGGAGCCTTCGCGCCTGCGAAGGCCGGTAGGAGGCGTCGTGAACCGTTATCAATTCGAAGAACAGATTGAGATTCCCGACCCCGACTCCACATGGATCGATGTTGAAGGTTTCGCACTCACCTACAACGCATACGAACGACGTGGTGGAACGCAAAAGGTAGGAAGGGTATTCGACAAGGTCGCTGCCGGCTATGAAAAGCATGGAATCTGCAAGGCGAATGTCGATGACTTACGAACCTGTCTGTTTATGATTCAGCGCAAATCTCATTGGGACGGGGATATCCAAGGCGACCCCGAGATGATGGCGCTGCTTCGCGGTGTCTTGCTTGCACTACATGAGCAAACAGGAGGATTCGTTGAAGGTCCCGGCGATGCGTGGCCCTAATCCGTATTGAGCGCTTCGGGAATAATGGTCTTAGTGCGACCGCTCGTCGGCTCCTGAAGTTGCTAAGAGGCGATCAAGCTTTTCAAAACTCTCTCCCCAGCCCACGGTTGCGCCAGCGGCCAACATGGTGAGGATATCTTCTTCCACAGGGTACGTGGATGTAACGGTGACGCGGGTGCCGCCAGGGACATCTTGGAACGTAATCTCGTATTCCCACTCCATGATGACGTGTTCGAGGTGCGTTCCCCGTGGTCGGAATATTCCCGTCCAACTTTCGGGGTGTTCGTCAAGACACACCTGCCAAGCGAGTCGCTCGTTGGCATGGTATTCGCGAACCATGCCATAGATGGGATAGCGCTGGCCCTCGTCTCCGGTCATCTCAATGCGATAGCTACCCCCCCTGCGTGCTTCGAAGTGGCAATCCGTAATGAAAACGAAATGGGGTCCCCACCATTGCTCAATGGATCCTGCCGTAGTCCAGGCTTGGAATACCTCGGCGCGCGGAGCCGAAAAATCACGGATGAGCTCCGTCACTCGCTCGTCGCCTCGACGTACAAAAACACAATCCTGAATCATGGCCTTCAGTCTAAAGACCGTCCTGACGCTGCATCGACGCTTCAGAAAAGTGGGGGGCGGATGTCATATCACCGAGTTCATCGAATTGTGCTGCACAGCCTGGATTACAAAATACAAAACGATGGCCATCGCGGTATCGCTCGGCAGCAGGGTGATCAAGGCGAACGGTCATGCCGCACATGGGATCAATTCCTGTGTCAGCGCGAGGTGCCGCGGTACCAATGGCTGACCCGAGCGATATCGGACCGCCGCCTGCAGCTTCAGCCATGGGTGTAGGGCCATCAGCCGGGAGATATCGTTGCGTATCCGCTTCGAATGCGTGCAAGCAGTGGTCGGAGCAAAAGTAATAGTGCGTACCGTGACACAATAAGTGGCCGGGTGCTTGGCTGGTCCGCACTTGCATGTGACATACCGGATCGATGGCGTACCCCACACCACCACCAAAACGTTCTTGCTTTCTTGCGAGCCACCACAGCGCAAGGCCAAGCGCCAAAAATGCAATGTTCAGGATGGTCGTGTAATTCCAACTGAGGTGATCAGCTGACGGGGAAAAGCTACGCCGCTGTGGGATGAGGTGGAGGGCACCAAAGAGCGCTCCCACAATCAGGCCAGTGGTGACCATGATGAGGTAGAACACAACAAAGATACGTAAAGTCAGCTTGCCACCGTAATAGCGGCGATAAATGAAAAGCAGTGGCATCGTGATGAGGTCGGCGAAGACAAAGGCGATGACACCTCCAAAGGAAATACCACCTGACCAGAGTGCCGCAGCAAGCGGCACATTACCTACTGAGCACACCCAACTCACGACGGCAATCAATGGTCCGACGAATGCATTTTCAATAGAGGACCACGCTCCATGGCCATGGAGAAATAGGTCAGACCAGAGCTTCATGGGTACGAGGGCAGTGAGGAATCCCGCAACGCCGTAGCCAATGATGAGCTCTTTACGGAGCATGGTGACGTCGGCGACGGCATACGACGCTGCGTCACTCCAGCCAGCCAGCGTTTTGATGGGCGCTTTCGAGTCTGCGCCACGTGCGGATACTGGTACCTCGGGTGCGGGGTCGCGTAACCGTTTGCGTGCGATCGAAACGAGAGAGGCCGTGAAGGCAATACTGCCCAAGAGGGCAAGCAGAGAAATCATGATGGAACCCCCGACGAATTCGGCGAGGGTGAACTGCCAGCCCATGAGCACCAAGAGGACGAGGCCGAGTTCGATCACCAAATTGGTTGATGCAACCATGAAGATCATGGAACTCGTGAAGTCGGCACCTTTAGCAAAGAGTGATTTGGCCATGGCTGAAGCGGCGTAGCTGCAGCTCGAAGACGCCATCCCGTAACCCGAGGCTCTCGCTACGTGCGATGGACGGTGCCCTCCAAGTTTTTTGCGCATGGCATCACGGGGGACGAACGCTTGAACCGCACCTGAGAGACCGAATCCAAGGACGAGAGCCCAGAAGGTCTCGAAGAACATGTAGAAGGCTTCGAACATGCCATGACCTAGGTCTGTTAAAAAGCGGGCGACACTCAGGCCAAGCACACGAGTCTCCTAAGGCGATTTGTCTTTTCTATACCGTATCTGCCGTCATCTATCGACGTTGCACTGGTGCAGTATCAGGAAATTTGCTTCTTATGAAACTTTGATATCAGTTTCAGGGTTTTCTCATAGTGCCCGGGCACAATGGACTTGTTGTTGAATTACTAACAAAGGAGATTCCAATGACGACAGTAATCTTGACCGCATGTCTGGCCACCGTTGGCATCGCTGCCGCAATCATCCCTGTTCTCATCGGTGTAGTGCACCATTATCGGGACGAAGCCGATAGGCGTATGGCCTCAGAGCCGGCTGTAACGCCAGCGTTAGTGGGTGTTTCCTAAGAACGGTGTTGCTCATCGCGGCAACCTTGGGCGACAAGGGCGAGCCCGGTACCTATCAGGTAGGTACCGGGCTCGAATCTTTTCCCTAACGAGTTGTAATCAGTGTCGAATCGCCACAAGATGGGTACGTGGACCTAGGCGAATACTGGAACGAAGTGTACGACGCTCGAGGTAGTGAGGTGAGTTGGTTCGAGGCTTCTCCTGTTATTTCTTTGGAGCTAGTGGGGCGGTTTTCCCCGAGTAGGCGTGGTTGTATTGATGTCGGTTCGGGAACTTCAGATCTCATAAGAATGCTGGCCGAGGATGGCTGGGAAGACCTCACTGCGCTCGATGTCTCGCCTCGTGCACTGGCGTTACTTCGTTCGAACCTTGGGAGTTATGCCGACGTAGTGACATTGATCGTCTCTGATATTCGAGACTTTGCACCCCCGCGTCAGTACACAGTCTGGCACGACAGGGCCGTCTTTCACTTCCTGGTCGATGAAACCGATCGGCATCGATACGCCACGCGTGTGGCCAGCTCCCTTGCACCGGGAGGAATTGCAGTGATTGGTGGGTTCTCGCCTGATGGCCCGAAGCAATGTAGTGGTTTGGAAGTACACCGGGCTAGCTCGAAGGATATTGGCGCTGCCATGGGCGACGCGTTCGAAGTCATATTCGAAATGACATCGACACATGAGACACCCCAAGGTATTCCCCAGGCATTTTCTTGGACCGTGTTAGTACGCCGAGCTGATGACGAGATTGCTAGCGTGGGGCTATGAGTTCCAAGCAATGGATCATGGCAAGAAAT
This sequence comes from uncultured Actinomycetes bacterium, assembly GCA_903875425.1. Lineage (GTDB taxonomy): Bacteria > Actinomycetota > Acidimicrobiia > Acidimicrobiales > RAAP-2 > CAIQWC01. Next base: position 16,359 of record CAIQWC010000017.1, on the reverse strand, counting down.
CGATCGGAGCTTCAAGCGTGAGTGGACCATCTACGCCGCTGCGCGGTCCCCAGGTGGCACAACCGTCTCGTGTTGTTGGAGCGTGGCTCCTGATCGCCTGGGCCGTTGCCTCGATCGGTATCTCTGTTGCTCTCTTTGCTACGGCTATTGGAAATACCTCTCGAGTGAGTCGCGTGAAGAACCACGGTATAGAAACGGTGGCGAGCGTGACGCTGTGTCGGGGCAATCTTGGCGGCAGTGGCAGCACGCTAGCGAGTTATACCTGTTCGGGGCGTTATGTCATAGGGGGAAACCACTACGTCTCGGTTATCGGGGGTTTGGGTACGTTTACTCAAACGGGTACGATCGTGCCTGTTATTGCTGACCCCAAGGATCTCGCTGTTATCGAGACGGTGATGGTGGCGAAGTCCGGGCACGTTGGAGTTATTAGTTACGCGGTGCCCGCCGTATTATTTGTTACTGGTTTAGGTTTCGGTGCCATGGGGATAATGATGCGCCAACGTCGAGTGGATCAAGATATATCTGAAGACAACAGGTAAGGCTAAGGAGTGGTATGGGACTAGCAGACATTGTTGCAGCACTGTTCGATGGCAAGCCGCCTTTTAAGGTCACGGCCTACGATGGGTCGGTAGCGGGACCCGACGATGCTCCCCTGACGGTTCGATTTAATAGTGAAGATGCGGTGCGCCGCATCGTTACCCGTCCCGGTGAGTTAGGTATGGCCCGTGCGTATGTTGCGGGCGATATTGATCTCGATGGGGAACTCGATGGACTTTTTTCACTGCAATCACCATCACCCGTTGCTTTGGTGCGCTCAGGAACCATGGCGCAGTTACTCCGAAGTATTGGTATCAGTGGGCTCAAGCCCGTTGAGCCACCAGCTATCGAGGCCCGACCGCACGGAGCGCTCCATAGTCGTGAGCGAGATCGCGAAGCAGTAACCCACCATTACGACGTCTCTAATTACTTCTACTCCCTGGTCCTTGGGCCATCAATGGTTTATTCCTGCGCGGTATTCTCCACCGCCGATGAAGCACTCGAAACGGCACAACTTCGAAAGGTTGATCTCATCGCCCGAAAATTGAATCTCGCTCCGGGTCAGCGCCTCTTGGATGTCGGCTGTGGTTGGGGAACGATGGCAATCCATGCTGCGAAAACCTATGGCTGCCATGCTGTTGGTATTACCTTGTCGGAACCTCAGCGTGCGAGGGCTCAAGAGCGCGCCGAGGAAGCTGGCGTCAGTCATCTCGTTGAATTCCGAGTTCAAGACTACCGCGACGTTACCGACGGACCCTTCGACGCCATCAGCTCGATTGGTATGTCCGAGCACGTCGGCCGCCGTTCCTTAGAGGCTTACATTGCTTCGCTTTACCGTGTGCTCAAGCCCGGAGGACGCCTCCTCAACCATGCCATTGGGCGTCCGGCAACTCGAGAAGAAAATCCTAAGCCGACACGAGCCGGTGAAGCAATCCGGCAAATCCAAATTGCTACCGGTATGCGGGGGCCATCGCGCGTTAAGAGTGAGTTCATGGATCGTTACGTATTCCCTGATGGAGAACTCCATGAGGTGGGGACAATGGTTTCGATGTTCCAAGCCCATGGCCTTGAGGTTCGACACCTAGAGTCTCTTCGTGAGCACTACGCCTTAACGCTTCGTGCGTGGGTCCGAAACCTAGAAGATAATTTTGAGGCTGCTTGCAACGAAGTAGGAAGAGAGCGTGCTCGCGTTTGGCGCCTCTACATGGCCGGATCGGCGGTTGGCTTTGAAAGGCACCAGCTTGAGATTCACCAAATCTTGATGGTTAAGCCGATGGCTGGGCGAGCTCCTCTTGCACTGCGCGAAGCCTATGAACCAGATCAGCTCGTAAGCTGGTTCGCTTAAAGATCTGACGTTGGTCCAGCCTTCTCAGCGAGTAGCTCAAAAGGCTTGGCGTTTCGGTAACGCTGGGTGAGGGCACCGGCGCGGGTGATGGATTCGATGATCGCCAAAGCGATGAGCCCACCGAGGATAACAATAACGATGCCGGAGTGATGCTTAGTAATGGCGTCTTGCGTAATTCGTAAGGCCAAGAGGACGATTAAGAGTCCATATTCGATGGCGTTGCGTTTAATTACCACGCTCTTGTGTTGCGGCACTGCTTTGATGAAGACGATGCGACCTCGGATAATACCGACGACGCTACCAAGGAGGCCACCAACAACCGCGGCCGTAGCGTGCATGACATTTCGATGCACGATAGTCCAGAGCATTTCTCCGGAGAAGAGAAATACCAAGAGGGGATCAATCCAAACCATGAGGAGAGGCCGAAGTCGTTCCTTGGGGCCGAGATCTAGGGCTGCACCCTGCCGGACGCCTTGGCGCCGGAGGATGATCATGAGGATAATGGCGATCGGAACGATTAGCGAGAGTGGGTTACTCGAAGAGGACACAAGGCAGTCTTGCATGGTCCCTGTATCAAGCGTTTCGCTCGGCCAGGGCTTAGGCAGCAATGGCTAAGCGAAGCGAGGACCCCTAAGCAGCGTGGTGCGAGCTTTTAAGACGGGAAAGCCCCTCAAGAATCGCTGTAGACGCTGCTTGTACATTGGCACAACAGGACAACAGCGCATCATGTGCTTCAGCGGTATCTCCCATCCATGAGGCGACGTAGCCGGCTGAGTAGGGACTCGAATCGATACCCAGAGCATGAAGAACGACGTAGGCCACCGATTCGGCCTCCATTTCTGCGCGCCGCCTATCTCTCTCATGTTCATGGAGTAGGGCATGGCCGAGTTCGTGGGCGATGGTTTTGATTCGCTGTAGCGGCGAGTTGTCTTGCTGCACCGCGATAGTACGGTGCGTCCACCGAATCTCTCCATTCACGCCGTCGGGAAGTAATTCGTACCTGATGGGGTAACCAAGTTCTGACGCTAGAACCGCGATAAGACCTTCGAAATCACAGGGGTCGTGGCCTTCGAGCAGGTTGACGGGTGAAGGAAGGGCATCGCCGTGCGTCTGGGAGATATCAAAGACGTTGACCCATCGGTATCCAATGCGTGGCTGCTCCTCGTCGATGGCTGAGGCGGTTCGAAGAATAGGAGCGAGAATAGAAATTGCTTGTTCGCCCCGCTTAATACTCCGGCCCAGAGCCCTCCAGGTCGTGAAGCCTGCCACTTGGCTCGCACTAGGACGTTGCAGAGAGATAAGGAGGACGTTACGAGGGCTGTAGTGGTGAAAGCGAGCTTGGACGCTGAGGTAGTTGTGCCATCGCTCGCTTTCTCGTAACCGGGAAATTTCTTGGGCTAGATCATCGAGGAGGTATTGCTTGAGATTCGCAGCCATGAACACAACGGTCGACGATGCGTCATCATTGGCTAGATAATTTCGCCGGAGCCCGTACCGTCGGTGGTGATATCCAAACCGGCAGCAGCCCAAGCACTCATTCCCCCTGTCACATTGCTAGTGGAGTAACCCTGTAGTGCGAGGAACTCAGCCGCGCTTTGTGAGCGACTTCCTGCTCGACAGATCGCGAGAATCGCTTTGTTGCGGTCCAATTCGCCGATCCGATTTGCAATCTCATCGAGCGGAATCCAGATAGCGCTGGGGGCATGGCCGGCATGGTATTCCTCGGGAGTTCGAACGTCGAGCAAGATGGCGGCTTCACCCTGACGTCGGGCAGCCTCCATCACATCAATTTGAGGTATCAAGATTGGCTCGGATTGTCGGTGGTGCTTCATGAGTCAAGTCTAAGGTGAAGCGTAGTAAGTAACGAGGAGCCTAGGTATGGTTGAGATTGCAGAGTTTGTTGCGAAGATGACCCACGGAAACCCGTTGGTAATTCTTGATGTTCGTGAACCCGAGGAATTCGTCGACTGGTCGATTCCCGGTGCAATCAATATTCCCCTAGCCGATGTGACTTCCCGTGTTGGGGAAATTCCCGAGGGTGAACTCGTAGTGGTCTGCGCCCGAGGCGCACGCGCGACACAGGCGGCAGGGATCTTGCGGGATTTAGGCCTCGATCCAGATGTTCTTGATCAGGGAATGGCCGCGTGGGCCCGTGCGTTTTCTACCGCCACGCAAAGCTTTGGGAGTGTCAAGGTCATTCAATTACAACGACGCGGTAAAGGTTGCTTGGCGTACCTTGTTGGTTCCGGCGACGAGTGCGTGGTGATCGATCCTCCCCTTGACGTTGAGCGGATCATGGAACTTGCCGAGGGACAGGGGTGGCGAGTAGGTACCGTGGTCGATACTCACGTACACGCTGATCATGTCAGCGGTGCCTCTTTGTTAGCGAATCTGACTGGTGCGGATTATCTCGTTAATGACGCCGACGACGTGGGTAGAGGTACTGGATCACTTTGCGATAGCCAAGAGATCGGTTTCGGTGGATCGAAGTTGCGCGTGATGTTTACGCCCGGCCATACCCGTGGATCAACCACTTTTGTACTCGACGATCACGCGCTCTTCACCGGCGATGTGCTCATGATCGAGAGTGTTGGACGTCCTGATCTGGCTGATAAGGCCGAGGAATTCGCTCACCAGCTCTACGCGTCGCTACAAGCACTGATGCAGTTTGACGATGAAGCCGTAGTGTTCCCAGCTCACTATGGACCACGACTCCTGGTACCTTTTGGCGAAATGATCAAGACCACGATCGGGACGTTGCGTACGAACCAACCCGCCTTAGCCTTTGGAGAAGATGAGTTTGTGGCGTGGGCCTCGGCCGCCGCGACCAATCGTCCGCCGAGTTATCAGCAAATTGTGGCCCTTAATATGGCCATCGAAGAACCCTCGCCCGAAGCAGCATCTGATCTCGAGATTGGCCCAAACCGTTGCGCGGTGTCGGCCCCGAACTAATCCAAGAAGAATTTTGACGTCCCGAGGCCACTGATAGAAGACGGGAAGCGTCTCACGAGACAGATGACAAGGGTGGGTTGATGAAGATCGCAACGACGATGAGTTACGCAGGTGGTTTTCGACAGTCTGCTCAAGAAATTGTCGATATGGAAAAGGCTGGACTTGATCTTGTGTGGGTCGCAGAAGCCTATGGCTTCGATAGCCCCTCGCTGATGGGTTACCTCGCAGCCTTAACCGAGAGGGTAGAGATCGCTTCGGGCATTATGCCCATATATACCCGAACGCCCACATTGCTCGCGATGACTGCTGCGGGTCTCGATGCGCTCAGCGATGGTCGTTTTTCTTTGGGTCTTGGTGCTTCAGGCCCTCAAGTTATCGAAGGCTTTCATGGTGTTGCGTATCGCGCACCGATTACTCGTACTCGAGAGCTTGTCGAAATTTGCCGCAACGTTTGGCTGCGAGAAGCCCCCTTGACCTATCAGGGGAGTCAGTTCCAGATTCCTTTAGATCCATCAGTGGGTACGGGTCTGGGTAAGGCGCTCAAGATCATTGCTCACCCAGTTCGTTCTCGGATTCCTATTTGGCTTGCTGCGCTCGGTGACAACAATGTAGAACTCACGGCGGAGATTGCTGAAGGGTGGCTTCCCCTCCTGTTTATCCCCGAACTCGCTCACCAGGCATGGGGTGATGCCCTCGCTCGGGGAAGGGCCAAGCGTCAGGCCGATCTCGGACCTTTGGAGATTTCCGCCGGAGGCCTCCTTGCTATTGGTGAAGGGCAAGACGTCGTCAAGGTGCGAGAACAAGCTCGGGGGATGATCGCTCTTTACGTGGGCGGAATGGGGGCTCCAGGCAAGAATTTTTACAACGATCTAGCCGTTAGGTACGGATTTGAAAAAGAGGCGAAGCGGATCCAAGATCTCTACCTCTCAGGCCACAAAACCGAGGCTGAGGCCGCGGTGCCAGACGAGTTCCTAGAACTCACTACCCTCTGTGGACCTCGGGGATACGTAGCTGAACGAATTGCTGCCTTCGCGCAAGCTGGCGTCACCCAACTCAACATCACACCCGTAGCGATTGGCGATCAGACAGCACCACAACTGATCGAGATGGTTAAAGACCTTGCTCATTCAGCGTCGTAGGCCATGACCTATTTCCTAGCGATCTGCTCTGCGTTCTGTGCTGCCGCTGGGGCGGCGATTCAAGATCGTGAAATCAGTAGCCTCAATGAAGGTCAAGCGAAGGGCGTTCGCCTCCTCCTTAATTCCTTAACGAAGCCATGGTGGTGGGTAGGCCTTATCGTCATGGTTGGCTCACCGCTCTTCCAGTACTTCGCACTGCGGGTAGGGAATCTCACTCAGGTCCAACCCATGCTCACCACGGAACTGCTTTTCCTACTCGGCCTCGTCGTTGTTACCCACCACCAGCGACCCGGGTTTCGTGAATTCGGGGGCGCAGCACTGGTCGTGGGTGGTCTCGTAGTCTTCCTCGTGAGTGCGCGTCCGGGCGGGGGAGGGTCATCCTTGACCTGGCATTGGATTCTGGTACTCACCGTGGTTCTTGGAGTTCTCGTTACGAGCTTGGTGATGGTGGGATATCGGTTCCAGCCCGGCGGCGCTAAGGCGGCGGTGCTGGGAGCTGCCGCCGCTGTGTGCTTCGCTTACCAAGCTGCGATGACTGATGCCATCGCGAACGAGCATCGAGTCGTAGACGTGTTGCGCTCTCCGGCGCTCTACTTGCTCATGGTGGGCGGTTCAGTGGGCTTCTTGCTCTTTCAACAAGCTATGCGTGCAGGCCACGTTGCCGCGTCTCGTGCAGCCATGGTGACGGTGGATCCACTATTGAGCGTGGTTATCGGCATCGTGGTCTTTGGTGACCACATGGCTCATAGCCCCCTCGCCACTATCGCTGAGGCGCTCGGCCTTATCTTGTTGCTAAGCGGTGCGAAAATTCTTGCTTCATCGAGTCTGATTACTCAAATCAACGTCGATTAAACTCGAAGTGCTCGTAGCGCTCTTTTGCCAGGTATTGAACAGTGCCGCATAGCGCCCCGCTTCGGCCATAAGTTCACGGTGGCTCCCCTCCTCTGTGATTCGGCCCCCTTGGACCACCAAAATTCGATCCGCTCGTTGTGCAGTGGAGAGACGGTGAGCGATGAGAATTGCCGTGCGCTGTTCGAGAATGGCGTCAAGGGCTCGCTCAACCGCTACCTCGCTTTGTAGATCAAGCGATGACGTGGCCTCGTCAAGAACAAGGACCCGAGGATTTGCTAAAAAGGCTCGCCCGATAGCAAGCAACTGGCGCTCTCCGGTGGAGAGTGACTGTCCTCGTTCGTGAACCGTCGTATCAATACCGTCGGGCAAGCGCTCGATCATCTCTCGCAGGCCTATTTTATCGATGGCGCTATTGAGCTCTTCATCTGAGATGTAGTCACGGGCAAAGATGAGATTGTCTCGGATTGTACCTGCAAACAAGAACGGCTCTTGGGGGACGACACCGAGTTGACGGCGAAGTGAAAGCTGATTGATGTCTCGAAGATTATGGCCGTCAATAGCGATGGTTCCGGAGCTGGGATCGTAAAAACGGGTGATGAGTTTTGCGATCGTAGATTTTCCTCCACCAGTAGGACCGACGAGGGCAATCGTTTCTCCTGGGGCAATAGAAAACGTCACATCATGGAGTACCAAGCGATCGGAACGATAGCCAAAGTCGACGTGGTTAAAAGAAATCGCTCCGTTGAGAGAAGAAATATCGGGAGCGTCTCGCGAATTTATGATGTCTGGTTCAGTTTCGAGCAAGGTGCGCAACTTCACAATGGAAGATTGTGATTGTTGGAGCGAGTTGTATTGCTGGACAAGGAGTTGGATGGGCTGGAAGAAGCGATTCACGTAGAGGAAGTAGGCGACTAAGGCACCAACGCTGAGGTGGTGGTGGAGCACCATGGAACCACCGATCGCGAGTAGGAATGCCTGAACGAGAAAACCGATGAGCTGAGAACCGGGTCCGTATATGGCGTTCACTTGACCGGTATAGACGTTGGCATCACGGTATTCGCCAACCACGTTTCGGTGTTGAATGGCGTTCTGTACTTGGCGGTTATGAGCCGAGACGACGCGAACCCCCTGTAGCGACTCCGAGAGATGGGTAAGGACGCTGGCAATACCGTCTCGAACTCGCTGGTAGCCACGATCCGAAGCGCGGTTAAACCACCATGATGCAGCGAAGAGTGGCGGGATGACCATGGCGACCGTGATGAGCGCCAAGAGAGGATTGATGAAGAACAAGATGATCGTGATGACGATCATGGTGAGGCCCTGTAGGGCAAACTGGTTGAGACCATCTTGTAAGAGCTGCTGAAGGTTATCGATATCACTAGTCATACGGGTCATGATGACGCCAGCTTTTTCTTCAGTGAAGAAGCTCAAGCTCAAACGTTGGAGATGGCGAAAGACCCGAATGCGTAGTTGGTGCATTACGGCGGAAGCGAGACGTCCCGATGCTCTGACTTGTGAGCGTTGACCCACGGCGCTGATTAGGGTGACGACGAGGAAAGCGCTAGCTGCCACCAAGATGACGCGTATCGAATGATGGCCCGGCACCATGCCTTGGTTGATGGCGTACTCGATAAGCGCGGGACCGGCTTGGCTGGTAATCGCCACGAGGATCACAAGCATCGTGCACCAAATCATCAGGCGGGGGTGAGCCGTGAGTAGTCTCCATAAGGTCAGACGTTGCCGTTCTGAAGCCTCGGGCTCCATCGTGAAGGGAAGGCGATGGGGATCGTGCGGCGGTTCTTCGCTGAGAATCGCATCAACACCTTCTTGTAGCTCTGAGGGAATTCCACCAAAAGGCATCCCGGTTGGTCGGCCGCCGGCGAAGCCACCTCCGCCGAAGCCGCCACCTCCGCCGAAGCCGCCACCTCCGCCCCAGCCCACTAGATGCGCTCTTCTTCGGGGGATGCAATGGTGGCCAACACCGCTCGATACTCGTCATTGTGGGCCATGAGTGCATCGTGAGTTCCTGTTGCTACGACGGTTCCGTCACGGATCAGGGCGACGCGGTCAGCCAGCGAGATGGTTGAGAGTCGGTGCGCGATGATGAGGGTGCTTCGGCCACTCAGTAAGTCGTGGAGTGCTCGGTGAATGGACTGTTCCACGTGAACATCAACAGCGCTGGTCGCATCATCGAGGATGAGGAGAGGTGGATTAAGGAGTAGGGTGCGAGCAATGGCAATTCTCTGGCGCTGTCCACCCGAAAGGGTATAGCCACGCTCGCCTACGACGGTGTCGTAGCCCTGAGGGAGATGAGCAATGAACTCAGCGGCGTGAGCCGCTATCGCTGCCGCTTCTATGGATTCGCGGCTTGCGTCTGGCTTTCCATAGGCGATGTTGTCAGCGATGGATGCGGAGAATAAAAAAGGCTCATCGAGGACAATACCAACTTGATTTCTTACCGACGCAACGCTCAGGTCACAGAGATCATGACCATCGATGCTGATACTCCCTGATTGAGGATCATAGAAACGCATTAAGAGTTTGGCGGCTGTCGATTTACCCGAACCAGTGCGTCCGACAAGCGCGACCGTCTCTCCAGAGTTGATGGATAGGGAGAAATTGTTCAGTACGTTGGGACCTTCTCCGTAGGCAAAGGTGACCTTGTCAAAGGCGACGCTGCCTCGCTCTATATCGAGATCTATGGCTCCAGGCTTATCGGTGATCTCGGCTTCAACATCTAAAATTTCGAAGATTCGATCCGCAGAAGCGGCAGCGCGTTGCCCCATCATGACGAGCATGCCGAGCATCATAAAGGGGGCTTGCAAGATCATGAGGTAGGCGTTAAACGCCAAGATGGCACCAATACCTAAGTGTCCATGGATCACCATAATCCCGCCGAAAATTAAGACCAAAACAAGGCTTAGTTGCGGAAGGTTCTGAATTGCTGGTGTAAAGCGGGCTCGGATGTCGGCATCTTTGGTGTAACTCCAGGCCAGCTTGTCCGAGGCGTCAGCCAGAGTGTTGATTTGGTGATCTTCTCGAGCGAAAGACTTGATGACTCGAATGCCATTGACACTCTCGTCGACGGTCGTGGCCACGTCGGCGAGGCGGGCTTGGATGACCCAAGAGATGGGGAACATGACTTTACGCATACGAACGCCGATCCAGAACAGCAGGGGCATGGTCACCATGGCAATCAGGGCCAAGGGTACAGAAATGGAGAGCATGAAACCAAAGGCCACGAGAGCGACTGCACATTGAACCAAAATCAAGGGCGCAAAGGTCGTATAGAGCTGAATCGAGCGAATATCGGCGTTAGCTCGTGAGATTAATTGACCAGTTTGCGCTTGATCGTAGAAGGAGAAGGAGAGTAGCGACATGTGTTCGAAGAGCAAATTACGAATGTCGAATTCGAAATCGTAGGCCGTTCGAAAGAGTAACCATCGAGAGAAGTAACCGACGATGCCTGCTGCGAGCGCTATCCAGATAATTTCGGTCACGTAGTGCGAGAGCGGTATCGAGGTGGTGACGATGGACTTGTCAATCGCCTGATTAAGCAAATTGGGGATCGTAACTTGGAGAACAAGAGAGATTGCCGAGAACACCAGCGCGGCGATGAAGGGAATGCGTCGCGTGGCCACGATAGGGATAAAACGACGCCACCACTTCTTTGATGTATCGGGATCGACGGTGGCATTTGGTCGGCGGTAGCGGGCGTTGGTACTAAGGGGAAAAAGGGGAGAGGGTGAGCGGTCTTGTTCGGTAGTGGCGCGCACTAGAACAGGTCCGGAATGGACGGCATCGACGAGACGGGCACAGGGTCATTCTAGGGACATACGGCGAAGCGTCGCCGGGGTTAGTCTTGGCCTCGTGCCGATTCCGAATCTCACTGTTTCAGATCATCCGCTCGTTGCCCACTACGTGGCGCAATTACGAGACATACAGACAGACCAGCACGGCTTTGTGGCGCTCAGTGCTCGGATCTCGCGCATGCTTGGGTACGAGGCCTTTGCTGATCTTCGCCTGATCTCCTCACCAGTGGTGACTCCGGTTGCCGAAGACAGGAGTGCGCAAGCGGTTGCTGAGGAAGTTGTCTTGGTTCCTATTTTACGAGCTGGCCTTGCCCTGATTCCAGCTCTTCAGGATCTGCTGCCTCTCACTCGCTTGTGTCTCGTGGGCCTGCGTCGCGATGAAGCAACCTTGTTACCCGCCGTCTACGTAGACGGTCTTCCCGATGATCTCTCAGGTATGACCGTGGCAATCTGCGATCCCATGCTGGCAACGGGCGGTTCGCTCCTGAAGGCCATTGAGATGGTTAAGGAACGAGGCGCATCGAAGATTCGCGCGATCTGTCTGATCGCTTCTATCCCGGGAGCGCAAGCGGTCTACGACGCACACCCCGATGTTCGAGTTTTCGTGGGGGCCCTTGATGAGGAACTCAATGAGCATGGTTACATGGTGCCGGGTCTTGGCGATGCGGGCGACCGACTCTTTGGTCCGCAACGTAGTTAGCAGCCGATATCTTCGTTCCATAGATCAAGGTGGTCGGCGATGAAAGTGGCGAGAAGTTCCGTGCACTCGGGATCGTCGAGAATAATGACTTCAACGCCGAGTTCTTGTAGCCAGTCGTGACCACCATGGAAGGTGGTCGCTTCACCAATTACCACACAACCTATGTTGAACTGGCGCACTAATCCTGAGCAGTACCAACAGGGCGACAGAGTGGTGACCATAACCGTCTCGGGGTAGTCACGACGACGGCCAGCTTTACGAAATGCATCGGTTTCAGCGTGGATCGATGCGTCTTGTTCCTGAATTCGGCGGTTATGTCCGGCCCCGAGCAGCGTTCCGTTCCGGTGGTAGAGCGCTGCGCCAATAGGGATACCCCCCTCGGCGAGACCCATGTGGGCCTCCTCTAGCGCGGTGCGTAGCATGGTGCGAGCGAGATCGAGGTCAAGCGCCTCATAGTTGCTGGGCATCGCTGCCTTCCCTTCGAGTGGTTCAGGAGTACTACCGATGAACAATACCTACGTCACCCAGGTCGGGTCACAGACCCTCACCTTGCCCGTGGTCGACCTCTCGGAGGCGCTCACTATTGCATTACTGATTACCGTGGATCACGGCGTATCCTTCGCAAGAATCGCTGGGGAAGAATTAGCCATGCAGTTGAGCGACCTCAAGATCGACATCATTGTCTCGGTAGCCACGATGGGTATCCCCCTCGCTATTGAAACCACGCGCGCCCTCAACTTGGATGACTACGTGATTTTGCATAAGACACAAAAGATTCACTTAGCGGACGGCGAATGGGAGACGGTAAAATCCATCACGACTGACGCGAACCAACGACTCCTCTTTGACCGAGCTCGCATCGCTGCCGTAAAGGGTAAGCGTGTGGCCATTGTGGATGACGTGATCTCGACGGGTGGGTCAATCGTGGCGGCCCTGAAGTTGGTTCGAAAAGTTGGTGGAGAGCCCGTCGCCCTGGGCTGCTTAGTTACGGAAGGTTCGGCTTGGAAAGCATCACTGGGCGAGGACGCGGAACTTGTCCACTCACTAGGGAGTATGCCACTCTTCCACCGCGAAGGCGACGGAAGCCTGATCGAAGATTGGGGTTAACTCGGGCGCTCCCGTGACTCGAGACCTAGTCCCTCGGCGATGGTTTCAACATCCATAGGGGAATAGGGTGCCTGCCTGTGTTTGATAGCAAGGGAAAGGGTCGTCGCCGCAACGATGGCGCCATGGTCGATAGGAAACGAGGGCGGAGTCCGAAGACCCCGCCCTCGTTTGCCAGTTCCTGTTAGTTGGTGCCGAGTAATTCGTTCTGCTTAGCGACCTGGCGGCGAACCGATGCGGTTCCCAAGATCAGGTACGCGATCGCGCCAACACCCATGCCCATGAAGACGCTGAAGTCTGCCCCCGACAGGCTGGCTCCGGTCCAGTAGTTGCCGGTCGAAACCGTAATGGGGTTAACCCAACTGGGAACACGGAACGTGGTGTTGAGAGCGGAAATTGCGGCGACCATACCAAGGCCTAAGGAGATAACGGCAGCCCAGTTCCAACCGCCGGCGCTCCAGTAGATACTGGTCCTATCCGTCTTTTGAAGTTCTGCCGGAACATACCGGTACTTACGCAGCACCCAGTCAACGAGGTAGATCGCAACCCAGGGAGCGATCCAAATAATGACGAGGTCTACGAAATCCTTCATGTAGATGCTAAAGCTCGAGTTGAAGACTGCGTAGAAGGTGATCGCCATACAAATAATGCTGTCGAGCACTACCGCTTGGTAGCGCTTGAGTTTGAACCCCAAGGCTTGAAGCGTGACGCCAGAGGAGTAGAGGTCGAGGGAGTTGATGCCGAAGAGCTGCACAATCACGAAGAGCATGAAGATAACGACGAACCAACTCGGAATCGCGTGCTGCGCTTGGAAGGCTTCGAAGGGATTCGATCCGTTCCAAACGGAAACGCTACCGATGAAGGTGAAGACCAAAGCGCCTAAGGTCATCATGATCATTTCCGGAACTGCTGTTCCGAGGAAGAGCCATCCGACCACTTTCTTCTTATCCACCGCGACGTCGAGGTAGCGGCTGTAGTCGTTACCACATTCCGTCCAACCCAGTCCCGAAAGGGTGATGGAAAAAGCGAGACCGGCTGTCCATAACTGCCAGTCAACGTAGGGCTGAGCCTTAATGCCAGGGTGAGCATGCAGGGCGGTGAAAATAAAGAGGACAATGAAAATCACCAGGAAGGGGATAATGAGTGCCTTCAACACCTTGGCCATCGTTGCGTGTCCAAAGAAAGGCAAGACAGCCTGGATGGATACGGCCACAATGATCAAGACAATCTTTAAGCCAACACTGCTGTGGACGCCCGCTTTATTGAGGAGTACGAGGGCGGCTCCGACAATCAAGATTAATCCTTCAATTTCGAATCCAACCTGAGTCAGCCAGTTGAAGAATGCCGGCACTTTGGATCCGTTGGGGCCAAAAGCTGCTCGGTTTGAACCAAAGACAGTGGTACCTGTCTGAGGACCTTGCAGGGAAGCGAGGCCAACGAGGAACCATGACAAGTTTCCAATCACGATGAGGCTGAGTGCTTGCCAGAAGTTAAAGCCGAAGCCCATGAGAATGGCGCCGTAAACAAGGTATTCAATGTTTAGGCTCGCCCCACCCCACATCGAGGCGATGTCGCGGGGCTTAGCCCAACGTTCGGACTCGGGGATGAAGTCGACTCCGTGCTGTTCGACGTGGAATGCCTTATCGGCGTCGGGAAACCCGGAATTGGGTTCAAGGGTCGCGGTCACTGTTCCTCCTAGGTAGTAGTTCAGCTCATCGGCTCATCCCGGGGCGCTCACCACGCTGTGAACGGGGTCTGAACCCGCTGGCATTAAGCCGCCTCCAACGACTCAATACCGTTAGTTTCTATCGCATTTGCCGAAACGTGGTGGATCTTGGTGAGAACCTCAAGGCTCGGCTAAAGGTGAGACGTTTACGCGACCCGGCGTGGAGCGCCAAGAGATACCGGCCGCTACGAGGAGACCTGCCCCAAGACCGGCTGCAATTGAGTATGGAAGAGCATGACCGATTTGAAAGAGCCAGCCCGATACCGATGCGCTCAGCGCGATGGCCGCGGTATTCGCGGTGGCGTAGAGACCTTGGATGCGGCCCAGCTCTGACGGTGTTCGATTCTGCGTCAGCAGGCCTTGTACCGAGGGCAGCATCATGGAAGACCCGAATGGCTCAATAGGACACAATGCAATGATCACCACAATCGATGAAATGTGTGGCCACAGCGCGAGGAATAACAAACCAATCGCCAAGCCACCAATTGCCATTGTGCGTCGATCAAATCGCCCCGAAAGCCATCCGCCGACTCGAACCAAGAATATATAGGGCAAGGAAAATACGGTCCACGTGAGCGCGATCTGTAATTGGGTAGCGTGACGAGTGTCCATCAAGAGCGTCCATGTTGATTCGTAGACGCCAATTAGGAGACCAAAAGCTACGGCAATGCATAGCGCCCCAACGATGGCCGCGTCGATGCTGATGACAGGAAGGGGGCCTTCGCGAAAGTGATGGCGGTCCTGACTTTTGATTATCTGACTTCTAATCACGGGAATCGCAGCAACAATGCACAAGATGGCAGTTGCGGTGAACAGCAAGCCCATCTGAGCAACGCCAACGAGTGCACCGCAGACCGGTCCGATCGAGGTCCCGGTAAATTGCGCTGAGTAGATCTTGCTCATGGCTCGGCCTCGTCGCTCATCGGGCACAGCTGATGAAACGAGAGCGAGAGCGGCTACTTCACTGGCGCCCGTTGCGGCACCTTGAATAAAGCGCAATATCAGGAAGCCAATCGTGTTAAGCGGCAACAAGAACAGTGCCGACGAGACAGCAAACAAGATCAGGCCAGCGATGAGGACGGGTCGTCTTCCATATTGATCAGCGAGACGACCCGCAGGGTATTGCACGCACAGCGACGCCAAAAAGAACGCAGCCATAGTGAGCCCGACCATGCCTGCGCTCGCGCCGTGGTGAGTAAGAAAGATGGGGAGTAAGGGAAGAATTGCGCCAGCGCCCACCCATTCGAGAAAGGTTACGATGGCTAGACGATTCACAAAGCGGTCGTCCGAGCCTGGCTGCTGGGCTGTTTCGTTCACTTTGGACACATGCCGACGCTAGTGCTTAGTGGCCTTGAGTACCGTTGAAGATATGAACCCTGAAAGCCGAGTACCTAGCCCTGATGAATTGGCCGAGGCCTCAGAAATCGTTCGAAGCGTTATCACGCCAACAGCGCTCCAACACGTGACGATTGCCGGCGTTGAGATGTGGCTCAAACGTGATGATGAACAACCTACGGGCTCGTTTAAGGTTCGAGGCGCCCTGAGCGCGCTGGGTCATCTCGCCCATCACGGAAATTCTGAATCAGTCGTAGCATGCTCGGCCGGAAACCATGGCTTAGGTATTGCCTATGCGTCGCAGTACTTTGATATTCCTGCCACCATCGTCGTGCCTACGACAGCGTCACCGGCCAAAGTCGAAAAACTTCGTAGCTATCCCATCGAGCTGATCTTGCATGGCACGACCTACGACGAGGCGGAAGTTTTCGCCCTCGACCTTGCCGCTCAGCGAAGAAAGCGATTTATCTCGCCTTACAACAACGCATGGGTTATCGCTGGACAAGCGACAGCTGCCGAAGAAACGCTGGCTCAGTTACCTGAGCTTGGCACCTTCATGGTTGCGGTCGGTGGGGGTGGATTACTCAGTGGGAGTGGACTTGCTCTTCGCGACAGCCAGGCCGTAGCCCTGGGTGTTCAGGTTAAACAGAATGCGGCGTTCGCAAGTTTGCTTCGAGGCGACGGGATCCCTGCTTTAGAAAACACCATCGCCGATGGTTGTGCCGGGGGCATCGAGGTTGATGCGATCACGCTAGATATCGCGCGTGACCTCGGTCTCGAGATCGCCCTCGTGAGTGAAGAAGAAACTATTGCTGCTCTCGTAGCAACGTATCGAGAACTCGGCCTCGTTGTGGAAG
>CAIQWC010000016.1 GCA_903875425.1 uncultured Actinomycetes bacterium | reverse complement strand
TCAGCGGGAACCATCAACAAGACTGGCTTTTATCTGGCAGTACTTGGTTCTGTCGACAACTCGATCCGAGTCGAAGCGATCTGCTGAGCATGGGTCAAGAGATTCTGGCATTCTTCGAGAAAGACAGCTGTGCCAAAACGTCGGGCGACAAATTCCTTTCCATCGAGGGAGAGGCGCCGTCGCAGAGTCGAATCTCGGAGGACGTCTTTGATCACAGCAATCCACTCTTCCGCAGAATCTGCAATGAGAAGCGGAGCGCTCATTCCCAAGGATGAGTGAAGTCCCTCTGCTCCAATTGAGGTGGTCACCGTGGGCAATCCAGCAGCGAGCGCCTGCACAATTTTTCGCTTAATACCCGCTCCATAGCGCAAGGGGGCGATGGAGAGAATCGACTCTTGGAGCTGTGATGAAAGGTGGAGTTCGCTGAGTGGTCCTGTGAAAGTAACCCCCTCGGGAATGGATGCAGGAAGGTTCTGATTCGTCCAGAGCCCACAGATAGATAGGACCACATCGGGAGTATCGGTGCGCAACTGATGCCAGACATGCTCAAGAAACCAGAGGACCCCGTCAACATTTGGGCCGTGGTTACTTCCACCTACAAAAATTAACTTCTTGCCGGAAGGGCGTCGCTCGGGAAAGTCTTGCTCGTGGAAGCAAAAGTACGGGAAGTAACCTGCCACTTCTTTTCCGACGAGAGTGTTCATCGTTGAGCCTTCTTCGGGTCCTGGAAATACGGAGTAATCGCAGAGCATGCAGCACTGCTTCTCAACCTGTTGCAACATCCGACTGTGGGTGGGCGGGCGTCCCAGCAATTCAGATTCACGTTGAATCCGTACGTGGTGGAGATCATGTCCGAAATAAATCAGCGGCACTTGCAATGAACGAAATCGAGGAGCGAGTGCAAGTGTGGCTGGTGGCCTCGAAAGAACAATGACGTCAGGAGCGAAACCGACGACCTGCTCAGTAACGTCGTCGTCACCATGAAGCCAAAGCCCACACTGATGTCCTAGCGATGTGAAGGCATCAAGCAGATCTGCCATGGCTCGGCTTGAAGCATCAAGTTCGCGAAGCACTGGCGTGCTCTCAATGACCGCAATGCGTACTTTGTGCTTACTCGTCATACTGAAGCTCCATACAGTCTGTAATTGGCTCGCTCCTTCAGATTCAATACGCTCTCAGTGAAATTAGTTTGCCCATGAAAATTACAGGGTCGTTGCGACTGTTGAAGATTTAGTTTCCACCCAACGCGTGAGGACTGTGGTTTTCCCTAAAAGAAAACCTAGCAAAGTTTTCTTTTCGACTTCCCTCGAGACGTTGTGGTAGTTGCTCGAAAGGGCAATTCAACGTTGGCTCAGATCTCTAAGGACTTTGAGATCTCGAATGCCACGATGAAAGCCAATGAATCAAAAGGAAGAGTATCTACTCGACACCAAGCGGGATACCGGGCGGGTACCTAACAGTCAAGGGGGTCAGGAGTTCAAATCCCCTTACCTCCACACAAGAATTTAAATTGTGGATTGCGAGCATTTTGCCATCCAGAGCCAGTGATTGGGTCATGCAGCTCACAAAATCATGTTCGTAAGCAGAACTGCTGCAGCCTTGTCAACCTCTGGCCTTACGTAGTTATCGGTATCACCAGTAACGGGAATTGATGCGCGGCCGGACACTCGCTCACACGGTTGAGCGACCCGGCAATTTCCAACGCCGTTGTTGCGTGGATGTGGCGAAGCCCGTTATTTAGAATTTGTGGTATCCCAACTTCAAGCAAAATGCGTTGAAACATTGCGCATTGTGCTCTAGGCTGACGTTCCGTGTTTACCCAGCGTCGTAGCCGATTTTATGACTAGCCCCACTCCCATCGAGGTCCACTCCGTCGACGGAATCCGCGAGGAACTGTCCGCCATTCTCGACGAGCGCGCCACCGAATCGGGCCAGCGCACCGTTCTGGGCCCCTACCCCTGGAAAGTGCTCTTTAACGACGACCGCAGTGCCTTCGCCAATTTGATGGAAGGCACGCATGCCATCGTCTCGTGGCGATCACCCACCGGACTTCCCGCTGACCAAGCCCTGCTCACCGAACGACTTTACGCCTATGCCCGCCAGCAGAAGAAGACCTTCTTTGCCATTGGGTACAACGACGTCTGCCGCCAGGCCAGCGAAGCCTTCGGGCTCATTTCCTTACGGGTGGGCG
This sequence comes from uncultured Actinomycetes bacterium, assembly GCA_903875425.1. Classification (GTDB taxonomy): domain Bacteria; phylum Actinomycetota; class Acidimicrobiia; order Acidimicrobiales; family RAAP-2; genus CAIQWC01. Next base: position 8,219 of record CAIQWC010000016.1, on the reverse strand, counting down.
TCGAGTCCACTTTCAATTTGGCCGAATGGTCCACCGCCGGCAAGAAGCGCCAGAATATTCGCCTCAATATCAACCACGCCACCAACGGTGGGATGACCTGGCGCGAAGCCTTCCCCCGCACCTCCGAGGAGGATCGGCTCGGCATAGGTGGCGTAGAAGAAGCATGGGAGAAAGAACGTCCCCAGCGAAAAATCGACACCTTCCTTCGGACCGCCTATACCGACCTCATTGATATCCGTCGCTACTTTGTCGCCGAGCAAGATGGTCGCATGCAAGCCGTAACAACCTGCACTCCTATTTCCAAGACAGCGTGGTACCTCCAAGACCTCACCCGTCTCGCCGACTCGGCGCGTGGTTCCCTCGAAGGCGCGATGGTTCTGGCTCTGAACACGTTTAAAGAAGAGGGCATCGCCGTCGCGACGAACGGTTTACTGCCCGATGACGGCGAACTCATGCGCGAGGCTGGTCGACCTCAAGACTTGGGCCTGGTGGGAAACCGGGTGATTCGATTTTTCGACAAGCGATACCAGTTCGGGGGAATCTCCAAGTTTCGCATTAAGTTCTCGCCCGATGGTCTCGAGCCGTCCTACCTCCTGCGGCCACCCAAGGCCATTCGCCCCGGTTCGGTTCGTTCGCTCATCAAACTTCTCACATGAAATCGTCCGCCTCTGCGAGACCAGCTGCTGATTGCTAGCCCAGCGCTTCACCTGATGAAGTGTTCTATGGACTCCCAAAACCCCCGAAAGGTTTTGATTGGGCCCCTTTCATGATCCGCTCTCAAAAGACCACATCGCGCCAAGCCGCAAACCTTCCCTCAGCGGGGTGTAGATAAAGAAACGGCAGTGAGGTCAGCCTCGTATTCTCGTCGTGCTTTAGGATAATGACCCTGACCAGTACAAGGGGTAAACATCATGATTCTTGATCGCTTTAGAGTTGACGGCCAAGTTGCCATTGTGACGGGGGCAGGTCGCGGAATCGGAGCTGCTGCCGCACTTGCACTTGCGGAGTGCGGCGCAAACGTGGTGATTGCATCAAGAACGACAGCGCAACTCGATGACGTCGTCGCAAGCATCCATGCGCTCGGACAAAAGGCGATTCCCGTGGCATGTGACCTCATGGATCTCGATGCAGTAGCCCATCTCGCAAGCGTGGCAAAGGACGAATTCGGCCGTATTGACATCCTCGTCAACAACGTCGGCGGGGCTATTCCCCTACCCTTGCTCGATACGCCAACCGCTTACCTTGAAGAGGCCTTTCATTTCAATGTCTCCACCGCGCACGTACTCACCGTGGCGGCGGCGCCCATCATGCTTGAGACGGGCGGCGGAGCCATTGTTAACATCTCCTCGTCCATGGGGCGGATCTCAGGTCGTGGCTACGCGGCCTACGGCACGGCCAAGGCCGCCATGGCTCATTACACCAGGCTCTCCTCGAAAGACCTCGCGCCCCGCATTCGAGTCAATGCCATCGCCGTCGGCGCTACAGCCACCTCAGCACTTGAGATCGTCACATCCACTCCGGAGCTGCTCGATGCCATGATCGCCGCCACTCCCCTACAAAAGATTGGTGACGTCGAGGACATTTCGGCAGCTGTTGTGTATCTCGCCTCGTCGGCTGGTGGTTACCTCACAGGCAAGGTACTTGAGGTAGACGGAGGCGGCGACATTCCTACCCTAGATTTTGGATTACCCGACCTTTAGCGCCTGCTCGGCTAAGAAACATTCGATATTGCTTTCGTTGCTCTACCGCACGCTTCGGGGAACTCAGGCAGCTCGGAGCACTACATCGCTTGCGATGACTTCGTAGTCTTAGCGCTGAGGTACCAACACTGCTTCGTGGCGTATCGCCCCATTCGTCGACACTACCGAACGATCACTGCAGACGGACCAGCAAGCCGCCTGGAGCTAGAACTATGCCTCCGGCTCGTCCCATTGGTACAGGCTTAGCATCAACGCCTATCGGACGTCGCCTGATGCCACCGCCCCGAAGGCAGCAATCTGCGACGCGATACGGTCACGCGGCCAACCCAAACTAACCATCACGGTCAAAAGAATTCTTACCTTGAGGGGATGAAGGTCGCCCGCGTGGATCACGCCTCGACCCAGGAGATCAATCTCGCTACCAGGGAAACCATACGTTGTCTCTAGGACGCGACCCGACCCTGTTCGCGATGCCAAGAGAACTGGGATTCTCTTGGCGAGTGACTCAATGAGGGGAACGTCACGGGTAACGACGTGGCCACCACCAAAACCTGCGAGCACGACTCCAGCTGGCAGCTCTTGATTGAGGATCTCGAGTAGGCGCGCGCTTCCGTCGATCTTGGAGGTCACTACTTCTACATCTGGATTCCACGATTCTGGAATCGCCAACCCAGGCCACCTATCAACCTTGGCTTTCATGGATACATACTTTTCCGTGACGAACCCAATAGGCCCCGTAGGTGCTGAGGAGAACGCGGCAGGGCTTGAGGTATTGGTCTTCTTGACGTTTCGAGCTGCGTGAATCTCGTCGTTCATCACCACGAGTACGCCTTGGTTGCGAGCGCGTCTCGACGAGGCGGTCAGTACTGCAGCCAAAAGGTTGCCAGGGCCATCGGGCCCAGCGAGTGAAGGATTACGCATGGCTCCCGTAAAGACGAGGGGGGCCTCGCCCAACCACAAAAGGTCTGCAACAAACGATGTCTCCTCCATACTGTCGGTTCCTTGGGTGACAACAATACCGTCAAAATTTTCGGCTTCTACGAGTTCACGAGCGCGCTTACACACTGATGCAATGTCTGAAAAGGTAAGTTCCGTCGAAGGTTTGGCAAGGAACGCTTCCGCGTAGATAGAGCCAACAGACGCAAGCTCAGGCACCGAAGCCACGAGGTCCGTGGCCGTCAAGTTCGGGATAACACCGTCTTTACCCGCAGTTGGTGTTGATGCGATCGTTCCGCCTAACGACAAAACCGCAACTTTGTATTGATCGTGAGTACCCATGACTCGGTGTCTCCTTCTAGTTGACCTGGACGAAGGCATCGAGCGATCGCCTCAGACGTTCAGTGTCGATGTTCTTGGTGATCAAGACGATGTGTCCTTCGCCATGCTCCTCGAGTGTTACGTGCTCTGGCGGGAACACAACATGGTGAACCGCTTGGATAGTGACGTACTCGCCTGGACTCGCCGGCACCAAGCCTTTAACTCTCAAGACATCGTGACCCCATCGATGGAGCAGCAAACTCAGCCATACGCCGAAGGATCCCCAATCGAAACGATCCCCCACCATGATGGACGTAACGGTCGGCAAGGCTCCATGCTCTGGCTGCGCGCTCAGATTGGTCGGATCAACGACCGGTCGAGCAGCCTCGCTCACGCGACGAGGACGCGCAGGGCCGAGATGGCCGTGATCACTCGACACCAAGCTGGCCCAGGGATTGATCTCGGCGATGGTGGCGCTCAATTCATCGAGGATCTCGTTAGGGACTAAATCAGCCTTCGCCAAAATACAGCGGTCGGCCAAGGCGATCTGTCTCGCCCACAGGCCGTCTCGACGAGTAGCACCTGAGTCATACGCGTCGACCACGGTAATTACTTCTTGCACATCGTAGTGATTCGCCAAGAAGGGATGGCCAAAAATTGTATGGATTACGGGAGCGGGATCCGCGATTCCTGAAAGCTCTAGAAACAACACGTCCTTGTCTTGGCGTTCTCGATCATTCGCAAAGGCAATGAGGTCTTCTACAAGATCTTCGCGGCGAATACAGCATGCGCATCCCCCACGCAGTACTACCGCGCTCTCTGAGCGAACCATGAAGTCTCCGAGCGAAGGAGGAACTTCTCCGATTTCATTCACAATGAGGTGACAGCGAGCGTCGCGCTGGTTTTCGACAAGTTCACGCAGCACCGTGGTTTTGCCGGCTCCAAGGGAGCCCGCTAACACAATCAGGGGAATCATCGATTCTCTCCACGGGCTTGATCTCTCATCGATTCCAGAGCCCCTACGAGCTCTGGATCGAGTGCATCGGGTTCTCGACCTAGTAACTCGCCCATAGCGACCCATACTTCGTCGATGGTTCGACAGAGTACCGCTTTTCCTTTTTTGTCACTCGTCATATACGCCGAGCCAGCGAGCTCGGGACGGACGCTTAGGCCGTAGAACGTTGCCACTGTGGCTAAGCAAGCCGTTTGACTATGGAAACTCCGTTGCCGACCTTCCGACGATGTTCCAGGATTGACCGCGGTCCAGTGCTCCAGCGACGGCAAATATTCACAGACCATGCACATGGCATACTCCCCTACCGCCGCGGAGCAGTTCACCGCGGTCAATCCCTTAGAACATCACGTTTGATTTCGTTATCGCTACCCCATCGACGGGGCCGCGTTATCCCTTGAAGGGGTTACGGGCTCGGTAGTCGTCAGCAGCTTCTTCCATCGTGCACCAGGTCACGCCGGGCTTGGTGTTGATGTAGTCAATGAGACGCTCAAGCATGAGCAGCACTTGGGGACGGCCGGAGACGTCGGGGTGAATCGTGAATGGGAACACTGCGTATTCCATTTCGCGGTAAACCCAGTCGAACTGGTCGCGCCACATCTGCTCGATGTCGTGGGGGTTCGCGAAGCCGTAGCTGTTCGGCGACTTCTTGACGAACATCATCGGAGGCAGGTCATCGAGGTACCAGTTCGCACCAATCTCAACGAGGTCCACCTCTTGACCACGAACGAGGGGCTTCATCCACTCAGCAGCAGTCTTGGTGTAATCAATCTTCGTCCACGTGTCGCCGACGCGAGCGTAGAAGGGCGTGAAGTCATCGAGACCCTGGCTGTGGTCGTAGGTGAAGCCGTGAGCGAGCAGCAACTCGGCGGTGGAGTTTGACATTTCCCACCACGGAGCCACGTAGCCACGCGGGTTCTTACCGGTCAGCTTGTTAACCAACTCGACGGACTTTGCCAACACGTCTTCTTCTTGCTGACGACTCATGGCGATCGGGTTCTCGTGGGAGTACCCGTGGCAACCAATCTCGTGTCCAGCGGCCACAATCATTTCCATTTGCTCGGGAAAGGTCTCGATGGAGTGACCAGGCACGAACCAAGATGCGGGAATCTCGCGACCCTTGAACATCTTGAGCAAACGGGGAACACCGATCTCACCGGCATAGAGGCCACGCTGGATGTCAGAGGGTGAGTCTTCGCCACCGTACGAACCCAACCAACCACCGACCGCGTCAATGTCGACGCCAAAAACACACTTAATATCTTTCGCCATACCTACCCCTTTTGTTTAGAAATGTAGCGTATGCTTATCAAAGATGGCTACAAACGGCAAATATTTACGCTGACCCTCGTGATCTGGGTGTGAGGCAAATCCCCTTCGATTACCCTTTCATCACCTCTTGGAGGCGCTAACCCTAGGCCTGGGTCAACGGGATGACCGGCTTCGATCCTCGCTTCAGGAGTCTCGAGCCTCACACAGAGTCCTATCTTGGCGAGTTTCACCGATAACATCAGGCTGTGGCGAACCGCACCATTCACCTTGGCACCATGGCTTCACGTGCCTGAACAAGCATCGACGAATCGTCGTCCACGACTTGCACTCTTTGCGATTGCCATCGTTCAACTCATGGTGATGTTGGACCTGACCATCACTAACGTCGCCCTTCCCGCTATCCAGCACAGTCTCCATTTCTCAACCACCAACTTGGCATGGGTTATCGACTCCTACGTCTTGGTCTTCGGTGGCTTGCTCTTGCTCGGGGGGCGATCAGGCGACATCTTTGGACGTCGCCGAATGTTCATGATTGGTGTCTCGCTCTTTGCCATTGCGTCCCTCGCTGGGGGCTTAGCAAATGACCAGATCGTCATCATTGCTGCTCGCGCCCTTCAGGGTGTGGGTGCGGCAATTGCCTCGCCTACCGCCATTGCGCTCATCGCTGCAATTTTTAACGAAGGCCATGAGCGCAACCGAGCCATGGCGGTATACGCCGCCATGACGGCAGCCGGTGGGGCGACGGGCTTAACCCTTGGAGGCGCGCTCGTACAGTACGCATCGTGGCGCTGGGTATTCTTCGTCAACGTACCAATCGGCGTCGTCGCTCTGGTGTTAGTTCCTATTTCGCTTCCTCGCCTCAAAGGACAAGGAGGACAGCTAGATATTCCCGGTGCGATAACCGTCTCGGCTGGTGCAGCTGCCCTGATCTACGGCATCGTCCACGCCCCGGATGCAGGATGGGGCGCCACGTCGACCTTGGTCGCGTTTGCTACTTCTTTGTTCTTGCTCACACTCTTTTTCATCTTGGAATCTCGAGCATCGCAGCCCCTCATCCCCGCGGCCTTCCTCCGGCACAAGAACCGAGCCGGCGGTTACGCCATCATGTTGCTCATCGGTTCAGCCATGTTGTCCATGCTGTACTTCCTCACGCAGTTCCTTCAGAACCACATGGGCTACAGCCCATTCCGGGCTGGCTATTCCTACCTTCCCGTTCCCTTTTTCGTGGCGTCGACAAGTTTGTTGGCAGGTAAACGCATTCGCAAATACGGAACGAGAATCTTCATCACCTTGGGACCATTGTTTATCGCGCTGGGTGTTTTCTTGACCTCCTTCATCATCCCAACCTCGTCGTACTGGCACGTCTTGTTCTCATTATCCGCCTTTGGATTTGGTATGGGTCTATGTTTTGCTCCCCTCACCCTCAATACCGTGGCGTCGGTAAAGAAAAATGAACAGGGACTCGCATCGTCACTGCTTAATATGGGCCAGCAAATTGGTGGAGCGCTAGGACTTGCCATCGCTGTCACGATTGCCGCGACGGTAGAACACCACCTCCTTCAGGGGAAGGCTTATCCCGATCACGCCGCGCAAGTTAATGCGGCGGTCTCTGGATTCCACTTAGCTATGCGTGTGAGCGCAGCAGGTGCGTTCTTAGGATTTATTATCGCGTTGTTAACGATTCGTAACGCCGCTGTCGTCACGTCGGAGCCCAAATCGGTCGTCCTAGAACACCGGTAGGCATACCCTCGCCAAGCAGGGCCCACCTACCTAGATGACGGTCACCAAGCAAATTTCTATCGGCACGACAGTTCTCGACGTATTAACGTAACGGCGGGGCGGGCGCTCATCCATGGAGTGACGCTGAACAAGGGGGATGGAATGGGAATGTTGGATCAAAAGGTTTCGATTATCACCGGGGCTGGCGGCGGAATTGGGAGGGCGACCGCCGAGATTTTTGCTCGCGAAGGTGCTGTATTGGTTCTCAGCGATCTACCGAACGCCGGTGGTCAAGAGACCGCTGAGCTCGTGAGATCCCAGGGTGGAGAAGCAATATTCGTCGCCGCTGACGTAACGAAGCGCGCCGAGGTCGCATCCATCGTGGCCGCTGCCATCGATACCTATGGTCGATTGGACTGTGCCTTTAACAACGCCGGCATTGTCGGTGTCTTACACCCGCTCAATGGCTACCCTGACGACGTCTTCGAGGCAGTACTCAACGTTAACTTCAAGGGGACGTGGTATTGCATGCAAGAAGAACTCGCCGTAATGGCTAAAGCCGGGAAAGGTGCCATCGTGAATACGGCATCAGTGTACGGAGAAGTCGGTGCCGCAAATACCCCGATCTACACCGCTACCAAGCATGCCGTCATGGGTATGACGAAAGTAGCCGCGCTTGACCACGTAACGGAAAATATCCGCGTCAACGCGGTACTCCCCGGTGTCATCGACACCGCGATGCCAGCAGCCTTGATGGAAGGTGTCCCCGGTGGCGCCGACGCCTTCATCCCGACGATGCCTATTGGACGACTCGGACGCGCTAGTGAAATTGGCGAGGCAGTTGCGTGGCTCTGCTCTGACCGAGCCTCACTGGTGACAGGGACTGGCCTTGACGTCGACGGTGGGCACAACGCCCACTAAGCGTGTTACTCCCCTAGCGGGACCCAAGAAGTAAGGACACACCAATGGACCAACTTATGTGGGCAGCAGACGTCAAAGTCAACGGCAAGAAGATTCGTGCTGAGTACACCGACGATGCCAAGTTTAGGTGTGAAGATGAAGATGTTACAAGCGCTTACGACCGAGCGGTTACGTGGAACGACACGCACTCGCGTCCGATTAACCAAGCGATTGGCAGTGTCTTGGTTGAGCGTGACAACGCTGTTTCGGTCGCGGCGCTTCTGTTTCAGGTGTTGAGCGGTAAAGGCATTGAAGACTTCACGCTGTATGGCAGTGGCTACATGATTCCAAACGAGCCG
>CAIQWC010000015.1 GCA_903875425.1 uncultured Actinomycetes bacterium | reverse complement strand
GCACTACTCGCCATCGTCTTCAAAGAGGGCGAAACCCTTTCGTTCACTGACTACATCTGCGATGATGGCGTGGGCTACGGTCCCTACGAGCTGAAGTTGAGTTTGACCCGCGTTGGTGACAAGGTCACCTTGGACTTCTCGGGGAGTTCTCCTCAGGCCCAAGGACCGATCAACTACTACATCAACGAGAATCTGGTCCGAATGTTCTTCGGTATCTACATGATCACCGTGGCTGACCCACAGATTTTGTGGAACGACGGCTTCTACCCGCTCGTTGATGTCATCATCCCTGACGACTCATTCTGGAAGCCGAAGTACCCCGCAGCGTTGAATGCTCGAAACCACGGCATCGGTCGAGTCTTTGACCTCTTCGGTGGACTACTCGGACAGACCAACCCCAGCTTGTTGAATGCAGCGGGTTTCTCGTCTTCGCCCCACTTCATGTACTCCGGCAACTACAGCCAAGGGGAGCGTAAGGGTGAATGGTTCCAGCTCTACTCGATTGGCTTTGGCGGCATTCCAGGTCGCCCCATTGGCGATGGCCCCGACGGCCACTCCCTCTGGCCGTCCTTCGTCAATATTCCTTGTGAGTACCTCGAGTCCTACTACCCCCTCGTTATTGAGAAGTGGGAGACCGTGAGCGACACCGGTGGCGCGGGTCTTCACCGTGGTGGTAACGGCGTGGACGTGGCGTATCGCTTCTTGGAGCCCGGAACCATTGCGATTCACGATGACCGTTGGCTTACCTACCCATGGGGAGTAAATGGCGGCGAGCCCGGTGCACGTGGGCGCAAATGGATTGACCGCGTCGACGGAACCAAGGAAGTCATTGCCAGCAAGGTGATTGACGTTCCCGTTAACCCAGGTGACGTACTGCACTTCGTGACGTGGGGTGGTGGTGGTTGGGGAGACCCCTTAGCCCGTGATCCAGAAACGGTGAGTTTGGAAGTTCGACGTGGTCTCGTCACCGCTGAGGGTGCTCGTAACTATGGTGTGGTCTGTGACGACGAAGGGGTCGTTGACCAGGCCAAGACTGATGCACTACGGAGCGAGTTGTCTTCAGGTCGTCCAACACCGCTGCCAACCTTCAATATGGGACCACCCCTGGCGACCATCTTGGAGAACTGCTTGGAGGAGACGGGGCTGCCTGCACCGAAGCCACCAATCAAGATTTAGGTTGCAAAACCTGTGACAAAGCACGCTGAGGGGTTTGCAGGATCATTGAGCGCTGGTGAGCGTTGTGCCGTTGTTTCGGTCGACTTCATGCGCGGTTACTTTGATCCTGCGAGCCCCTTTTGCTTACCCTCAGATGAAATGCTTTCTTCGGCGTCGCGAATCATCACCGTGGCCCGAGCAATGGGCGTGCCAGTAATCCACACGAAAGTTGTATATGGCCCTGATGGCGTGGACGGTGGGATATTCCTGCAGAAGATCCCCGCGCTTCGTAGCTTTATTGGCGAAGTAGCTATGAACGAGTTCATGGAGCACGTCGCGCCACTTCCCGATGAGTTAGTCATCGCAAAGCAGTACGCGAGTGCCTTCTTTGGCACAAGCCTGAACTCCACGCTTCAGGCCTTGGGCGTCGATACCGTGATCATCATGGGTGTCACGACGAGTGGTTGCATTCGAGCTACCGCCCTTGATGCACTCCAGTACGGATTCATCCCCTTGGTCGTGAGAGACGCCGTCGGAGATAGGGCTCCTGAACCCCAGGAGTCAAACCTGTTTGATCTTCAGGCTAAGTATGCAGAAGTTATTTCTGAAGATTTGGCGATTGCGGCCTTGTCACGCTGAGGCCGCTCGGCCCTAGGAAGTTATTCGTGACGAGCGGCGGGGAACCATCCGGCGCGACCCAAGAGGGCGGGCGTTTTAATTTCCAACTTCTCTGCGATAAATTCCGCGGCCTCAGTGGTGAGCTCGAAGTCGAGGCCTACGGCTACGCCTGCGCGCTCGAGCATGTAGCTCAGATCCTCGGTAGCGATATTGCCCGTGGCATTGGGAGCGAAAGGACAGCCACCGATACCTCCCGCGCTTGCGTCCAGTGCGGCAACGCCGAGTTCAAAGGCAGTAAAGGCATTGGCGTAACCGGTATTGCGGGTGTTGTGAAGGTGGAGCCGCAAGGGCAAATCTGTAACTGCTTGGGCGCCAAGGACGAGACGGCGTACATCGACGGGTGTGCCAACACCGATGGTGTCAGCGAGTGCAATTTCGTTGGCTCCGAGTAAGGCTGCTTGTTCGACAATGCCGACGACACGCTCGGTAGGTACTTCACCTTCGAAGGGACAGCCGAAGGAAGCCCCGACGGTTACCGTGACCTCGATGCCTTCATGGCGAGCACGCTCGATCATGGGAGCCAGCGTCGTAAGAGAATCAGCAATCGTCATGTTCTGGTTTCGCTGAGAAAAAGTTTCTGACGCGACGACCACAATATTTACTTCATCAACGCCACATTCAATCGCGCGGGTGAGACCTCGGTCATTCATGACTAGGCCGGAATAGCTTACGAATTCCGAGCGAGGTACTCCCGCCATGACGCCCTCAGCGTCGGCCATCTGGGGGACGCGGTCGGCACGAACAAAGCTGACGGCTTCAATGCGGGTTAGCCCTGCAGCGACGAGTTGGTTGATGTAGTGCAACTTGTCGGGCGTTGAGATTGGCTTCTTTTCATTTTGGAGGCCATCGCGAGGTCCAACTTCAACAATCTTCATGCGCCAACCTTTACACATACCCAGAGATGCGATGGAGCACGTTGATCACTCAAGAAAACCCTTGGCCTAGGGCTCATGAGCCACTTGGCGAGCGAGCACTTTCGGCCATCGATTCGCTTGGTTTTATGGGGTACCAGCTCCTCGCCAGTACTTTTGTGGGCCGCCCGGGTCTCGATCCCGGCACCTTGGGATTAAAAGTCCCCTGCTCTTCCCGATGAGCTAGCGGCCCCTGATCCAATTCTAGGTGCTAGCCGGGAATGCCCTAAACGTGGTTGCGAAGATAGTTGGCATGCGTGGGACGGCTTCACCGCTACTTTTCATAAAGAGATTAAGGCATTGCCGGTAGTTCAATGTCCAACTCGAGGCGATGGTCGATTAGCAACCCTGCGCATAGTCAGTTGCAGAGCACACGCTTTTGATCACAGCGTCGCTACGGTGCCAGATTATAGGTCTGAGTCCAACCAAGCGCTATAGATCTTGGTGAGCGCTACCAACTCCTGGGGAACAGGACCGGCGGCCTCGGCAACGAACATCACGGGCTAGGTACGTGCCCCCAGCTCATCCAAAGAGAGGGGGCGCTAGGGAAGGCCAAGTACGAGCGCGAAAATTCCGCCAGCCCGTGATCTTGGCAATAGGCAAATCTGGGGATAGACCGCAGCAAAATCCGAAGAGGCTGGACCTCTCGGATACGTCCTTTTTCTGTTCCCTACTCGCCTTAATCTCCGTGATAACCCTCTATGAAGCATGTAAATACGGCAGGTACCGGATTAACCACGTTTAGTTGTGAGTCTAGGTCGATTTTCTGTTTGTATTTTCCCTAATGGGGTATATCTTCAAAGTTAGGTAAAAAAGCAGTGCAGGAGTAGTGGCGGGGGCAGTCTGTGCACATAGTTTCTTATAGTCGTGGGGAGGAAGTTCCGATTTCGGTCGGCGTCCTTGAGGGCAACTACGTCGTTGACATCGCCCAATCGGCCCTCTCCCAAAGCGACAACGTCTTTGGAACTGAGACGGTTGCCCTGATTGAGGTACTCCGCATGGGAGACGCAGGCATGGCGGCGCTACGTCGCATTGTAGCTACCGAGCCAAAAGTTATCCATGAACTCAGCGCTGTTCAGTTGAAGGCACCGCTACCTCGTCCCAATACCATTCGAGACTTCATGCTCGTAGAAGAGCACGTAAAAAATAGTTTTGGCAATGTACCTGAAGAGTGGTACAAAATTCCTGTCCACTGGAAGGGTAACCCCGACACTGTATTCGGGCCGGACCAAGTAGTTCCCTGGCCGCACTACACCGACAAGCTCGACTACGAGCTTGAGATTGCGGCCGTCATTAATAAGCCGCTCTTTGAGGCGACGCTAGAGCAAGCACTCGATGCGATTGTGGGCTACACAATTTTTAATGATTGGAGTGCTCGCGACATTCAGTTCCGAGAAATGTCGGTTGGTATTGG
>CAIQWC010000014.1 GCA_903875425.1 uncultured Actinomycetes bacterium | reverse complement strand
ACCTTCCGCGAGGAGGTGGAGAGGTATGCGCAGACGGGTCGATGGCCAGCGGCGAGGCAAGCGCGGCCCGTGTAGGATGGGACACGCGCAGGCTCAGCGCTGGAGACGGGCGCGATGCGTCTAAGGAAGGCGCGACGGCAGACAAGGCGCCCGCGTCACGCAGGGGCCGCCCCGGGACTTCCAGGCGGGCAGCCCCGGCCCGCAACAAACAAACGGCCGTATCCGCCGTCACGTTTGTGTGCGGGCCAGAGGCGCTGCCACTGCATTTCATAGGACCATCAGTGGCAGCGCCTGCAGGTGTACACGTCATGATGTACCCTGCGAAAAGGAAAAATAGGAGGCGTCGCAGTTCTCTCTCCATCCCCCTATCCCCTCCAACACCAAGGAATAGAAGAACAAAATGAGCAACCACAAGGAAAATAGTTCCCGAAAGAAAAATTCGTTCAGGCACATAGGAAGAGAGTCCAAATATAACCGCTCTGGGACGGGACCAGGCACATGTCCTGGCCATGGGACTACCTAACGATGAGATCGTGCGGTAGTCCGAGGCCCCGACGGGCCTCATTGCTGCTGGCGCCCGACTCCCGGCGCCACGGATAAATCGGCGTCAGGAGACGGAGAAACCATGGTCGTCGGAACGGCCAACGCATCTGGGAAAAGATGGGGGGAAGCCTTCTGCGTGGCCGTCTTGAACGAGGCAATAACCGCCTTCACATCGGGAATGACCCCCGATTCCAGCATGCGCGAAAAGGGACTTTTCGGCACCAATGGGCTCGGCACTAAGGCGCGTGCGGGCGGAGGCGAACGGAGGGGTGATGTGGTGGGTTTGCCTGCCGAAACGGGTGTTTGGGCGGGCGCCCGGACAAGGGGCTGCCCAAGAGCAGATGCCGTCGCGGGGGAGGGTGCGGGTGAGGGGGTCAGTGCTAAACCCGGTACGTCTGCGGGGGCACAAACCGCGGCAGGGGGGGGCGCCTGGGCCAACCCAGGCTCCAAGACAGGCTTGGGCAAGGGGTGTGGCACGAACACAGGGGCACGTGCGGGCACCGTAGTCGGCACGGCTCGAGTGGCCACTGGCACTGGGATAGAAGATGCAGGCGCAGGGATAGGAGCCGATACAAGGGCCGGGACAGATAGCGGTGCCACCGAGGGCCCGGCTGAGGGCAGAGGGGGGTGGGCTAAAGCGGGGGAAGAGGTCGTCTCAACAGACGCCGGTGCGAGTTCCTTCCCGGCCGGGCCACACTGGATGCACACAGTCTCACGCGTCTTCCCCTCAAGGAGACAGGAAGAAATTCGTGCATGAACTTCAGCGAGAGCATTGGAGACAATCGACCCAAACGCCTTTAACTCCGTCTCATGCATAGACCGCAACTGAGAAATCGTATCTGTGAAGGATGCCACCACAGACCGCTGGAACTCTTGCTGCTGGGCCAACACTTGTTGCGTGTGAACTTGCGTCGCTTGAAGAATTTGCGCCAAAAACTTGCGCTGTTCCTCCGCCATGACAGCCCGCTCGGCCGCCAAAATGGCCTGCATTTGCGAACCTAGATCTACGGCAGGGGGTGGGGCCGGTCCAACCTGGGCTCGTCCCGCCGGGAGGATGACGCTGACAGGCGCTGCGGGGCCCGAGGGAGGCCGCGAGTCGGCAGATGGCTGCAGTGGCCCCTGCTTGCCCCAAACTCCTTGTACGGGAGCAGCAAAACGAGGGACCGGCTGCTGTCGAGGCGGCGGCGGTACGCGCTCGCCCGAGCGTACCGATGGCGGCGGATGGGCAAGAGCACTGTGGCGACCGGCTTTGAAGCACCCCCCGCAGTAAGCGTCGCGTCTGCCCTTGCGGGAGAAGAATAGCTGCGAGCACGCGGTACACGTGCCCGAGCCATAGTACTGACGTTGGGCCAGTTTGAGATGGCGCGGGCAGAGTTGGTGATTCACGTGCGAATCTACCAGGCACGCGGGAGCTGTGCACATAATTGTCGGGCTAGAGGACGGAACACTGGTCGGTGCCGCGGGGCCCACCGACCGTTCGGGCTGTTGTTGCCTCTGCACCACAGGACCAGGCGACGCGGCTGGGGCTGTAGCCGGGGGTTTGCCCTTTTTACGCGCCTGTTTCTGCGACCGCTTCCCGGAGACAAGGGTAAACTCACCATCATCCGGACCATTGGCTTCACCTCCCGACGACAAAGGCGGGTGCCCCTGCCCGGCCCCGCCACCCGTCGCAGCAGAAAGGCCCGGCGGCTGGTGTCCGCCGGCTCGGGGCTGAGGACGGGCGAGTCCAGCAAAGGCCGACTCGTTCGGGCCAAGAGTGCGGGGAGCGCCCGCGCGCGACAAAGACGGGTTCGCCACGCCGGGGCCCGCCACGGCTTGTTGGTCGTTCGCCGGGCCCTTGTGCACGGAAGTTCCTGCTACCACCACCGCCGGTGCAACTTGCTGGGACATTGGACTCGCCCCCGGCAGGGCACCTTGCGGCAGTAATCCCCCTTCGCCGTGAAAACAGGACCCGAGATCGGTTCCCTGGACAAAATGTTCACTCTCAGGGACCTTGAAAATGAGCGCAAGAGGCACAGTTTCCGACAGAAGCCCAGGAACAAAAGAGGGAACAGGGATCGCATGAACCGTTGGTCCCTCACGGGAGAAGTTAAAAGGTACGATACGAAACAACTTCGAAAAGAGCATGGACGTTCCTGATATGACGAACAGGTCAGCCTTGTTGCCGTGACTAAGAGAGGTGAGGCATGCGCAGAGTGCGGCCCGGAAGCCTGCAATGTACGAACTTGTATCTTGAGGCCCGTCAGACGCACAAGAGCCCCCAAGAACGAGATCCGCCATTTGGAAAAAGGAACGCTCAGCCTGCTCCCCGCCAGGCAGAGCACGTGCTTGCGACATGGTTTCGTTCCAATCCTCCGAATGCTCAATCTCCCCAACGGGCCCGATCCGCGGATCGTGCCCAGCGGTAGATGCCACGCACGACAAGGCAATGGCCGATCGCAGGAACGGTACAAACGACTCTGGCAAACCCGATGATCCCATTGCCTGGGCGATCGCGTGCCACAGGTACATGAACATGACCGAGGGGTAGCCGAGATACTCACGGCAAAGCCCCTGCAAATAGGTGGCCAACCTGAGGTGCTGCGAATCGTCATTAGGCAAGGCGAAACCCCGGCTCAAAAAGATATCGGAAAGCTCGGCTATGAGACACAGCCAATAGCACATATTAAGGCCCCTGGAGGTGCCATCCGCAAAGACCTCGAGCCCCGCACCGTAATCAGCATACGACATGCCCGTGTCACGCGCCACCGATTCCAGAATAGCAGGAGGGCAACGCGGGACATAGCTCTCTTCAAAGAGCACACGCCACTGCCCATCGACACGGCCGCGTGAGAAAGGGACCACGACGATGATATCAATGCGAACGTCGGCCGCCGGGATGTTGGCAATCGAGGGCAGCGAGGTGTACGCGACGGCGATGCTGTCCTCCTCCCCCTCCACCGCCAGTGCCAGGGAGCCGTGTCGACCACGCGCGTTGTAGATGCCACCATACATGCTCGCGAAAAAGTCGAAAGAAGTGACCGTGCTCAGATTGATGCTGCCGTCCTTGGAATAAGCGTCCCCGGAATAGATGTTGCTGAGGAAGGGCATGGCCTCGAGTGTGGGCAGGCCACCCGGCAACGACGCAAGCGACTGCGACGCTGCGATCAAAAACACACCCGACTCGGGCGTCAGTTTATTGGACATAAACCACAACGACGACGCCAGCACGTCAAATTGCGTGAGCTCCGCTGGCAAATGCGCGCCCCGCAACAGGCCCGTCGGGCCCTGTACCGACACCTTGATATTGGGCGGCATGGCCAATTTGACCATACTACCCAGCGGGCGCCCCTCTGCGATATCGCGATGCCACTCCAACGAGCGGCGGTTGAGGGTGCAAGCTGGGCCATCGGTCGTGTGCGTCAGCACCTCGTTCCGCAAAATAGCAGCACGCAGTCGAGCTTCATTCAAGCCCCCCGTCGCGCTCTTCGCGGAACACAAGAACGGTCGACTCAGGCTCTCCTGCCGAACGCAAGCGGACGCGAAATTGTCGTGAATTTCTTTCAAGAAATTATCGCAGCGGGTATTATACTCGCTCAACAACACGGGCGGGGGCTCAGTGATCGTAATACACGTATCTGAACGAGGGCCGTTGGGCCCTCCGCCCGAGGCTGACGATTGCTCGTGCGCCAATGGCACACGATCGCCGTGGCCAAGAAACGGGGAAGGTTCCCCAGAAGACAAGATGCTCGCTGAACTCGGCGTGGGTACCCGCCCTGCCGGTACCACAGGCAAAACAACGTCTGAGACGCTGCGAGATTCAAGGGGTACGGCTGCAGCCTCTACCCCCAATCCCAAACCCGACGCTACGCCTGCCTCTTCCGACATGCGCGCCACTCCGGTTTTTTTTTTAATTTTTACAGCGATGGCAAACCACGGAATGCTACTGGGAGCTCCCGACGGAGGGATGACTTCGTAATTTTTAGCGGGACTGCGTTTGCATGTCACTTGTGTGGGGATGTGTAGGCGCTTAGCACGGCAGACATGGTTCGATTCTTATGTACGAGATGCAGAATCGCAAAATCGTGGTGTTCAACTCCTACAGCGCCATGTTCTCCTCGATTAACTTTTTGTT
>CAIQWC010000013.1 GCA_903875425.1 uncultured Actinomycetes bacterium | reverse complement strand
GACAGCGAAGAAGGCTCCGGCTCGCAAGACCGCAGCTCGCAAGACAGCGAAGAAGGCTCCGGCTCGCAAGACCGCAGCTCGCAAGGCCACTCGTCGTCGCTAGTTGACGAAGAGTTGTTTATAACAAGAGGGGGCCTTCGGGCCCCCTCTTGTTTTGTTAGTGGCCTCTGAGCCTGGCGAGGTCGTGGGCATCGTCAACGTCATGTCCCAACGCTTCGTCGCGAAGGATGAGTACGGCAAAGCCAGCTTCCTCGGCGGCGCGTACGTGCTGGTCTGCACTCCCGGCACCGTAGTGGAATGGAAAGCTTGCGCTGCTGGGAAGTCGCATGACGTTGGTGCCGTCGCCTCGGTGGTCGGGGACAATGATGACGCCATCGTGTTCAGGCAAGGTCGCAATTCCCGATGGATTGGCAAGGTCTGCGTGGGAGATAGTGATTGACTCGTACCCGTGCTGGCTGAGGTAATCAACTCCGGTTCGAACGGCACTATTAAGACCAACTTCTGGAGTCCAGATCACCGTGGCTCCGTGGTCTTGCGCGAAGGTGGCCACAGCCGTCGCGTCACAGACAACAAAAAGGTCAAAGACCGCGCAAGCCTCGAGGACCCCAGCCGCTAGCTCTTGGGCTAGCGCTTTTCTCTCTCGCGGACTCAAGACATCGGCGAGTCGAGCTTTGGCGTAATCAAAATCCTTAATGGGCACCAAGACAGCGTGTGAGGGGCCTACGGGGTGCACGCGATGATTCTAGAGTCATCACGTTTGCTTATCGCCGTGCAGGAGGCTCAGATTCCATAGGCTCTAGGGTGATGACTACGTCTATAGCTGTAATTGGCGCTGGATCTTGGGGTACCACGGTGGCCATGATGGCGGCTCAATCGCAACCAACCCTGCTCTGGGCTCGCGACAACGTGCTCGTCGAGGCCATGCTTGATCAGCGACGAAACCCCCGGTATGTGAGCGATTGCTCTTTTCCCGACGGACTCGCCGTAACGGGAGATCTCCACCAAGCAGTGGAGCACGCTACCCTCGTCTTTCTGGCCGTGCCCTCCCACGGTGCTCGTGCAGTGCTTAAGGATCTGGCCTCTGCGCTCAAACCAGGAGTGGGTGTGGTCTCGCTCAGCAAGGGTCTTGAGCAAGAAAGCTTGCTGCGCATCACTCAAGTGATCGAAGCCTGCGCCCCCCAGGTCATCCCGGCCGTCTTGACGGGCCCCAATATCGCTCAAGAAATCGCCATGGGTCAACCCGCCGGTTCGGTGGTGGCATCAGATGATGACGCCACCTCGGCGAGCGTGCAGGCGCTCTTTGAGGGTTCGAACTTGCGGGTGTACACCTCGACTGACATCACAGGCTGTGAGGTGGCGGGAGTTACCAAAAACGTGCTGGCGATCGCCTCGGGCATTGTTGATGGGCTGGGCTTTGGCGATAATGCGCGTGCGATCTTGCTCACAAGGGGTCTCGCTGAAATGAGCCGTCTTGGCGTTGCTGCCGGTGGCAAGGCGCGCACCTTTGGTGGACTCGCAGGGGTAGGCGACTTAATGGTGACGTCTATGAGTGCGCAGAGTCGTAATCGACGTGTCGGTGTTGAACTCGGCTCAGGCCGCGACCTCGCTCACATCATTGCTGAGACACCCATGGTGGCCGAAGGGGTTCGGTCGGCCGCCCCCCTCGTAGCAATGGCGAGAGACCTCGGTGTTGAACTGCCTATTGTCGAGCGCATCCTCGACATCATTGAAGGACGCCTCACTCCCCTCCAAGCGGTACGCCAACTCATGGAGCGTCCCGCCGGGGGAGAGTGGGACGCTATGGGTGACTTAGGTTTCTCGAATTAGCAGCGTGGCGATCTCGTGGCCCCGAAGGGTGAGCTTCCCCGAAGCAGATGCTCCCCGTTGGCCATCTAAGGTGATGCGTTCAACCTGGTGGTCGCCGAGCGAGACGTCGGCGTCTTCATCGCGAGGGTTGTAGAGGCGCAGCTCGAGAGCCCCATGGTGGCGACGTAGCGATGAGATCACGGCTCCATCAATGTCAAGGAGGCGACCTTGGTGTTCAAGATCCCCGCCGCCAAACGATGAGACAAGGTCGAGGGGGAGGTCATGGCCTTCAGCCAAGGCAACCGCATCGACATCGATACCGATACGGCACGAGAAAGTAATACCTTCACCCAGCATCTGAAGGGCCGGTGTTGGGGTGAGGGGGCCAGCGGGGAAGGGACGGTTCACCATACCGAGTCGCGAGAGCATGCCGGTTGCGCGAAGGAGGGTAATCGCGAGTTCGTGGGCCTTGCCATCGCGGATAGATACCAGCTCATATTCGCGAACGCCGCTAAAGGCAACGCTGAGCCGGCCTGCGCTCACGTAGCGACTTGCCGGGAAGGTGGGTAGGCCGAATTCGTCAGGGCGGCCTTCGGCGTCTAAGCCTCGGGTAACGGTTGCGAAGGCAGAACCCGCTTGAGAATTCGTGGCAGCCTCCATCAGGGGTACGTGGAGGCGAAGGCGATGGTCTGACGAGAGGTTACGCCCCACCACCTCAAGGCCAAGATCGCGCCGATCGGCTTCCAACGTGATCGTGGTCGTCATGGTGGTGGCTACGGATCCAATTCGCCCCTGACTTGTTTCGTCAGCGAACTGGGGTATGTCAAAGGTTCGCTCGATGACAAGTTTCGTTCGCAGCGGACCAGCCTCGATGCAGGTTACCTGCACGGAGCTCGGTGCATCGATCACACGATCATCAGCGGGAGGCGAATAGTTGTAGCTATCGCCGAGGTCGCCACCGTCAACGAGTCGGCCAAACCCGGCGACGCCATTGAGTGAGAAGCTGCCGTCTGTTGCCACCGCAAGGCTGAGGAGGCCGTTGCTCATCGATATCCCATCGCTACTCAGCACAACCGGGTTGTCTGGGGCACGAGGCGTTACCGGGGCCCAACCAAGGGATGGGACGGGACCGGTGAGAGCGAGCACCGTATAGATGGGTGGTTGCTCCAAGGTGAGGTGAACGTCGATATCAGGCCGAGCTCCCAGGCGGGCAAAGATGTCTTGCTTCATTGCCGCGATGGGGACGCCAGGTCGCTCTTCGGTACCGATGGTGGCCGTAACGTGGAGACCATCATCGTCCTCGCTTACGGCAATGGTTTGAATCCAGGCGTCGTCACCGAAACGCGGCCCTTGGAGCATGCCGAGCAAGGTCTTCATCATGCCCGCGTCAATCGTGACCGTCCCCGGTATTCCCGCGGTCTGGCGGAGGATTTGGGTATGTTCTGGGGCGTGGTCTCCGCTGGTGGTGTACTCGACCACGCCCGCGGCTTCGAAACTCGAAAGGTTGAGAGCGCTAACGCCTTCTCGGGACAGGCGTCGAGCAAAAGCCGAGAGCGCTTCGCGGGTAATGGCCGTTGCGATGCTTTCTGCCTTCCTAGCTCTCGCGAGCACCGAATGGATGACCTCATCCACGGAACACGCGCAGATCGAGTCGTGAGCCGCATTGTGAATGAGATGGAGCCACGCTTCTGCGAGGTAGGTATCGCGCTCGGGGCTTGGCCCTAAGAACATGGCGCTAAGCGGTTCAGCACGGCGCTCAAGGGCTCGCTCGGCGTGAGCCATTCGCTGCTTTACCCCAACGTGGTTCGAGGTCACGCCCATGAGGACATTGGCCCGGAATCCTGAACGTAGTTCGCCGCGCCAGGTGACGGCCGCGTCGCCTAAAGATTCCGCTAGGTAGTGCTCCAGGCTGGTGATCTCAAGGACGAGATCATCTTGCGATGCGTTGGCCTCTTCTACGAGGCGGGGGAGCTCTCTCATGATGGCGACGTGGTCACCACCATTCATCATGAGCACGTCCTCGCCAAGGAGATCGGCCGTTTCGATGAGGTAGTCACGGAAGCGATCAAGAAATTCAGGATTCTCGGTAGGCAGCTGGCTGGCATTGGAGTAGCCAAGGGGTAAGTACTCAGTCGAGACCGATGATCCGTCGGGGCTCTGCCACGTAAAGCTCGTCGTCGTGATCTCAGAGGGAACGCCCCGCCACACCACCGCACGGTCAATACCAAACTGATTCAAGATTTGTGGCATCTGGGCGATGTGGCCAAACATATCGGGAAGGTAACCCACGGCCATGGCACCGCCAAGATCGTGTGCGCGAGCTCGACCCAATTCGAGGTTTCGAATCAAAGTCTCTCCGGAGATCAAGAACTCGTCCATGAGCACGTACCAGGGACCGAGGGAGAGGCGATCTTCCCGTATTAGGCGACGAAGTCTCTCCTCATCTTGTGGCCTGATGGCGAGGTAGTCATCAACGAGAGCGACTTGTCCATCGAGCATGAAGTGAGGGAAGGTCTCATCTTCTTCGAGGGTGTCGAGGACGCCTTGAACGGTGGGAACGAGGCGCATGCGGTACTCCTCAAACGGGAGATACCACTCGCGGTCCCAGTGGGTGTGGGCAACAAGGGAGAGACGCCGAGGCATGGCTTTGAGATTACGGCCCCGGAGACCCCAACAAGCGAACCCATGTTCCATACTGGAATCCATGCCGCTCACACTTCCTCAACGCTGGGCCCACGCCTGGGGCCAGGCTCTTGACCGCGTCTTGCTCGTTACCCGAGGAGATGTCACCGTGCGCTTCCAAGGTGACGAATTGCTCGAGACAACCGAAGCCATTGCAGGCGAACTCGCCAGTCAAGGCGTTGGGCCAAGAGATCGCGTGGTTTGGGAGGCCAGTACCAGCGGTGACGCCATCGTCACTGCTTTAGCCATTATCCGCTTGGGTGCGGTGCTGGTACCGGTTGCCACCTTCCAAAGTGATCTCGAGCGTCAGCGAGTCATTGACGATGTGACACCCGTCATCGTGGTGGCGGAGAAGCGAACCGGCGTCGCCGAGCAATATCGTCATCGCGCCCAAGGACGCGTCGGTATCGTCGAGAGCCCGGTTCACCTCGATCAAGCCCAGGGTGATCACCTGGCCATGATTATGTATACGTCGGGCACTACGGGACTACCCAAAGGGGCCATGATCAGCCACGAGAATCTTCGTGCGCAAGCTGACATGATCATCGGGTCGTGGGAGGTATCGCCTGAGGACAGGCTCCTCAGCGCTCTACCCCTGTTTCACGTTCATGGACTCGTTGTGGGGTTGATGATTTCGCTAGCGGCGGGTGCTGGCGTTGTGGTGATGGAACGCTTTGAGGCAGATGGCTTTGCTGATCTGATGACAGAAGAAGCCATTACGACAAGCTACGTGGTGCCCACCATGTTGCAACGCCTCGGTGAACGTGGTCGCCTGAGCGCCCTGAGCCCCCTGAGACTCGTGGTTTCGGGGTCGGCAGCCTTATCGACGGCCATGTTCGAAGACGTTGAGCGTGCATCACGGCAACGAATTCTGGAGCGCTATGGCATGACGGAGACGCTGTTGACGGTTTCGAACCCTCTTCACGGGCAACGTCGCTCGGGCACGGTGGGCCGGGCCTTTCCTGGCGTCGAATTAGAGCTGCCGGAAAAGGGTGGAGAAGCCGAACTTCGAGTGAAGAGTCCTACGGTCTTTGCCGGTTACTGGAAGAGGCCCGAAGCCACCGCCGAGGTACTCAGTGATGGCTGGATGCGTTCGGGCGATATCGTGCGGGTCGATGAAGCGGGTTACGTCGTGGTGTGTGGCCGCTCCAAGGAGCTGATCATTTCGGGTGGCTTCAACGTGTATCCGACAGAAATTGAAGATCTCCTTCGTGGCCGAGGTGGTATCGAGGATGTAGCGGTCGTCGGCATCGCTTCGGAGCGTTGGGGCGAAGAGGTTGTGGCCTACGTCGTCGGCGAGGATTTTGCTGAAGATGTGGTGCGTCGTGAGCTCGAAGCCCTCGCAAGTCCCTACAAACGCCCCCAGCAGTACCGCCGAGTGGCGCAATTACCTAGAAACGCCTTAGGCAAACTCCAACGGCACCTCATTACGGACGCGTGACCCGGTTTCTAAATTGCGTAGACGATAGGATTGGGGCTTATGGAGCAACTCCTGCGCGTCATTAACCTTCGGACTCAGTTTTCGATACGTTCGGGAGTCGTTACGGCAGTTGATGACGTTTCCTTCGACATTAATCCGGGTGAATGTGTAGGCCTTGTCGGCGAATCCGGGTGTGGTAAATCCACAACAGGGCTCTCCATTATGCGTTTGTTGCCTCCTAATGGGCGGGTCGCTGGCGGTTCTGTTGAGCTCTTAGGTCGCGACCTTGCGCCCTTGAGTGAGAAAGCCATGCGTTCGGTGCGAGGCAATGAAGTTGCCCTGATTCCCCAAGACCCCATGACGTCGCTGAACCCCACGATGCGCATTGGTCGCCAAATCTCCGAAGCGGTGCTCCTCCATCGTGATGTGACCAAGGAGCAAGCCCGCCAGCGAGCCATTGAGGTCCTAGGTCTCGTAGAGATGCCGAGTCCCGAAGAGCGACTCACGCAGTATCCCCATGAGCTCTCTGGTGGCCTCCGTCAGCGAGTCATGATTGCCATGGCGTTGGCGTGCGAGCCCAAACTACTTATCGCTGACGAGCCCACCACTGCGCTTGATGTCACGATCCAGGCTCAGATCTTGGACCTCATTGACTCCTTGCGCGAAAAACTCGGCATGGCCGTGTTGCTCATCACGCACGATATGGGGGTGATCGCTGGTCGTACTGACCGGGTGGTGGTGATGTACGCAGGACAAGTCGCCGAAGAGGGAAGTACCGAGTCGATCTTTAGCTCGATGCGCCATCCCTACGCAGCGGCCTTGCTCGAGTCGGTCCCCAGTGTCGAGCGTACGGTGGGTGACCGCCTACTCAGCATCCCAGGGCTGCCCCCGGATCTCTCTCAAGCGCTCGTTGGCTGTCGCTTTGCACCCCGGTGCTCGCAGACCACCGAGCGCTGCTTTCGCGAAGCCCCTGAACTCACCAAGCAAGATACTCACGAGTATCGATGCTTTAACCCGGTCAATGGACCTTCCGCGCTCAAGATTATCCACGGCGAGATACCAGCGGGAGCATCGAAATCTCATGAGGTCTTGATCAAGGTAGACAACTTGGTTAAGGAGTTCCCGGTCATGTCCGGTGGATTGGTTCGACGAAAGGTGGCTTCGGTAAAAGCCGTCTCTGGAGTGAGTTTCGAAATTCGTCAAGGGGAAACGTTCGGACTCGTCGGCGAATCGGGTTGCGGTAAAACCACGGTCTCTAAGCTGCTCACGATGTTGGAGCCTGCCGATGCCGGCACTATTGAGTTCGAAGGCGTCAACCTTCGAGACATCGGTGGACATGAGCTGCGGAATCGTCGTCGGGACTTCCAAATGATGTTCCAAGACCCCTACGCGTCTCTTGATCCGCGTATGAAAGTTGGGTCAATAATTCGTGAACCGCTTAGGGTTCAAGGCGTAGGCAGTGAGGCTGATCAAAAGGCGCGGGTCCTAGATCTATTGAACGAAGTGGGGCTCTCGCCGGCGGCTGCTGATCGCTTTCCCCATGAGTTCTCTGGTGGTCAGCGCCAGCGCATTGGCTTTGCGCGTGCCCTGGCGTTGGAGCCGAAGCTCATCATCGCTGACGAGCCGGTCTCGGCCCTCGATGTTTCCATTCAGGCACAGTTGCTCAACTTAATGAAAGACCAGCAAGCACGTCGCGGATTAACCTTGCTGCTTGTCAGTCACGACCTCGCGGTCATGCGCTACATGGCCGACACCATCGGCGTGATGTACTTAGGCAAACTCGTTGAAGTAGGACCAGCGGCCAGTATCTTGAGTGGCCCGGTCCACCCCTACACCGCTGGTTTGTTAGAAGCGGTGCCGGTACCAAACGTCGCGGAAGCACGTCGTCGCCGTGGCCGCCAGATCAAGGGGGAATTACCCTCGTCGGTTAACCCCCCGTCAGGATGTCGCTTCCATACGCGCTGTCCCCGTGCACAAGAGCGCTGCTCAGTTGAAGAGCCAGCCTTTGAGGCCTTCGCGAACGGTACCCGTGCTGCTTGTCACGTCCCGCTCTCGCAACCCGTGAGCATCGGATCTCAGAGCACCGCACCAGCTTGAGCGCGCGGCACGTCCCTGCGGTACTTCGCGAACGCCGAGAGCAAGATATTGCCCGGCTCGCCACCTTGCTTGAAGTCATTCAACCGATCGAGGGCTATCCAAAATCTCGGCCCGAGTCGTTGGAAGCGTTTGTGCGCGATCGGCGGGTTATCGGGGCCTGGGTGATTGAAGAAGACGGTGTCGTTATGGGACATGCACTGATCAAACAAAGAAGTTTGGGAGGGATTGACGACATTGTGCACGAGCACACGACGTGGCCCAAAGATCGGCTTGCGGAGATATCTCGTCTCTTCGTAGCCACTGAAGCACGCGGGAAGGGCTACGCACGAACCTTGCTCCGCCACTGCGCGAGCGAAGCGCGCCGGCTCAATTACCTGCCCTACCTCGACGTGGATATGGCCACACCTGCCCCAAGGGCGCTCTACGCCTCCGAAGGATGGCAGAGCCTAGCAATTACCACCCTTAGCTTTCCGAGTGGCATAAGCCTCGAGGTGGATGTCATGGTGCCTCCAGGCACCTAGCCGCGCTGGAGACGAACCTCGAGGGCGTCTCTGAGTGCATCACCGATGTAGTTCAAGGCGACGACGACCAAGACAATGCACAGTCCCACGGGGTAGATTTCCCACCAGTAGCCGTTTGACGCATAGTTCACGCCGTTCGACAACATGGTGCCCCAGTCGGTTTGGGGAGCAGGCACGCCAAGGCCAAGGAAGCCCAACGCAGCCAGGGTCAAAATCGAGTCAGCTACGTTGAAGGTAGCGAAGACGACGATGGTGCCGACGGAGTTAGGGATGATGTGGCGTCCGATAATGCGTCGTCTTGTTCCGCCCATCACCTTGACCGCCTGAACGTATTCTCGAGTTCTGAGCGAGAGCGTTTCGGCTCTGATTAATCGCGCGGGAACTAGCCACGACACCGACGCAATCACGATGATGAGCATGGGTGCGGTAGGCCGGTAAATCGTCACCAGAGCAATGAGTAAGAACAACAAGGGGATCGAGAGACCAACATCGACGAAACGCATGAGTACCGAGTCAAGCCAACCACCGAAGAAGCCCGAGAGCGCTCCATAAATAATTCCAACGACCGTAGCGACAATGGCCGAAGCGAAACCGACGATGAGGGAAATCTTCCCGCCGAACATGAGCCGTCCGAGAATGTCGAAACCGTTGTCGTCAGTTCCCAAAGGATGGCCGGCTCCGGGTGGTGCATTATTGGTCGAGTTAAGGAGTGCCTCTTGCCCGTTGGTCTGGTTCGTGTGGTACAACAACGGTCCGAGGAAACAAAACAGCACAATAAAGACAAGAAACGCCAAACTGATAATGGCTAACTTGTTTTGGCTAAAGACCCTCACCATGTTGCGCCAGAACGAATCACCCGATACGACGTTGCCGCCGGCCGGTAGCAACGCTTCTTGTTCGGCTACCACTTGCGCGGTGGGCATGTGTTCAAAAGGGTTAGACATGGAATTACTCGCTTCCCAATCGGATCCGCGGGTCAGCTGCTGCGTAGAGCAAGTCCGCGATGAGTGAGCCAATTACTGTGGCGACCGTTGCCACCAAGGTGGTTCCGAGTACGAGAGGGATATCATCGTTCTGTGCTGCTTGCACGGTGAGCAGGCCCATACCAGGGTAGTTAAAGATGTCTTCGGTAATGAGGGCACCACCAACAATCGCTGGCAAGGTCAGACCAATCAAGGTGATTAAAGGAAGCAACGCATTTCGCAGCGCGTGGCCGTAGAGGACTCGCTGCGAGCCGGCACCTTTGGCTCGGGCGCTACGGATGTAGTCCTCGGCCAAGGTGTCAAGGACTGACGAGCGCATGTAACGGGAGAAGCCGGCAATGGTCAAGGCGGCCAAGGTGATTACCGGGAGGACAAAATCCATCGGCTGGGTAAAGACAGCCCATGCAGACGCATCCGAAGGTGGCTGAGAGGGGAACCAGCCAAGGTCGAAGGAGAAATACAAGATAAGGAGTTCACCAGCCAAGAAGGCGGGCATGGCGTAGAGGAAGAATCCAACACCAGTAACCGTGTAGTCAAAGAGCGAGTTGCGACGCACTGCCTGGGCCATGCCAACGGGGATGGCGATCACGAGCGAGAGCAAGGTCGAAGCACCTACGAGCACCATGGTTTTTGGTAGGCGCTGGCTAATGAGCGAGGTGACTCCTTGATTATTGCGATAGGAGTAACCCAAGTTGCCTTGGAATAGTCCGAGGAGGTAGTGCCAATACTGCACCCAGAGTGGTTCATCAAAACCATTGAGGTGATTGAAGTGGGCAATCTGAAGTGGTGTCGCTTTGGGTCCTAAGGCGGCGCGCGCTTCGCCGCCGGGTATGAGCTGACTCAAGATAAAGACAACCAAGGTGACACCGAGCACAACGAGGAAGGCTTGGAGCAGTCTTCGAACGAGGTACGAAGTCATGATTCCTTAAGGATAGACACAAGAGAGCGGTTAACGCAGGGGCTTGTTGGTCAAAAGTAACAATCCCCCGATCCCTGCGGGGACCGGGGGATTGTTGCCGTAACCCCTAGCGGGGCTGAACTACCAACTCCACTCCTCCGGGTTGAGTTGCTGCAAGGTACTTGAGGAGTAGCCCTTGAGCGACTTGTTGATTTCTCCCGTCGCGGTGGGGTTGGGCTGGAAGACAACAGGAAGCTGCTGGGTCAAGTAGTTCTCGTACGTGTTCAGCGGAACGTTCTTGTTGGTCGTCGCCAGGATATTGGCATCGTTGGTGGCGTCAGAGTAAGAACCACTGTTCGAACCAGCACCGGTAGCGAAGATTGCCTCACCTGACGGGTAGTAGTCAGGTGCGAAGATCCATCCGCCACCCCAGTTAGCCATTTCCCATGAGCACGAAGCCGATCCGGCTTTGCAGGGAACAGCGTTACCGAGCACCGTATTAAACGAAGCTTGTCCCAGGGTTACATTGATGCCCGCTTGTGCCCAGGATGACTTTTCGTCAGTCATGAGTTGGGTCAGCGCCGTTGAGCCCGATGCGTACTGCAAATTAAACGCCAATTTCGCACCCTTAGCGATGCCGGCGCCACAGTGACCAGCACCCGTTCCCGGGCTCGTACAAGTGGTGGTACCACTCGGCACAACGGTCCAGCCGTGAACCTTAAGCAGATTCACTGCCTTCGCGACGTTGTAGGCGTAGGGGTCGCTCTGCTCGTAAGAAGACGCGAACTGGTTCTTCGGGAAGGCAGGGACCGGTCCGTAGGTCGGTACTCCGTAACCCTTATCAATCTTCTTGATGTAGAGAGCCTGGTCAACCAGAGTCTGGAAGGCCTGGCGGAAGTAGAGCTGCTTGAAGATAGGACCCGCGTTACCGCCGTCACCCGTTGAGTTGAAGTTCATCGGGAAGTAGTTAATCGACCACGAGTAGCCACTCACCAAGTTGTAGTTACCTAAGCGTGAGTTGTTGGGACCCGGTGTTCCGGCATTCACGGCGTTGCCCGTGATGTCTTGGCTCGGCAAGTAGCCAACGTCAACCTTGCCACCTACCAGAGCGTTGAACTCTGCGGTGTCAGTGGTGAAGGGGACCAGCTTGACTTGCTTGATGGTTGCCTTGACGGGGCCACCGTAGCTTGGGTTGGCCGCGAAGGTTACGTTCCCCGATGCATCAAAGTGCGTTAGGTGGAAGGGACCATCAACCACTTGCCAGATTGGGTTCGCGGCGTAGGTCGATAGCGAGTTGTTCGCAGCTTGCGGGTTGGCCGGGTCATAGCCCGACTGCTTCGACAAGTAGGTGTAGACAGCCGAGCACTGAGCATCGGCGGTGCCATAGGGGACTGCGGCACAGCCGCCCGAGTTCGCCGCGCCGCCAGTTGCGGTGATGTCCCAAGCATTCGGCATCGGCGTGATCTGAGACAACTCGTTATAGGTAAACCAGTATGGGTTCACCGATGCCTTGAGGTTGAATACCACGGTGCTTGCGTTTGGTGCCGTCACGGAGGTGAGGTCATCGGGCAGCGCTCCGGGGGTGTAGTCAGCCCAGTTGGCCTTCTCAGCGTGCATCATGTTCATCCAGAAGATCACGTTCTCAGCAGTTACGGCAGTTCCGTTAGACCACTTGTAGTTCTTTAAGTTGACCGTGATGGTCTTGTCACCGTTGGAGTACACCGGAGCGCTTGCGAGTGAGAGGCCGTAGTTCACGTTCGGGGACTGTGCCTTACCAAACCAGTACAGAGGTCGGTACATCAAGAACTGGAACTGGTTGATGTTGGAAACACTGAAGAACTGCAAACCCATAAAGGGGAAGATGTAGTTCGGTGGTGTAGCCGGTGGTTCTGCGATGCGAACGAGATTCGTGTTACTCGGCTTCGAAGAGCTCGAAGAGCTCGACGAGCCACAGGCCGATAACGAGGCGGCAACGGCAAGCGCTGCTACCCCGACACTCATCCCTTTCACAAATCGGCTGCGAAGATTGATCTTCATGGAATCGCCCCCTTGGTGAGTCTCTCTCGACTCACTGTACGTGGTGTCTGCACCATCCTTGTGATGGCTGAATCAGCGTAACGCAGGGACAATTTTCGTGCAGAAATCTTAGAAACCCAGATCAGGCCTAAAAAACCAGTACCGTTCAGAGCGTGCCGAGTATCCTGCCGACCTTAGAAATAGAGCGTGAACTCAAGGCTCAGGGCGCGCATTTGATCGCCGGTGTGGACGAAGTAGGTCGTGGCGCGTGGGCGGGACCGGTCAGCGTGGGCGCTGTGGTACTTGAGGATACGCAAGGAGTTGTCCCCGCTGGCGTTTGCGATTCAAAGTTGTTGAATAGGGCTAAACGCGATGCTTTGGTTCCAGAAATTATCGCCTGGGCATACGCCTGGGGGGTAGGCCACGCCGATGCTGCCGAGTGTGACACCTTGGGAATGCGCGGCGCTATTGCGATCGCGACGTCGCGTGCCATTGAAGCCTGCGGCGTGACGCCCCATGCGATCATCTGTGATGGCCCCCTTGACCTGCTTGACGTGGGTACCCTCGAGGTGGCATCGCTGACAGCGCAGCATCGCTGGCGGCGCGGACCGACGCCACGAATCAAAGCAGTAGTCAGGGGTGACCAGCACTGTGCCAGCGTGGCAGCGGCGTCGATCTTGGCCAAGGTAACGAGAGACGACATGATGGCCAGGCTGAACGTGCCCGATGCTTTTGGGTTTTCTAGTAATGCCGGATACCCAGCACCCGTGCACCTCGAAGCGCTCGAACGCTTCGGCTTGACCGAGCACCATCGACGCTCGTGGAGCTTTGCCGAACGCTACGAGTCTTGGTTACCTGAGTAAATCCCGTAAGGCACCTTCGAGATCGGGGTGTCGAAACAAAAACCCAGCCTTGGTTAGGACGGAGGGCGAAACGCGCTGTGAGGCAAGGATCGCGTCTTCGACGAGATCGCTTCCTAGTGCTGTCGCTAGCGCCACCTTGGGAACGCTAAAGAGGGCTGGCCGATGAAGGACGTGAGCCAAGGTCTTCGTGAACTGCGCGTTGGTCACGGCCCCGGGTGCGGTGAGGTTAATTGGACCGGAGAGTTCGGTATTGGTCAACGCATATTGGATGGCGCTGAGTTCGTCATCCATACTGATCCAACTCATCCACTGCTTACCGCTCGCCAACTTGCCTCCCACGCCTGCTTTAAACAAGGGAAGTTGCTTGCCGAGTGCTCCGCCGGCGGGATCGAGAACAATGCCGGTGCGTAGGTGAACGACTCGCACGCCCGCGGCTTGAGCGGGAGCGGTGGCCTGCTCCCATGCAGCACAGACGTCTGCTAGAAAGCCAGACCCTTGGGCGGATGATTCATCAAGCGCCTCGTCGCCGCGGCTGCCATAGAAGCCAATCGCCGAAGCCGAGATAAAAGCCGCAGGTTGCGGAGAACATGCTGCGATGGCCAAGGTCAGCGTGCGGGTCGAACGGGTACGAGATTCACGGATCTCGCGCTTGCGCTCGGCATTCCATCGCTTATCAGCAATACCAGCACCCGCAAGGTGAATCACCGCATCGAAGGGGCCGCGGTGACGCAGCGCCTCGAGGTCGATGTACTCACGCGGCGGATCCCAGGAGACGTGCTCACCCTTGGTGGTCTTGGTCCCTGGCCGAGCCAAGGCGGTAAGCCTGTGGCCCTTGCTCTCGAATCGAGCAACCAGGGCCTTGCCAATCAGACCATGAGTACCACTAATGAGTAGATTCACGAATGCTCCTCTTGGTGGTTTCAATCACCATGTCGGCAAAACTTGCGGGATGGGTTAGATGGATGCCGTGAGCGGCGCCCTTAGCGACAACGAATCTGCCTTGGGGGAGCGCGTCCACGACGACCTTAGCCACTCGACCATAATCAGGATTCATCACCACGTCGCCCACGCCGAAGGTGACGGGAATGGCGATGCGATTGAGATCGTCAACGCGGAAGGGAATTTCATCTCGAGTCATCTCGATATCGCTGAAGAGCCCCCCAGCATCATCGAGGCGTTCACGACGAGCTGATTGATTCATCCGATCCCAACTTGCATTTGAAACCATGCGACGGAAAAATTTTTCGACTTCGCGTTCGGGCTCATCGAAGATGAGCGGATGCTCGTATTCACCGGAGCTTTCATCAAACCAACGGAGAGGGGGTTCGTAGACCACGACCGCATTAATCGCCCCCGGAGCCGCAATCGCTGTGGCCAACGCGATAAGGCCGCCGAAACTATGGCCGATGAGCACGACCGGCTGATCATGGTGGGTTGCCGCCACGATGTCGAGAGCGTCATCGACGTGACGGCCAAAGCGGCTCGAAGCCCCGGCTCCACGGGATCCTTGGTAGCCACGACGGTCATAGGCGATCACGTCGAAATCTTCTAAGCGCCGAGTGAGCCGGCTGAAACTCGCGGCTCGATCGAGGGTGCCATGGATGCACAGCGCGGTCCAGGGGTCATGGGCTTGACGACTCGAGGCTCCAAAAATAGCGATGTCTTCTGGCCCTTTGCCGGCCAGCGCCTGAAGAGATCGGGATGAGGAATTCACCACCTAGACGCTACCGGGGGATGGTGCAGGGGTGGTCAGGTGACATCGGTAGGCTGGAGCTATGCCCCCCGCTCCCCAAACACCGGAGGCGAAGTCAGGTTCCTTTGGCCCGAATGCGTGGCTAGTGGACGACATGTTCGCCCGATTTAAGGCCGATTCCAACTCAGTTTCTGATGCTTGGCGAGAGTTTTTTGCTGACTATACGCCAGTAGTCGCGCCGTCAGGCGGGGCCACGAAGGCGACCGTTGTGGAAGTTGCCGACGATGAGGTTGCCGTGGCGCTTCGAGGCGCGGCTGCGCGCATCGTCGACAATATGGAAGCGAGTTTGGGCGTACCAACGGCAACGTCGTTCCGATCCATTCCCGCTCGACTCTTAGAGGTGAACCGTCAACTCCTCAATGAGCAGCTCACCCGTACGTCGGGGGAGAAGGTCAGCTTCACCCACCTCATTGGCTATGCCGTCGTGCAAGGTCTCAAAGCCATGCCGAACCTCAACGCGACCTTCGTCTCATCCATCGACGAGAAGGGAACCCATGGAGTCGTTCGTCATGAACACGTAGGTTTGGGTCTCGCCGTTGATGTTCAGAAGTCTGACGGGTCGCGCACCCTCGTGGTGCCCTGCATCAAGGAGGCTGACACCTTCGATTTCCGTGGTTTCCTCCATGCCTACGAAGACTTGGTCCGAAAAGTTCACGCCAATACCGCCGATCCCTCTGACTATGCCGGCGTAACGGTATCGCTTACCAACGTCGGCGGTATTGGAACCGTGCAGTCGGTGCCGCGATTGATGCCGGGACAAGGCGCGATTATCGGCGTTGGTGCAATCAATTACCCAGCTGGATTCGAAGCCGCAGATCCGCGCGTGCTCGCCGACCTTGGTATCGGCCGTGTGGTTACGATGACCTCTACCTACGATCACCGCATTATTCAAGGTGCTGAATCAGGGTTGTTTCTCAAGTACGTCTCGGAATGCCTGAGCGGCCACCATGGTTTTTACCAATCGGTCTTCTCGGCCATGGGGATTCCCTATGACCCGCGACCGTGGGGTCGCGACCATCAGTCGATCGATCCAGCTGATGATACTGAGCGCATCGAAAAGCAACTGAAAGTAGCGTCACTCATTAACCTATTCCGCGTTCGTGGACACCTTGAAGCAGACCTTGACCCCTTGGCTGTTGAGCCTCCCCCGGCGCATCCAGAACTCGCGCCTGCGGAGTTCGGGTTAAGTATCTGGGATCTGCCACGGACGTTTTTGACGGGCGGCTTGGCGAACCGGAAATCTGCAACGCTCGATGAGATCTTGAACATCTTGCGTGCCGCGTACTGTCGAACCTTGGGTATCGAGTACATGCACATCCAAGACCCTGAGCAAAAGGCATGGATTCAAGAGCAGGTAGAAGGTGTCGACACCACGCTGAGTGCTGATGAGCAGCGCCATATTCTCGAGCGACTCAACGCGGCTGAAGTCTTTGAACGCTTCCTCCACACTCGCTATGTGGGCCAAAAGCGTTTCGGTCTCGAAGGGGCTGAATCAGCCATCGTGATGCTCGATGAGATCCTCAATGCCGCTGCTGAAGCCGGCCAGCGCGAATCGGTCATCGGTATGGCGCACCGAGGACGACTTAACGTGCTCGCCAATGTTGTTGGTAAGTCTTACCGTGAAATTTTCTCGGAGTTCGAAGGCAACTTAGACCCCGATACGGTTCAAGGTTCTGGTGATGTTAAATATCACAAGGGCGCAACGGGGATCTTTTCGGGACGTTCTGGCCGGTCTATCCCGGTAGCCCTCGCGTCGAACCCGTCGCACCTAGAAGCAGTCGACGCTGTTGTTGAAGGTATGGCGCGGGCGAAACAAGATCGCCTGACAACGCCGTCTGACGGCACGCCTGCCGCCTTGCGGGATAATGATGATCACTTCCCGGTCCTGGCCATCTTGGTGCATGGCGATGCTGCATTCGCTGGTCAAGGTGTTGTCGCCGAAACGCTGAACCTCTCGAATCTCTCGGGTTACCGAATCGGAGGCACCATTCACGTGGTGATCAATAACCAGGTCGGATTTACGACCTCCCCCGTTGCGGCACGATCATCGTTGTACCCAACCGATGTTGCCAAGATGATTCAGGCCCCGATCTTCCACGTCAATGGCGATGATCCTGAAGCCTGTGCTCGAGCTGCTCGTTTGGCTTTTGGATTCCGCGAACGCTTCCACAAAGACGTCGTTATCGATATGGTCTGCTACCGCCGTCATGGGCACAACGAAGGCGATGACCCGAGCTACACCCAGCCAGTGATGTATCGACGTATTGATGAGATGCGCTCGGTGAGAAAGCTCTACACCGAGACCTTGGTTCGCCGCGGTGACCTCACCTTGGATGAAGCCGAAGCCGCCCTTGAGTCTTTTAATGACCGGCTTCAAATCGTGCTCGACGATGTTCGTGAAGTCGCAGCCCCACAGCTTCATGCTCCCCTTCACCTTGAGGAGCCCCACGAGACGCCGGCTCCCGAGACCGGTGTCGCAAAGAGCACCCTTGACGTCATCGCAGCCACCACGATGACGGCCCCCGAAGGGTTCACCATCCATCCCAAACTTGAGCGTCAGTTTGGGCAGCGCCGCGCAATGGTCGAACAGGGCAGTATCGACTGGGCCCTGGGAGAAGCACTGGCCATCGGCTCCTTGCTCGACGAAGGAACCTCGGTCCGCTTTACGGGCCAAGACGTTCGCCGAGGCACCTTCAGTCATCGCCACGCAGCGCTCGTAGATTTCGAAACCGGCGACGAGTACATCCCGCTCACCAAGATGGGCGGCGATAGTTGGTTTACGATTCGAGACTCCTTTCTCTCCGAGTATGCCGTGGTTGGTTTTGAGTACGGTTACTCCGTTGAAGCCCCAGACGTGCTGACGATCTGGGAGGCTCAGTTCGGTGACTTTGTTAATGGTGCAGAAATCATCATTGATAACTTCTTGGTTGCGGCCGAATATAAGTGGGGTCAGCAAGCTGGTCTCGTCATGCTCTTGCCTCACGGGTATGAAGGCCAAGGACCCGAACACTCAAGCGGTCGCATCGAGCGCTTCTTGTCGCTCTGTGCACGCAATAACTTGCGGGTCGTGATGCCATCAACCTCGGCGCAGTACTTCCACTTGTTACGCAGCCAAGCAAAGCGGGAACGCAAGACGCCGCTGATCGTCATGACACCTAAATCACTGCTCCGCGCAGAGACAACTCGGTCATCGGTGGATGAATTCACCCGGGGAAGCTTCCAGAGTGTGATCGATGATGATCGAGCCGACCCTAAGAAGGTAAAGCGCATTGTTCTTTGTTCAGGAAAAGTTTCGCACGAAGCACGCGCCCGTCGAGATCAACGCATCGAGGCCGGAGCCAAGGGTTGCGATGAGGTGGCCGTCGTTCGAATAGAACAGCTCTACCCGTGGCCGAGTGAGGCCATTGAAGCCGTGATCAGCCGGTACAAGAAGGCGGAGGAACTCGTGTGGTTGCAAGAAGAGCCTGAAAATATGGGTGCATGGCCCTTTGCCCACCACCAATTCCACCGCGAGATCCGTGATCGTTTGAAGCTCTCCCACGTTGCTCGAGCGGAATCGGCGACTCCGGCCACCGGAAGTTCGCTCGTCCATCAGGCCGAAGTTGAAGACTTGATGACTAGGGCTATCGGGACCCTGTGAGTGCGGTGGTGCAGCACGTCATTGTTGACGGGTCCAATCTCGCCACAGAAGGCAGGACGCTGCCTAACTTGAGCCAACTCGAAGAGGCCATCGATGCGTACCGAGAAGAAAACCCTCAGGCCGAATTAGTTGTCGTCGTAGACGCAACCTTTGAGCACCGCGTTGAGACCAAAAAGGAGCGAGACCGGTTTAAAAACGCCGAAGCTGCGGGCAAGATGGTCACCCCCCCGGCCGGTGCCGTGGGTCGCGGAGACGCGTTCATTCTTAAGATCGCCCAGAAGATGAATGCGGTGGTCCTCTCGAACGATTCGTTTCAAGAGTTCCATGGTGAATACCCCTGGCTCTTTGATCTCGGTCGCCTCATCGGTGGCAAACCGGTTCCCGGTGTTGGATGGATCTTCACACCGCGAACACCCGTGCGTGGCCCGAAGAGCCGTGAAGCCACCAAGAAGGCAGCACTACCCGTTGGGCCCATTAAAAAATTGGCGCTCGCTCGCCCCGATGGCTCGAAGGCCCGTATCGGCGATACCTTTACGCCCAAGGCACTCGTCCCCGAACCCATTCGGGTCCATCAACTCGCCAAGGAACTAGGCATCGAATCCAAGGATGTCTTGCTCTTTGCCAACAAAGCAAAGCTTGAGGCTAAGAGCCACCAGTCCATGGTCGATCCCACGGGGGCGGAAAAAATTCGTGAGCTTCACCGCATCGCTTCAAACATTAAGCTCTCACAGCTAGCCAAGGATCTCAATGTAAAGCCGGCTGAGCTGGTAGCGCTGGCAAAGGCAGCATCCTTGGAGGTAGCAGGGCCTGCGTCAAAGATCACGCCGGCCGAAGCGGTACTACTTACGAAGGCGCTGGAGAAGTCGCGCCGTCCTAAGCCCGAACCTGTCGCGAAGGCCTCACGACCCTCTAAGCGTGCACGAGCAACGCGTGGAGGATCCCACGAGGGTGACACGCCGACGTCCAAGGCTGCGACCACCGCGAATAAGCCCATTGATTTTGTGAGTTTCTTAGCCACCCACAGCGTGGGTGCCACCCTAAGCGCGACGGTGACTGGTTTCTCGAGTCATGGCGCTTCGGCGTTAGTGGATCTTGGCGACGGGCGTGCCTTCGCCTGTTATGTACCAACGGCTCGACTTGGTGATCCTGCTCCTCGCCGTGCCCGCGATGTACTCACCAAGGGCGTCACGTATAAGTTCAAGCTCGCCGAAGTGGATGCGACCCGTAGGGTGGCCGAACTCAGCCTGGCGGCTCTCAAGACTGCGGAGAAAACTCCCTCGAAGGCTACGCCCAAGCAAGCCGCGAAGAAGGCCACGAAACCTGCCGCGACGCCGCCGTCGAAACTCGCCAAGGCTACGCCCAAGCAAGCCGCGAAGAAGGTCACGAAACCTGCCGCAACGCCGCCGTCGAAACTCGCCAAGGCT